>NZ_JARWLA010000005.1:0-350990 GCF_047445805.1 Rhizobium sp. BR 314 | reverse complement strand
GCGCACAGAGGTCGTCGGCATTTTCCCCAACGACGACGCCATCGTGCGCCTGGTCGGTGCGCTGCTGCTCGAACAGAACGATGAATGGGCCGTCCAGCGATCCCGCTACATGACACTTGAGACAATCGCCACAATGAGCGATGATCCGCTCATCAGCCTGCCAGCAGCAAGCTGATACTCATCCGACCCTCTGGGATGAGCCGTGGTCGTCTAAGCTACACCACGTCCTGGGACATGATCTCCGCTATCCCCTCGGCTGGGATCTCTATCTGGTCGACGGCAAGCGTCTGCTCGGTATTCCCCGTTCAACGAAAATCGAGGTGCTGTGATGGCCTATGTAGCAACCCGCGGCGGCGAATATGCCATCGAACAGGCGGAAAGGCTTTTCCGCGCCGATCTTGGCCCGATTACCCGCGAGCGCGTCGAGGCCATTCGGACCGGCCTCCCCTATCTCATCGACCGCATCATGGGCGAGGCATCGCTCTATGAGCCTGATCTCGCGGCGTTGGCGCTGGCACAGGCAGGCGGCGATCTCTATGAAGCCATCCTCCTGCTGCGCGCCTATCGCACGACGCAGCCCCGTATCGCGGTCGCCGAGCCGATTGGCCAGACGGATCTTTTCACCGTTCGCCGTATCTCCGCCGCCTTCAAGGACATCCCCGGCGGCCAGATCCTCGGCCCGACGCTCGACTACTCGCACCGCTTGCTGCAGGTCGACGTGTTGAAAGGCGCAGACTATGTGCCGGAACCGGTTATTCCGGCAGCAAAACCGGCCCCTGCGACCCAACCGTCTCTGACCAGCTGGCAGAAAGCGCAGGGGCTCATTCCCGAGCACGCAGCCCAAGCCGTTGCGCCTGACGACATTCCCGATTTGACACGCGAGCCGCTGCTGTTTCCCGCGGCCAGGGCACATAAGCTGCAGAGCCTCGCGCGCTCCGACACCGGGGGAACCCTGGCGCTTGGCTATGCCACCATGCGCGGCTACAGTTCCGTGCATCCGACGGTCAACGAATTGCGTCTGGCCGAAGCGCCGGTCCGAATGCGTCACCCCTGCGGCACCATCTTCAGTGCCGGCCGCGTCCGCGTCAGCCAGACTGAGGTCATATCCAAGGCGAGAGAGCTGGAGCTGGGCTTCTCCGCCACCTTCGGTTGGAACGAGGTGAAGGTGATTGCGGCTGCAACGCTCGATCTCGCCTCCAGCCAGCCCAATCCGCATCCCGCCTCGAACGAGGAATTCATTCTCTATCACACTGAGCCGGTCGAAAGCTCCGGCTTCTGCATCCATTTCAAGCTCCCGCATTACGTCACCTTCCAGTCTAGCCTGGACGCGCTGCGTCGCGTCAAGGCGGACAAGAGCGCTGATGCCGCCAAGACTGCCGCTAATGAGAAACCTGCCGCCCGGCAGGAGGAGGCCGCACTATGAAGCTTCAGAAACTCACGAAGCCTTGGGTGGCTTTCAACTACGGCTTTCTCGACGAATCCGCCAAGCGCGAAATGCGTCGCCGCATTCTGAAAGCGATTGCGGTGCCCGGCTATCAGGTGCCCTATGCCAGCCGAGAGGTGCCGATTGCCCGCGGCTGGGGAACCGGCGGTCTGCAGGTGACGCTGACACTTCTAAAGCCGACCTCTGTGGTCAAAGTCATCGACCAGGGGGCCGACGATTCCGTCAATGCCAGCAGCATCCGCAAGTTCGTTGGGCGCGTTGGTGGAGCGGTCGAGACGGAAGACACGATGGCGGCCACCATCATCCAGTCCCGCCACCGCATCCCGGAAGAAAAACTGCGCGAAGACCAGATCCTCGTGCTGCAGGTTCCGGACCCGGAACCGTTGCGCGCCGTCCAGCCGGACCTGTCCGTCGCCCGCGAAATGCATGGCGATGCCGATTATGGGCAACTATGGCTCGTGCTCTACGAACAGCTCGTCAAATCGGGCCGGATCATGCAGGGATCCAGCTATCCGAGCATGGTCAACGGCCGCCACGTCATGACGCCGTCGCCCATTCCGCGCTGGGACGTGCCGAAGCTCAATCAGGCGGATCATCTGACGATCCTTTCGGCTGGGCGCGAAAAGCGCATCTTTGCCGTGCCGCCCTATACGAGCGTCGAACCGCTTGTCTTCGACGATGTGCCCTACCGCGTCGAAGATCACCAGGACAAGACCTGCTACCGCAGCAATGTCACGGGCTTCTTCATGAACGAGCTTCCACAGGACGACGGCACTTCGCAATACGAGCTGTCCGACAGCCACTTCGGCGTCAAGCACATCCGAAAATCGGAAGCAGAACCGGTCGCGATCGGCGAAACATGGTACAACAATGGAAAGATGGACTGATGGTCGCGCTTGACCCTACTCAATCAACAGAGTTGACCCGCCAGCCGCCCCGACTGATGATGGCGCAGCCCATCCTGACCATTCGCGACATTGCCCGCAACTATGGTGACGTCACGGCACTCGGCGGCGTCGACGTTACGGTCTATCCGGGCGAAGTCCTTGGCATCGTCGGCGAATCCGGCTCCGGCAAGTCGACCCTTCTGAGAATGATGAACCTTGAAGATACGCCGGATACCGGCACCTACAATCTCGCCCTTCCCGGCCAGGAGGGCCGTAACCTCTTCACGCTCGATCGCTTCGAACGGCGAATGCTGCGCGCCCATCATATCGGCATCGTCTATCAGAATCCGCATCTTGGCCTGCTGATGAACCATACCAGCAGCGGCAACGTGGCTGAGCGATTGCTGATCGCCGGCAATCGCAACTTCGCCGAGCTGCGCGACCGAGCGCGCCAGTCGCTCAACGCCTCCGAGTTTCCGATCGAGCGTATGGATGCCAGGCCGAACGAGCTATCCGGCGGCATGCAGCAACGCGTGCAGCTCGCCAAGGCGATTGCGCTCGAACCGGCCGTTCTGCTGCTCGACGAGCCGACGACCGGCCTCGATGTCAGCGTTCAGGCGCTGGTTCTCGATACGCTGAAGCGGCTGCAGCGCGAGCGTTCCATTACCATGGTGTTGGTATCGCATGATCTTGGTGTCATCCGTACGATGGCAGACCGGGTTATGGTCATGCGCCGTGGCATGGTCGTGGAACAGGGTCTCGCCGACCAGATCTTCCAGGATCCGCAGCACGCCTATACGCAACAGCTCGTTCACGCCAAGCTTTGACAGGGAAAGAAAGATGAATATCCAGGTTTCCGCCCGTCAGACCAAACCGACGGTGCTGCGCGTCGAAGGCCTTTCGAAGCAGTTCGAGATGCATCACCTCAAGCGCACGCTGTTCGCCTTCGAGAATATCGATTTCGAGCTGAATGCGGGTGAGTTCATTCTGCTGAAGGGCGAGAACGGTGCGGGCAAATCGACGCTGCTGCGTACGCTCTATCGCTCCTACCTGCCGCGCGCGGGCCACGTCTATTATCACACGAAAGAAGGCATCATCGATCTTGCGACCGCCGCCGACGTCGATATTGCAGTACTACGACGTCGGGAGATCGGCTTCGTCACGCAGTTCCTCAACGCCCGCCCGCGCGTTGCGGCCGAAGAGATCGTCGCCGAGCCGCTGAGACTTGCCGGCAGGGCGCATGGCGAAGCTTTGGCCGAAGCCCGACGTTGGCTCGATGCCTTCGGCGTGAAAAGACAGCTCTGGTCGGCCTATCCCTCGACCTTCTCCGGCGGCGAGCAGCAGAAAGTCAATCTTGCGCGCGCTCTCATCCTGCCGCAGCGCCTGCTGCTGCTCGACGAACCGACGGCATCGCTCGACCATGCCGCCCGCCGCGCACTGGTCGAAAGATTGGCGCAGCTCAAGGCATCCGGCGTTGCGATGATCGGTGTCTTTCACCACCCGGACGATGTAAGGGCTTTGATCGACCGAGAATTGCATCTGGAAGCCATCAAGATCGAGGACGAGCAAGACGATGTGGTTGAGTAATTTTGAAATTGTATTGCAGGACCGTGTCATCGAGCGTGGCGCCGTCAGGATCGAGGATGGGCTGATCGCTGACATCAGCGAAAGGCCGGTCGAAGAGGCTGAGATAGATGGCCGCGGCCAGCTTCTCCTTCCAGGTTTCGTCGACATGCATGGCGATATGATCGAGAAAGACGTCGAGCCTCGCGTTAACGTCCGCATGCCGATCGAGCTCGGCGTGTACGATCTCGACAAGAAACTTGCCGCCTGCGGCGTCACGACGGCCTATGCCGCGGTTGCCTTCACGCCGGCCACCTATGGCCATCTCCGCTCAGTCGAGCATACCCGCGCGATGATCGAAACGCTCGCATCGATGCGAGACGAGTTGCTGATCGACCACCGTATCCACGGTCGCTTCGAAGTCACCTTCCTGCCTGCTCTGAAAGAAGCCAAGGCCCTTATCGATGCCGATGCCCTCCACCTGATTTCGCTCATGGACCACACACCTGGCCAGGGGCAATATCGGGATATCGAGCTGCACATCGCCAACACGGCAAAGGTCAAGAAGATCAGCGAGACCCAAGCGGCGGAACTGGTGAAACAACGCATGGCCGCCCGCTCCGAGCACGGCGACAGTATGGATATCATCAACGGGCTGGCGGAGCTGGCGCGGCAGAGTGATGTCGTGCTCGCGTCCCATGATGACGATACCATCGAGAAGGTGGTGCTTCTGCACAGCCTCGGCGCCGCGATCAGCGAGTTTCCAATCAACGTCGCTGCAGCCGCGGAAGCCAAGCGTTTGGGATTGGCGACCGCCATGGGCGCGCCAAATGCGCTGCGAGGACTGTCCTATTCAGGCAATCTTTCGGCGCGCGAGGCCTACGAGGCCGGCGTTTTGGACATACTGGCGAGCGACTATCACCCCTCCGCCATTCTGCCCGCAGTCGTGGCCTTGGCAGAAATCGGCGAAGGCGGCCTTGCCGCTTCGGTCGCATTGGCAAGCGCAAATCCGGCAAAGGCACTGGGCCTTCATGATCGCGGCAGCATCGCCAAGGGGATGCGCGCCGATCTCGTGATTGCGGAACGCGGTCGGGTGCCGCGCCTGCGCAGCACGATCCGGGGTGGACGGACGGTTTGGTCCGACGGCTCGATAAAGAGCCTTTCGGGCGCCTGAACTCACGCGAATGATCGGCGAGTATTCGCCGTCAAATATCATCATTGTGAGCCGCCGCGTAATCGTGCCCGGCGGCTCGCCTGCATCACTTGTACGCGGCCTTCAGCGATATCAGCGCATCATTGCCGCGACATTGCCACCGTCGACGGTGACCACTGCCCCGGTGGACGTCCTTGCCTGCACAAGATGCAGCACGGCCTCGGCAACATCTTCCGATGACACCTCGCGCTTCAAAAGGTTGCCGCGCATATAGACGTCAGGTGTCACACCCCGCGCCCGCGCTCGTTCCTCGACCATTTCATCCGTCATCAGCCGGGTCCTTATCCGGTCCGGATTGACTGCATTGGCCGTGATGCCGTCGCCGGAATGTTCCAGTGCATATTGCCGCATCAGCGCCATCAGCGCCGCTTTCGACGTCCCATACGGGCCAAAGTCCGGCCCTGGGTTGACGGCCTGTTTGCTGACGTTGAAGACGAGCGACCCGCCCGTGCCCTGACGCTGCATCACCTTGACCGCCGCACGGGCGATATAATGGTGGCTCCAGAAGTTTAGGTCGAAAGCTGCTTTGAACAAGGCGTCGTCCACCGCCGTCAACGCGCCCTGGAAAGCGGCGCCGGCATTTGACACCAGGATATCGACGCCGCCGAACTCTGCGGCTATCCGGGCAAGTGCGCTTTCCGCCGCTGAAGGATCCGTCAAATCGCACGCGACAGCGAATGCGCCCAAGCGTTTGGCCTCAGCTGCGACCCGTTCGCCATCGATATCGATCAAGGCAACTTCAGCACCCTGGCTTTTCAGAAGCGCGCCTATGGCAAGGCCAAGGCCGCCTGCGCCGCCCGTCACCGCCGCCACCTGCCGCGTCAACGGCTTCTCCGTCTGCTTGCTAAGCTTCACCTGCTCCAGAGACCAATATTCGATATCGAACAGATCTTCTTCCGAAAGCGCCTCGAAACGGTCAATACCCTCGGCGCCACGAATGACCTCGATGGTCGCTTCAGCAACATCGGCGCAAATGCGTGCCGACTTCTGCGTCGCAGCTGCGGCGAACAGACCGATACCGTCCACATAGAAAACGCGCGGCATGGGGTCGAGCATCGTCTTACCGCCGCCGACGCGTGCGTTGTTGCGCTCGAAATAGGCTTTGTAGTCTGCGGCATAGGAGGCCACTGCTGCCTTGACCGTTGCGACCCAGCCTTCGATATCGTCCGCCCTCGGCGGCGGAAGGGCAATGCCGTAGCGCTTGATGTGGATGACATGCTCCGGCGTCGCATTTCCGCGACGAACGAGATCGGCCACATTGGGGGCACCGCAGAAATCGAGAATATCATCGTTCGAACGATGCTCGATCACAAAGCGACGCGGACGCCCCTCCCCCTTGCCGGGAAGCGCTATCGCACCGCGCAGGATGGGGGCGATGTCCGAAACAGACGCGAGGTTCGTGCCCGGCTGCCCGGCGCTTGCCGTTCCGAAGGGGCGGGGCCGCCCTTCCGCGATACGCTTCTCGGCCCGGTCGATCGCCGCAATCATATTCTCATAGGCTTCGCGCGGATCATCCGACCAAGTGAAGATACCATGCTTCAGCAAGATCATTCCCGGCGCATCCGGCCGAGCGGAAAATGCCTTTAAGCAGGCCTTCGACAGATCGAAGCCGGGCATGACATAGGGCACGATGATCATTTCCGGGAAAAGCTCTCGAATGATCTCCTCGCCGCGGGGCTGGTTGGTCAGCGCCACAATGGCATTCGCATGCGTATGGTCGACATGCTTGAAAGGCAGAATGGCGTGAAGGATCGCCTCGACAGACGGATTGGGTGACGCCGGATCAAGCAAGAGCCGACGCTGCAACATTACCATGTCGTCGTCCGAGAGGGACTCGTACCTCACCATGGCTTTCAACGGTTCAAGATGCAGCGCCGGCAAGCCGGCAGGCTCGATCTTGCCCATATCCCAGCCGCTCCCCTTTACACAAAGCACCTCAACGGCGCTGCCGTCATGATCGACCAACGTCGTCTTGACCGAGGTATTGCCGCCGCCATGCAGCACGAGTTTGGGCTCAGAGCCAAGCAGGCGCGTTGTGTAGGTGCGGATGGCAACATCGCGACTGATCCCGGCTTTCTCATAGGCGCCGACAATCGTAGCGAAGTCCGCTTCTGACCATTTAGATTTCATCTGCCATTTCCTTAGCTGACAAGCTGCGGCCGCCGCACGCAGACATGAGGATACATTCACAGAAAATCCTAATTTTCCTGTGGTATAACAAAGACTTCCAGAGGTTTCCCCTCGCGTCTGAAACAATTGACACCATTGATTGACATTCGTCAACATCAATGAGCGACTTGTTGATTAAAAGCTTTTTCTGTGCAACTCAGGCACATCGCAGACATCAGGAATAGAGTATGACCTCGGACGATTTGACGCCGTCTACGCATGCCATCCCAGCAGAGTTCGACGACGCCATCGTCTGGGCGGCCTGGCTCTATTACGAGAACCAGCTCACCCAGAATGAGATCGCCGCGATGATTGGTGTTTCACGCGCCACCATCGTCAACTATCTCCAGGAGGCACGGCAGAAGGGCGTCGTCAGGATCCTGATGAATCCGGAGATCGTTGCCCGTACCAATATTGCCCGCAAACTGGCGGCCAAGTTCGGCCTGACAGAAGCGCTTGTCATACCGACCGAGAAGTCCGCCGAGCCGGATGCGCGCCTGAAGGCACTGGGAGCGGGCGGAGCGCGGCTGATCGAGCGCATGGTTTCGCCCGGGGATACGATCTGCGTTTCGTGGGGACGCACCGTTCTGGCGATTGCGGACGCGATTGCCTTGCCCCGGCCGCTGGAGGGACTTTCCGTGGTTCAGGTGACGGGATCGTCAAGCGGCACTCGCGAATTTTCCGCAGAGCTTTGCGCATCGATCATGGCCCGTAACATGGGTGCCGCCAGCGTCAACATGATGGCGCCTACCGTGCTGAGCACACCTGAACTTCGCGATGCCTTGATGGGCGAACCGGTGCTCAAGCGCCAGTTCGAGCGGATCGGCAAGGCCGACATGATCGTCTTCGGCGTCGGCGGCCTTGCCGCTGAAAGCACGATGCGCCTTGCCGATGTGACCAGCGACGAAGAGATCGACGCCTATGCACAGGAAGGCGCGGTTGCGGTGCTGATCTGCCGCTTCCTCGATCAGCATGGCAAGCAAATCGTTCGTGATTTCGACAAGCGCGTCATCGGTATAGAGCTGGATGGGCTGCGCAGCCTACCGCGCAGGCTCTGCGTCGCAGGTGCCGCACAGAAGGTGGACGCGATCCGTGCCGTTCTCGCCGGCGGATATGCGACTCATCTCGTGACCGACATAGAGGTCGCAGAGCAGCTGCTGGCCGAATGAAAAGGCCGGGCCGGAAGACTCGGCCCGCACCGCCTTCGATCAGCGCTTGATGGGCGCCGTATTCATGAACTCCAGCGTATCTTCGAACGAGCGGATGCCTGCATCCGAGCCCAGACCCGTCGCAACAAGCGCGGCCGATGCCTGCGCGAAGTTCAAAGCGGTTTTCAGGTCCATCTTGCGATGCAATGCGGTGATGAAACCAGCGTCGAATGCGTCGCCGCATCCCGTTGTGTCCACCACCTCGATCTGGAACGCCGGCTGCCGTACGATCTCGCCGGAAGCATCGGCAAAGCATACGCCGTCGCCGCCAAGCGTGAAGACGCAATGCTTGACGCCGCGATCCAGGAAGAAGCGGCTGGCGCCCTCAACATCCGACGCCCCCGAAATCTGGCGCGCTTCTTCGATAGAGGGCATGAAATAGTCGATATGCGGAAATAGAGGCGCGATCAGATCGAGCGTGCCGTCATTCGCTCCCAGCAGGTCGAATGTCGTCGTACGCCCCCGCGCCTTGGCCTCGGCAAGCAACTTGCGACTTGGCTCGCCATCGAGCTTTGCCAGCAACCCTGTACCGCCCAGGTGAATGATCGGCGGCGCCAGCACCGCATCGAGGGCACTATCGGCAATCTCGAAATGATCGGATGCGCCACGGGCATGAAGCGCGGGACGATCGCCGTTGCGGCGGATATTGAGAATGGTCGACGACGTCGGCACGCCCTTCAGCCGCTGCATCTGCGCGGTATCGATGCCGAAGCGCTGAAGTGTCGCGAGCACGAAATCGGCTTTCTCATCATCGCCAACGGCGCCGACAGCGAGGCAGTTCAGACCAAGCTTAGCGAGATCCACAACGGTTCCACCCGCCGTGCCCGCAACAGTCAGCCTGATTTCGTCGATGAACTCGACATTGCCGCCCGGCGGAATGGCATCGACCGGCCGACCAAGCACGTCAAGAATATAGAGCCCGACGACCGATACATCATGAGACATGGAAACCTCCCAAAGAACTGCACTTAGCTATGGCGCGCCAACTTATGTGACGCTGCACGACAGATGTTTAACTAGCTGCGCTCGCGCAGGGCGAATGTCGCCCCAGCCAGCAGGATGAAGATGCCGATGATGGCGAGCTGCAACGTGCTTGGAATGCCGACGAAGATCAACACGTTGCTGACCAGCGTTATGAGGAGCACTCCCAACAGCGTCCCTATCACCGACCCGGAGCCACCGGTGATGCGCGCGCCACCCAGCACGACGGCGGCAATGATTTCAAGCTCCATACCGGCAAGATCGAAAGGATTGGCGAGACGGTTGCTCGAGACATGAATCACGCCGGCGATACCCGCGAGCAAACCGGCATAAGCAAATACGAAGATCCGCACGCGAAAGAGATTGATGCCAAGACGCTCAGCGATCGACGGATTACCGCCAACGGCGAAGATGGCGCGTCCCATGAGGGTCCGCTCGAGAATGAACCATGTCACAAGGGCGGCCGCAATCAGAACCAGGACGGAGGCAGGCAGCACGGATACGACGCCATTCGATGCATGATGTGTAAAGAGCGAGGCTTTACCGAAAGCATCCATCGCGGATGGAATATTCATAAACAATGCCGTGCCGACAAAGGTCAGCAGAAAGCTGCGGATGACATATTGCGTGCCGATGGTGACAATCAGCGACGGCGCCTGCAGCTTCTGTACCAGAACACCGTTGAGCGCGCCGAAAGCCGCGCCCCCGAGAGCCGCAAGTATGAGCACGATCGTCATCGGCGTTTCCGGAAACCAGTCCGTGACGAGCATGGTCAGCACGTACATCACAAAAGCCGCAATCGCCGTAAACGAAACGTCGATCCCGCCTGAGGCCAGAACCACCAGCACGCCCATGGCAAACAGCCCGCGCACCACCGAAGCCCGCAGAATGTCGACAACATTGCTCATCTGAAGAAAATCGGGATTGGCCGCGATCACGATAAGGCAGGTAGCGACGGTTAGAAGCAGTGTGAAGAGCTCCGGCCGGCGCCCCATCAAATCCCACAGGCGAGGCCTCAACCCTTTGCGCTGCCGGCTGAAATTGGTCGCGGATGCGATCTCGCTCATTGCGCGATCTCCTTCGAAGTGCTGGCCATGGATTGATAGATTACGTCTTCAGTCAGCCCATCAGCTTTGTGGGCTGCCACGACGCGGCCCTGACGCATGACGAGAATGCGATCGCAGTTCTGAAGCAGCTCCGGCAGATCGTCGCTGATGATGATGACGCCCATACCATCGTCAGCCAGCCGCTGAATGATGCGGAAGATCGTATCCTTCGATCCGACATCCACGCCAACGGTCGGACCGTGCAGGATGAGCAGCTTGGGATTGATCGTCAGCCAGCGGCCGATCAGGACACGCTGCTGATTTCCGCCGGAAAGCGACTGGACCGGAATGGTAACGTCGGGCGCGACGATCTGGAGATCGCTGACGCTTTCCTCCGCGCGCTTACGCGCCCTGCGGGGACTGATCATCCCGAATGCGTTGCGCAAGCGGTCGAGGATGGGGAGCGTGATGTTGTCCTGTATCGGCTTTTCCAGAAACAAGCCTTCGGTGAGCCTGTCTTCCGGCACATAGCCGATGCCGTGCTGGATCGCCTCGGCGGTCGACCGCGGCGAAATTTCCTCACCGTTCAGACGGATCCTGCCGCTCAACGCCGGCTTGACCCCGGCGAGCGCCAGCGCCAGCTCGTTCCGGCCGGAGTCGAGCAGCCCGGTAACACCCAATATCTCGCCTTTTTTCAAGCTGAGTGAAACATCTTGGAATGCATGGCCACCATCGAGTTTCTCGACATCAAGCATCACCTCACTCAATTTCGGATCGGTGCGATACCTGGTCTCGCTGATCTCGCGGCCGGTCATCCAGCGGCTGAATTCCGCCTTGCTGTGAGCGGCGACATCGAGTTCGGCCACCTTCAGGCCGTCCCGCATGATAATCGCCCGGCCACCGAGTGACTTGCATTCGTCGAGCTTGTGCGTGACGAAAAGCACGGCCACGCCCTTGCCGCGCATTCTTTCGACGACCTTCAGCAGATTTTCCACCTCCTGGCGCGTAAGCGACGTCGTCGGCTCATCCATGATGACCAGCCGCGCCTCCGAAGCGACGGTCCGGGCAATTGCGATCAGCTGGCGCGTGGCAAGCGGCAAGGTATCGGTGCGGCGCGTCAGGAAGGCGCGGTCGGTCGGCAGATGCACTTCAGCAAGGGCACGGCGTGCCGTTTCATGAAGCGCCGCGACATCTAGTCTGCGAGCCAGGCGGCCCGAGGCTTCGACGAGCTGTTCCGTGAATGCGACATTCTCTGCAACCGAGAGATTGGGAAGAAGCGACAGGTCCTGATAAACCGTCTCAATGCCGGCGCGCAATGCACCGATCGCGCCCAAATCGCCGGCTTGTTCGCCGGTTGGTTGGCCATCGATCAGAATTTGTCCTTCATCGGCAAGCTGCGCGCCCGAAAGGATCTTGATGAGCGTGCTCTTGCCACAGCCATTCTCACCCATCAGGTGGTAGATCTGTCCGGCCTCGACGACGAGGCTGACGTCCTTCAACGCCTTGACGCCGCCAAAGGATTTCCTGACGTTTCGGGCCTCGAGAAACGGCGGCGGGGCATTAGGCAGGGCATCGGTCGTGCTCATGATCAATTCCTGAAGCTCTCAGTCCTTTTCTTCCGGAGGCGGTGGTGGTGCACGCCCCCCCGGAAGACGGCCTGACGAGTTATGCTCTCTCTATCAGAACGGGAACTTCTTGTAGTTGGACTTGTCGGCATCCACCCAGGCCTGACCCTGAATGACGATACCCTTGCCCGGTCCCTTGATGACGGTCATCTTCTCATAACCCGGCACGCCGAGGTTCGCGCCGTCCTTGATCTCTTCGCCCTTCAGAACCATGTCCGCGACCTTGTTCATGACATAGCCGGCGTCCTTCGGATCCCAGAAGAAGATCTGGTTGACGGCACCGCTTTCCAGATAGGGTCCGGTATCCTTCGGCAGGCCGAGGCCGTAAACGCAGGTCTTGCCCTGCAGGCCCGCTTCCTCGACGGCACGGCCGATGCCGATGACGTCGATGGCCGACGATCCCTGGAAGCCCTTGATGTCAGGGTACTTGCGCAGGATTTCCTTGGCCTTTTCATAGGCGCGATTGGCATCGTTGAAGGACTCGTTCTTCGCTGAGACGAGCTCCATGCCCGGATTTTTCTTGGCGTTCTCGGCCGCCGCATCGACCCACTGATTATGCGTCAGGCTGCCGAGCGACCCAACGAAGGTCGTCCACTTGCCCGATTTGCCCATGCATTCCGAGAGTTTCTCGTTGATGCGCGCACCGAAGGCCTTGTTGTCGAAGGCTTCGATATCGACATCCGTGTTTACCAGGCTGTCACCCTCATGCGTGATGACCTTGATGCCGCGCTGGGATGCACGTCGCAAAACGCCTTCCAGTGCGGACGGGTCCATCGGAACAACGGCGATTGCCGAAACATTCTTTGCAACGAGGTCCTCGACCAGGCGTGTCTGCTGGGCGGCGTCTGCCTTGCCCGGGCCAATCTGGCTGGTGCTGACACTGGCATTGTCCTTGCCGTAGTTATCGACGCCTTCATTCATGCGAATGAACCAGTTTTCCCCGGTGACCTTGACCACCGTCACGATGGACGGCTTGTCTTTGGCAATTGCCACACCTGCACTGACCGCGGCCGCCAGCACCGTGCAAGCTGCGAGTTTCGAAATTCTGCTCATATGTTTCCTCCTTTGATACAAGCAAATTGCGCTTTGATGATTGATTTGACCGACTGCCAAGACCGCCAGGTTCAAGGTCGGCAATAGATGCCGCTATCGTCGTTTCGGCTGCAGCCAGTAGCCGAGATGGACCCGTACCGATGCCAGCAAGGCCAGCAGCAGGACACCCCAGGCGAGATCGCGGAAGAAGTTCGAGATATTCATGAAATTGAAGAGGCTCGAGAGAATTTGCAGTGCCGTTGCAGCGAGCAACACGCAGATCACCTTTCCATAGCCACCTTCCGGCTTCACTCCACCGAGAACAGCAATCAGAATGGCGATCAGAACATACGAACCACCATAATCCCACTTCACTGATGAGTTACGTGCTGCGATGATAATACCGGCAACAGATGCAAGTACACCACAAAGCGTATAGGTAATAAGCAGCATTCGCTTTTCATTGATGCCGCCATACCGCGCAGCTTTTGCATTGCTTCCAAGCAGCATCAGCTTCACACCGAATGGCGTGTATTTCAAAAGAAATGCAAGAACGGCAGCAATCGCGAGAAACAAGGCAAAGCACATCGGAATTCCGAGGACAGGCATGTTTCCAAAATTATCGAGCGGTTCGATATAGCCCATGCTGATCGCCGAGCCGTTGGTTAAGAAAACCGCTATACCTGTGAACAAGAGCTGCGTGCCCAATGTCGCAATCAGCGGCGTTAAGCGCGCATACGCAATGACAATTCCGTTCATTAATCCGCCTGCGATGCCGACGACCAATGATAAGCCAGCAAAAGCCCAGGCAAATAGAAGCGGACTCTCGGAAACCGGAATAAACTGACGAGTTATGAGAAATGCAATGATGCCAGCAAGATTCGCCAGCGCAATACCGGAGAGATCGATACCGCCATTACCGGAAATCATGGCCAGCATAACACCCAAGGCAAGTAGCCCCAGCTCAGGCACTTGAGACGCCATGGACTGCAGATTGTAGCTATCCAAAAATGTCGCACCGGCCAGCATTCCGCCGGCAACGAGAACAGCACAATTTATCAACGCCAGAAAGAGCGTCTGGCGATCCAGTCTAGATGGCGACACGTCTTTTCCCTCCCACGCGATGAGATGCTTTAGCACCTCATTCAGATCCGCCGCCCCCGCGGCAGGTCGGCAATTTGAATATTGCCAGCCATTATTGACATTTGTCAGAATGAATTGTCGCTTGTCAATAAGTTTCACGCGGCGGTCATCAAAACTTTGCGTGACGGCCATGAAAGCACGGCGAGAGGGCGCTCGGGCATGCGCGTAACCGCCGAGAATCTCGCCTTCAAGCAGGTTCGATCCGCGTCAGCTCTGTCGTATCGCGCCCCTCCCGTTACGATAGGCCGCCCCTGGAAACCAGCAAGGCCAGCGTGTCGGAGAACCGACCGGCAAGCTCAGGCCTTAACCAAATTTTAACCTTTAAATTGAAGCGAGATCGGCCCTAATGTAGAGAGGGCGAGGTAATTTGTGTTTTTGCCGGATCGCCAATTGAATACCGATATAATATATCAAATCCAGGCTTTTATCGAAGAATACGCGGGGAAAATTCTTCCTGTCGCGCTGATATTGCTTGCCGCTGAGTTTATTTTCCCAAAGTCCAAATATACCTATATGTCCCACATCCGCGGCGCTGCTTTCTGCGTCGCCAACATCGTCATTACGAAAGTCAGCCTCACGCTGTTCTACAGATTGTGGGAGGAAATCGGCATCAGGCCGGTGTTCCACATCGACCTGAGATTCCTATCGGAGTTTTCCGACGTCTGGCTGCTGAAGGCCTTCGGCGGGATCGTCGCTTCCCTGATCGTGCTACAGGCCAGCGAGTTTTTCTATTATTGGTTTCATCGGCTTCAACACAGCAACAGGTTCTTCTGGCGCTTTCACGCCGAACACCATTCGCTGGAAGAGATGAGCGCCTTCAACAGCAACCATCACTTCAGCGAGGAGATATTCCGGATCCCTTTCCTGATCATCCCGGTCTCGCTTCTCTTCAGTTTCGAGCAGGGATATGTGCCGTGGATCTGGGTTTTCCTCGTGCGCTGGCAGGGCTATTTCGAGCACAGCTCGACACGCCTGCACCTCGGTTGGGTGCGATATCTGTTTCCCGACAACCGCTTTCATCGCATCCATCACTCCGTCGAGCGGCAGCATTTCAATCGGAACTTCGGCAGCGGATCGGCGATCTGGGATATATTGTTCGGAACGGCATATTATCCGAAGGCCGACGAATGGCCTGATGTCGGTCTGCCGAACGTCCGCGAGCCGCAGAATTTCAAGGAGTTTCTGCTCCGGCCGTTTCGGAGCAGAAAGATACAGCTTCATCCGACGCCAACAGCAGAGGACGTCAGCTTCAACCCCGCCGGCGAATGATCCCTATCCGGTGCGTCCGTTAGGACACGTTACGGCGGGAAGCAGCCGGAGCGGATACGATCAAGGACGCTCCCGGGCCGCCAACCGGCGCTCGATATCGTCAATAACCGGCAGCAAATCGGCAACTGTATCGACGATGTAATGAGCGCCGTGCTTCTTGAGCTCCGCGGACGCTCGCTCGCGAACCGCTGCAAGCGCCTCGGGCGCCATGGCAGCGACCTCCTCCAGCGTAAGGCCCGCTTCGTTGCCGCTCAAGGCGACACCGACCGTCCAGCAGCCGGCCGCGACGCCTTCGTCAATGCCGACGCCGGTGTCGTCGACCTTGATAACAGCGCTTGCAGGCCAGACATCGAGATCCAGAAAGCACTTGTACATATTCATCGGCGTCGGCCGGCCATGCGGCAGATCGCCGGCGCAGACGAGATTATCGACCTCATAGCCCTGCTCTTTTGCAAGCGGCAGAACGCGCGCCATGATCGAGCGGGTATAGCCCGTCGTCGAGCCGATCTTCAATCCGCGCTGGCGCAATGTGCCCACCACTTCCTTGGTGCCAGGCACCAGATCGGCAAATTTATGCACCACCTCCTCGTTCATCGGAACAAAGACTTCGTAGACGGCATCGACATCTGCGGCCGTCGGCGCCTTGCCGTGACGTGCGGTCCATAGGTCACGAATACGAGGCTGCTTCAGCATCGCATCGATATGGTCCCATTTCGGGCGGCCCATCGGCTCTCGCGCCTCTGAAATGGTGACCTCGATGCCGAAGCGGCCGAAAGCCTCGACGAAGACACCCATGGGAGCGAAGGATCCGAAATCGATAACGGTTCCCGCCCAGTCGAATACCACGGCTTTAAGTTGGCTCATTGGCCTATCTCCCATGAACGCGACGTTGAACCATAAAGATCGTCGATAACCTGCTCACCGAGCGCGAAACCGGTCGACGCGCCTGTGCCGCCCGTCACCATGACCAAGCGAATATGATCGGCAGGGCGCTCCACAAGCACCGTCCGTTCCTTGGAAGAGGCGTAGGTGCCGATCCAGCGATTGACGACATGACGCTCCGGAAGGTCGAACACACGATCGAATTCATCGAGAATGAGCTGATCGAACCGGTCGCTGGCAAACGGTTGCTGCGCGTTGCCATAGACGTGACTGTCGCCGACGACAAGCGAACCATCGGCCGATTGAACCGCAATGAGGTGAATGCCGGCGGCGCGGCTTTCGGGCTCTTCGTTATCCAGTCGCCTTCCAAGCGCTTCGGCTTCCGGCAGGGCGGAGAAGCCTTCATAGCGCGCAAAACTCATGTCCGACATGACAGCAGCGCCAAATCGGCTAGCTCTGTTCGGTGCGACACGCAACATCTGCAGCGTGCAGATGGTGAGCGCGTGCTTGCCGATCACATCCGGGAAGAGTGTGGAAAAGTCATCGCCGGGGCACACGACAACCGCCTCCACCTCGATCGGCCCGTGGCTCGTTTCGATCCGCGTTCCATCAATCGAACGCACCGCCGTATTCCAATGAAAGTCGACCTTGTGCCTGGCTTCAAGCCAGGCGGCAAGCTTCGGCAGCGCTTCCGAAGATTCGACGCGCAGTTCATGTGGGCTGTAAAGGACCGACTGAACGTCACCAAGGCGCAGGCTCGGCACGATTTCGCCCGCTTCGGCTTTCGTTACAAGGCGGCACCTCTCCCCCATCGGGTTTTCGAGAAAGGCTTCAACCACGGCGGCGGCTTCCGAGCGACGTGCCGGCATGACCAGACCACGATGCACGACCGCAATACCCGCTTCATCGACAATTTCGGCCCAGACGTCGCGGGCCCGCATGGCGCGCTCCCAATGCGCACCCGCTTTCTGCCCTGAAACGGTAATGAAGCCGAAATTGCGGATGGATGCGCCAATAGCCTTGGCATTGCGCTCGATGACAACAACTTTCTTGCCCTGCTGCACGGCTGCCAACGCAGCGCCCAGGCCGACAATGCCGGCGCCGACAACCGCGAGATCATATCCACCCGCCATCATTCTACCCTTTCTCAGCCTGCCTCAGTTCAGGCTGCGGCTTATAGGGCAGAACATAGCGAAATCATATGACAAAATTATAAATTATGCAGAATCATATGGTTTAGCTATAATTTGCATCAATTAAACGGCAGAACACCGTCCATCTCAAGCGCATGGTCCTTCGCAACCTCGAAGAATGCCTGGATCGCCGCGTGGTCGCGGCATTCCGGTAAGGTGACGAGATAGTGGCTGATTGCCAGTTCCGGTTCGACGAGCGGGACGACATCGATATGATCGTCGGAGCGGACTTCGCCTTCGATGGAGATTGCCAAACCGATACCGGCGGCAGCGGCGGCGTAGGCAACATCGAGTGTCGCCACCTCGAGAACAGGCTTCAGCCGTACACTCTCCTTGGCGGCGGCCGCCTCCAGTAACGAGCGTGTGCCGGAGGATTTGTTCCAGAGCACCATGTCCTGGCCGTCAAGATCGGCGAGCGTCAATCGACCCCTCTCCAGCATCGGGTCTCCCTTGCGGCCGTAGATCGCTACACGGGATTGATGCAGAAGAAGCGACGAGAAGCGGCTGTCCGGCGCGGCCTGGGAGATCGCGGCGACATCCAACTCACCGCGCAGCACCACATCGGCAAGCTCCAACGATGGTCCGCCACGCGTCGTCAGACGCAGAGCGGGATATTGCCGGACGAATGCCGTCAGGATCGGCATGATGAGCCGATGGGCGCTGAAACCGATCGAGATCGTGCCGGTGTTCAGCGATGTCGTGTCGGCTATTACACGGTCGACCTCACCGAGGCATTTCAGCGTCACCCTGATCTTGGCGATCAGATCCAGCGCCGATGGTGCGACACTGACATTGTGACCGTCGCGGATGAAGATGCGGGTGCGGCACAAATCCTCGAAGGATTGAATTTGCGTGGAGACCGAAGGCTGGCTGATCCCCAGAATTTCGGCTGCCCGCGAGAACTTTCCCGTGCGCGCCAACGCCTCGACGGCTCTCATCTGCGCAAGCGTAACAGATGGCATTTACGACGATCCTACCCTGAAATTGCAGCGATACTCTTCAATAGGTCGCCAGCCCCACCGTGGCAACTTGCTTCCATCGACGACAGACCATGCGAGCGGCAGGCCATGCGAGCCGCTCTTGCCCCTACGGATGCATGCCATGACGCCGCTCACGCGGTTTCCCAGCGCGACTATTGACATCTTCATACATGAATATATTCTGCGTATATGCATAAATGGCCACCCCGGTCATCTGAGAGTGAGCCGGAACGAGAGAGCCGGCGAGGACGGAGGCAAGATCGAGCGGGGTATCTGCCGCCTCGGGAGACCATCGTTCGGGAGGAGTGAAATGACTGACGATAATACGGCGGTGCAAAGCGCCGTGCGCAAGGCGACCATTCGCCTTCTGCCCTTTCTGGGCCTGATGTTGATCCTGAATTTTCTCGATCGCTCCAATGTCGGCTTCGCCAAGACGGCCTATCAGGCCGATACCGGCATTTCGGATGCAGCCTACGCCTTCGGCGCCGGCATTCTCTATCTGGGCTATGCGACATTCGAGGTACCGAGCAATCTGATCATGCAGCGCGTCGGCGCGCGTCTTTGGCTCAGCCGGATCATGATCACCTGGGGGATCGTCTCCGCCTGTATGGTCTTTGCCCATACGGCGACCAGCTATTACATCGTCCGTTTCTTGCTGGGCGTTTGCGAGGCAGGCTTCTATCCCGGTGTCCTGCTCTATCTCACCTATTGGTTCCCGGCCAAACAGCGGGCGCGGGCTACCGGCCTATTCTATCTGGGCGTGCCCTTGTCGCTGGTGATCGGCGCACCGCTCTCCGGCTGGCTGCTGACCCATCATGACGTGCTCGGCCTCACCAACTGGCAATGGATGTTTGCCGTGGAAGGCCTGGCGGCGACAGTTGTCGGCATTTTTGCACTCTTCTTCCTGACGAGCCGCCCGCGCGAGGCGAAATGGCTGACAGATGAGGAGAAAAACGCACTGACCGCTGTCATCGAGGCGGAAGAGCGTGGCAAACTCTACGAGGTGAAGCACTCCGTCTTCAGCGTTCTGAAGGACTGGCGCGTACTCGCCTTCATCGGCATTTATCTCTTCATCCAGATCGGCGTCGGCCCGATAACCTTCTACCTCCCTGCCAGATTGGCGCAGGCCATGGGCGGCGGCATCAATACCTGGGTCGGGATGCTGCTGGGCCTTCCCTGGTTCTGCGCCCTCATAGCTACGCGCATCTTCACCGTCTATGCCGACAAGCACGACAATCATCGCATCGTCTGCATTTCCATGCTGACCATCGGCACCCTGGCGCTTGCCACCATCGGTCTGACCATGAACCCCTGGGTGATGGTGATTGCCGCCTGCATCGCAGTGCCGGGACTTGCCTCTTCACAGCCGGTGTTCTGGAGCCTGCCGACCCGCTATCTGGGTGGCGTTGGCGCTGCTAGCGGCATTGCCTTCATCGTCTCGCTCGGTAATCTCGGCAGCTTCGCCTCACCGCAGATTAAGGCCTATGTCGATGCCACCACCGGCAATGGTGACGTCGGCTTTTATATCCTCGCCGGCTGCTGCTTCCTATCGGTCATACTGCTCGTTGCGCTTGGTTCGCATCGCAGCTGGATCGCCGATGCCGAGCCCACGGTCGGCGGGAGCCGTTCGCACTGAACTGCGACGCCGTAAAGCAACTGGGTCCCGCCTTGCACTCCTCTCAACGATGAAGAGCCTCAAGCGGGATCGAAGTTCTTTGTCCGCCTTGAAATCAGTTATATTTTGCGGCGCAACAGCCTCATTTCATAACCATTCGTTTATATCCAACACAAAACATATCATTTGTCCCACTTCCCATCGGCCACCTAGGTTTCTGCACGCGGCGGTTCAACTGTCGCAAAATACCTTGGGAGGAAGGAATGGAGTTTTCATCCAGAAAGGTGCTGGCAACGGCACTGCTTTTGCTATCCGTGAATTTTACAGCGACCCATGTATCCGCTCAGAGTTTTTTGCCAGCCAACAGGGACGTGCCGCAGGGATCGGCATTCTGGGACGAGATACCGACCCAGGTTCCCGATGGCGCCAAGCCCGGCGAGATCTATTGGGCTAAGCAGCGTCTGGACGCACCTAAGGGATCGAAGGGCTGGGACGTCATTTATGTGGCCGCCGGCGTTGGCGAAAAACTGACTTATGTTTCCGGCGAAATCTATCTGCCTGATCAGGCTCCGGCCGGTCAGCGTAAGCTCGTCCTTTGGAATCATGAAACCGCCGGCATGGAGGATAGCTGCGCGCCATCGCGGCGAAGCCTGGTGGACAAATGGGGAGTTCGCATCCCGGCGATAGAAGATCTGCTGAAGAAGGGTTTTGCGGTCGTGACGAGCGACTATCAGGGCCTCGGCACGCCTGGCGCAACAGCTTATCTGAATGGGACCGCGCAGGCGCAAGCGTCGCTGGACGCCGTTAGATTTGCCCAGACGTTTCCGGGAGCAAATGTCGGACCGAAATTCACCGCCTATGGCTGGTCGCAAGGCGGCCAGACCTCCCTGTGGCTTGCCCATCTGCAGGAAAGCTATGCGCCTGAACTCCAGCTGCTCGGCGTGGGCGAAATTGCTCCGGCGTCCCGGCATTGGGATCTGACCGAATATGACCTGACGACGACCATTACCGGCGGCTATTACATCTCGCGCATGGTCGGGCTACATGTCGGCCATCCCGAGCTGAAATTGCGCGACGTGCTCTCCGTCGACGGCCTCGAAATGCTGGAAAACCTCAGCGCCGGCTGCTGGACGATCGCCGACAAGACGCAGGGCAAACCGACCACGCTCTTTGCAAATCAGGAAGGATTGAAGCCCGGCAAGCCCTGGCGAGAACTGCTCGAAAAGAACGATGCCTTCCTGCCGGTCAAGAATGTGCCTTTCGTCTTTTTCCAGGGCGACAAGGACGACGCGGTGCCGGTGCAATTGACCCGCAAGGTCGCGGCCGACCTGTGCCAGCAGGGAGTCCCGGTCGACTACAGGGAAAGCCAGGGATTGGATCATGAAACAATCGTCCCTATCGCCGCCGCGGCACTGCCGGCCTGGTTTGAAGATCGGTTCGAGGGAAGTCCGGCGCAGAAGGCATGCCCCAAACCGAATTGATCCAACCATCGGCCGCTTCTTGCGAGCTCCTGCATTCGCCAGTAACCTATGCAGGAGCGTCACCCTTTATCGGCGCGATGCCGAAAGGAAAATCGATGATCAGCCTCGGTGTTTTGACAACCTATACTGCAGTCGTACTGGGGCTGATGATCATTCCAGGGCCGGCCACTCTACTAACATTGGCACGAGCCGTTAGCGGCGGTAGGCGCACGGGGCTTGCAACAGGGCTGGGGATTGCCGCTGGCGATCTCTTCCACACGATGATGGCGACGTTCGGGCTATCAGCGCTACTGGCAACATCGGCACTGGCATTCGAGATCGTCAAATATGCGGGCGTTATCTATCTGATCTACCTCGGCTTCAAGGCGTTTGTAGAAAAAGCCGAGAGCTTGGAGATGCCGGCTGCGCAGGCAATCACGCCGATCCGTGCATTTCGGCAGGGATTCTTCACCGAAATACTCAATCCCAAGACCGCCCTGTTCTTTCTGGCTTTCCTGCCGCAGTTCATTCACCCGGAGAACGGATCGGTCATCGCGCAGTTTGCTGTGCTGGGTGCCATCTTCGTCGGCCTCAGTATCTCTGTCACGTCGCTGCTGGCCGTTGGAGCCGGCTCGATCGGCGGCTGGCTGCGCCAAAACCGTAGAGTTGGCCGGTGGCAGGGGAAGATCGTCGGAACGATTTATGTCGCCCTTGGCCTGAGGCTTGCGCTTCAGCAACAGTGATGCGGTTCAGCGACGGTCGTCCCGCTGCGTCTCCTGCAATGCTTGCCTGCGGGCGATTTCGCGCGGCGCGTAGCCGAAAGCTCGTTTGAACATCGATGTAAAAGCGGCAGGGTTCCGGTAGCCCAGATCCAGGGCAATCGTGGTGACCGGTGTACCAGCGACAAGCCGCGGCAATGCAGCGTGCAGACAAGCCTGTTGCCGCCATTCAACGAAACTCAAGCCCGTTTCCAGGCGAAACATCCGTGTAAACGCGCGGCGGCTCATGCTTAGATCTCTCGCCCAGTGGTCGATCGTATCATGCGCAGTGGGGTGCAGAAGGAAATCCTGGCATCGCTGCACCAGCACAGGGCTCCGCGGCAATGGCAGGGAAAGCGGCAGCGGCTTCAATCGCGCCAGTTCGTGGAGAAGCAACGCCATCAACGCCCCCGACCGGTCCGTCCGATCATACTCGACAGGAATGTCGACGGCTTCCGCAATCAAAGCGCGAAGCAGCGGCGATATCTCAACCACCTGGCAGTGATCCGGTATCGTATCGATGGCCTGGGGCTCGATGTAGATGCTGCGCATACTGACATCACCGAGCATGCGGACACTATGCGTAATGCCGGGAGGAATCCACATGCCTCGCTCAGGCGGCATGACGAGGGTACCATTCGGGGTGGTCGCCAGAACCACGCCCGAATAGCCATAAAGCAATTGCGCACGGCGATGCTGATGCGGCTCGACACGGTGCCCATCCTTATACTCATTGCCGAGTGCGACAAGCGGCCGCTCGACATCGATGAAAGGATCAATCCGGCTGTTCCTGACCATTTTGGCCCAGTCTCGTAATAATTGCGCCTAATCGCGGTAGCGGGCGATCTGTTCTTTCAATATCAGCGCGGATAACAAATTGAAAGCGAGTGCCATGAGCCAGGTCATGAACGCGCCCCGCGCGGCGACTACGATATACCCGATCCTCTTCGTTGCCAGTCTCGGCCACTTCATCAACGACGTGACGCAATCCCTGCTGCCGGCGAGCTATCCGGTGCTGAAAGCGGGCTTCGCACTGAGCTTCGCCCAGCTCGGCATACTCACATTCGTTTATCAAGTAACGGCCTCGATCCTGCAGCCGTTCGTCGGATGGTACACCGACGGCAAGCCGCAGCCCTACTCGCTTCCCTTCGGCATGGCCTGCAGCTGCGCCGGCATGGTGACGCTCGGCTTTGCGCCTAACTATTGGGTTCTGGTGCTGGGCGCAGTCCTTCTCGGGTTCGGTTCCTCGATCTTCCATCCGGAGGCGTCGCGCATCGCGCGGCTGGCGTCCGGCGGCAAGCATGGATTTGCGCAATCCGTGTTTCAGGTCGGCGGCAATTTCGGCACGTCGCTCGGCCCCTTGCTGGCGGCGTTCTTCATCCTGCCGCACGGGCAGCGGGGCATGGCTTTCCTTGCCATCCTCGCATTCCTCGGCATTCTCATCCTGAGCGGCCTCGGGCGCTGGTATCAAATGAACGGGCAAAGTCTTCGCGCGCCGGCCAAATCCGGCAAGAAGCACAAGGCGCTCTCTCTGTCGCGCATCCGCGTCGGCATCGCAATCGCTGTGCTGATCGCATTGATCTTCTCGAAATATTTCTATCTTGCGAGCTTCACCAGCTACTATAATTTCTACCTGATGGACCGGTTCGGGCTTTCCGAACGATCCGCGCAGCTCTGCCAGTTCGTCTTCTTCGCTGCGGTCGCTTTCGGCACCATGATCGGTGGCCCGGTGGGAGATCGCATCGGACGCAAGAAGGTTATCTGGGCCTCGATCCTCGGCATATTGCCGTTCACGCTTGTGCTGCCCCATGCCAGCCTTGAGGTCACCGTGATCCTCAGCGCCATCATCGGCACCGTCATCGCCTCGGCGTTCTCGGCAATTGTGGTCTATGCGCAGGAGCTGATGCCCGGCCGCGTCGGCATGGTCTCGGGCCTGTTCTTCGGCTTCGCCTTCGGCATGGGCGGCATCGGGGCTGCAGCCCTTGGCGTCCTGGCCGACCGGACCAGCATCGAGTTCGTGTTCGAACTCTGCGCATTCCTGCCGCTGATCGGGCTTTTGACGATCCTGTTGCCGAACGTCGAAGACTGATTGCACAAAGGCCGCCGAAACGACCGATCTCGCTGAGAAGAAGATATCGTTTCAGCGGCTATGTCTGACGATACGGAAGTTCATTTCGGCGCGCAGGCCAAAGCCGAGGGCGCTGTAGAGCGAGATGGCCGAACTGTTTGCGGCATAGGCATGCAGATATGCGGTTTCGTCCCTTGCAGAGATTTCTCCTGCAACGAACCGGAACAACAGCTTGCCGAAGCCCCGCCCCTGGAAATCGGGGTGAGTGCAGAGGCCGCTGAGTTCGGCAAAGCCGGTTTGGCGCATACGCTGGCCGGCCATTGCAACCAGTCGGCCATCGATCTTCATGCCCCAGAAGGCACCCAGGTTCTGGGCGCGTAACGTGAATGGACCCGGTTTGGTCAGGGCAGCAAGCGCAAGCATGTCTTCAGCGTCGGCCTCCGTCAGCGGCACGATACGGCTGTCAACAATCCGCTGATAGGGCCTTTCAGCAATCATCTGCACGAGCCTGGCGTTGGAGAGGATCGTCAATCCTGGTGGAGTGTCGATCGGCCCAGTCTCGACAAGCGCGGCGGCCTCACCCAAAGCAAGCAGATCCTCGAGAGCTTCGAGGCTTGCAGCGGAGCTATCGGCGGAAGCCGCGAAAGGCACGATCGAGGGAGGATAGCGCAGAGCTTGGTCGCCGCCCTCGGCCAGCGCAGCATGGACGGTTCGGAGGGCGTTCCAGACCGGGCGATCAAGAATATGGCTCATGATTTCCGCTCCTTGTTCGGGTTGGCCCGCTTGGCAAGCGGCATGGCGGCAAGCCCATCCTCGATATTGGCGAGGTGTTGCAGGATCGGCCCTGAGAAATCATCGCAAAGCTCGGCCACAGCCTGCTCGACGCGCGGCCAGACCGATTGCCTAGAATAATCCACCAGTTCCTGTCCCTTCGATGTCAGTGAAACCAGCCTTCGGCGCTGGTCTTCCGGCGAAGTTCTTATGTCAACGTAATCCATCTCCAGCAATTGGGAGACGGTGCGCGTAGCGCCCGGTTGCGCGATACCGACGGCCTGAGCAAGTTCGCCGACCGTCAGCGGACCTGCGCGGTCGAGCGCTGCCAGAAACGGATATTGCGCAGCCTGAAGGGAGACGGCGAGCTCCTCCATGATTTGCTGTGTATCGGCCTGCAAGCGTTCGCCAATACGGCGAAGACGGCTGCCCAGACAAAGAAAACCGAGTGATTTGACGATATCCTCAACCAAAACAGCGCTCCACAGATATATAACAAGTTATATATCGTGTTATATAAAAGCCATCTGGCTTCTGTCAACGCCGTTCTGAGGTCGGTGATGTCTGTGTAATTTCATCGGGCGGTCCTGCGGCCTCCCCGCAAGATAGGATGATATTGCCGACCGCTTACCTTGCCGGGACGACTTCCTGCGGAGCGATTCCAGAAAAAGCGGAAGCGCTTGAGTGCCATCCGAATTTGCCTGATGAAGAAAACAGGACCGGCCCGCGAAAGGGGGTTCGCTCCTCGTATTGGAACGCTTTCGCGCCCGGCCCTGCATTCCTGGCAGGCCGCACCTGCTGGAAGCGGGGCTTTTGCTCGCCGATTGCGGCGAGAGATTGGCTGCCAGCAAGGAAATTCCAAACGTCCGAGACTGACGACCCCTCAGCTTGTTTCAAGGTTCGGATCTAGCAATGCCTACGAGGATCGCCGGAGTGAACCGCCTTTGACGCTAAGCCCGTCGTGTAGTCGATCCCGGCGCCTGGGTGTTGCAAGGTCCTGGTTTGCCTACTCCTCGTCGCTACTCAATGCGGGCACTGCGACCTCAATGATCGCATGGTTCGCCGCCCGAAGGCTGCCTTCGAACTGAGGCCGCACCTCAAGAGGCTATGTCGATATTCCTCTATCCGGCTGCAGGAATTGCCATGCTCCCGATGTTAACCATCTATTAAGATTTGCGGCCGTTCCACGACGAGTCAAATTGACTTCGGAAAGCTCAAAATTTAACGATTCGTTAACACTGTTCCTTTGGGCAAAGGCGTTTGTATGTTTTGTGTCGTCCGGCCGACCAGCCTGCTTTCCGCAGCCAAGAGCATTCTTTCAGCTTTGATTTTTGCGACAACTGTCCTTGCCTGGGAAATGGGGGCCTCGGCGGCACCAAGCCCGGTGATGTCGACAGGCTCGATCACCTCACAGCCAATCGGACACTACGATTTCTGCCAGCGCCGCCCCGACGAGTGTTCGATCCATCCGAGCGATCTGCGCCCCATCAGTATCAACCAGAAGACCTGGGAGGAGATCGTCGAGGTCAACACCTCCGTCAATAGATGGGTCAAGCCGGTCAGCGATTTCGACCACTACGGCGTGGTGCAATACTGGAACTATCCGGACGACGGCATGGGCAATTGCGAACATTATGCTCTCGAAAAGCGTCGCGAACTGATGAAGAAGGGCATATCGCCCGCCAACCTGTTGATCACGGTCGTGCGTCTGCCGGACGGAGAAGGTCACGCCGTCGTCACGGTACGCACGGATCGGGGCGACTTCATCCTCGACAACCTCACCGATCAGGTCAAAAACTGGACGCAAACGCCCTATCATTACCTGAAGCGGCAGGCGACCAACGATACCGGCCGTTGGGTCGACATCATCCAGAAGCCGACCGTTGTGGCGAGCATGACCAACTGAGAACATGCCTCGCGAGAGTGCGCAGCGGTTTTGAGAGGCACATTCAGGATCAAAAGCTGATGCAAAGGAAGCGACGCCTTGAGATTGCGAGCCGCTTCAGGCATCTATTCCTCCAGCATGCGTGCCAGCATATGCCTGATATGATCCTGACTACCGAAGAAAATGGCGGCGACGACGATCACCTGCCGCTCTTCATCCGGTAGGAACCAAATAGCGGCCCGATCGCGCCGCAGGAAGCGGATGCCGGGATGAATATCCGGCCGCAACGTGCCGATGTAAGGCGTCTCCACCAATCGATCTATGTCGATGCGAAGCTGGCGAACTCGATCGGCCGCGCGTGCCCAAGCTTCCTCCGAAGCATCTCCGAGGCCGCCATAGGCCGCCAGCAGGTGATCGAAGATCAGGTCGAAATCGCGGAAGGCGGCGCGGGAATACTCAACCGTCCACACGCAAGGCTCGCCGCTTTCGTTCAATCATATCCTCGATACCCTCTTCCATATCGGCGGCCGAGACTTTCGGGCCTTCCAATCGGCGCTTGATCAGGGCGCGAAGGGCGTCCGTTTCGGCCGCTTCCGCCTCGGTCTTCTGGCGCAAGAGCTCCAGGCCCTGTTGCAGAACCGAGCTCAGGCTCGAGTAACGTCCGGTCTCCACGAGCGACCGAGCGAAAGCATCTTGCTGTTCGGTCAGGGAGATCGATGATTTGACACTCATAGGGCAAGCTCCTTTGCTGCATAAAATGCTACTCAGTCGCATACAAGTCAAGCTGGCCGATTTTCCGGGGCCCCTTACGCTTGATTTGGCCCGCAGGGCGGAAGGCGCCTCCCCTGGACTCCTCATATCGTTGGCCGAACCGCTTCATCTTGCCGAGCGGGACGCCGACGCTTCGCTCACGAATATCGACATGCCTTTCCGCTCGGCCTGCACGGCCCCAATAAGGGATCGGACGAAGCGGATGCGTTCATCACAACGCTTGCGGGATATATGGTTGTCGCGTCGCGTGTGGGCTGGCTGGCAATGTCGGTTCCCCTCCATCGCACCTCAACCGGCTTACCCATCGGGTGCCACTTCGCCGCCGCCAGGGAAAGGGACGCTATGCTCTTTTCGCTGGCGCTGCAGCTCGAGGAAGCCGCCCCCTAGTTCGCCGATCTGATCGCTTTGCCCGAGGTAACGGCATGCCGCAAAAGCTGAAGGATGACGTGCGCTATCGCATCGTGGAGGCTGGAGCCGCCGTCTTTGCCGAAAAGGGCTTTGTCGCCGCAAGGCTCGCCGACGCGGCGGAGCGGGCAGGGATCAGTACCGGCAACATCTACAAATACTTCGACGACAAGGAGAGCCTGTTCAACGCCATCGTCACGGTCCCCATCGCCGCGCAACTGCTGCGGCTCTTGCGCACTCGCCTCAGGGAATTCCAAAGGCTGGACGCTTGGGAGAGTGCCACTGCAAGCAGCTCCGATGCTACTCGTGCGCTGCTCGCGTTCTGGATAGAGCATCGCCTGGCCGCCCTCATCCTCCTGCGCGGCCCCGCGGAACGCGTTTCGAGCGTGTGAGGACCGTGATGATCCATGAAATGGAACGACTGGCCTGCGCCCATACGGAGAAACGAGGAGGAGGCAGCGCTCTTTCCTCTCCCGCAAGATTTGTTTTACATAGGGTTTTCGCCTGCGCAGTCGACTTGATCGCCGATATTCTTGAAGAGCATCAGAATCCGATAGCCATCCAGCAGGCCGTCGCCGTCTTCTGGCGCCATCAGCTTGCCGGATTGCAGGCTTTGCTAAATCCTTCGTGAAACGGAAACTCCCTTCGCGCGGCATTTGCGCCTTCGAAGCTTCGAAAGCTGGCGCTGTTCCCGCATAGACGCGCAACGGCGTTGCATCTGGAGTTGCGTGAAACGGTAGGCAGGAACGATACGAAGACTCCAGAGGTGAGTGGCCCCAGGTGCGGCAAGATTGCCGCCTTGGTTGTATCGATCACTCGATCGTCGGATCAGCGAGGGCCGGCCTCGCATAGTTTATCCCGTTCCTGCCAACGCTTGGACCTCACGCTGTTTGAATCTAGCACGCAGCGCCTTGATAGCTGAAAGCAGCAGCACGGCAACCTAACCTTGCTCGGCAAGCGCAGCCAAACCACATCAGTACGCAAGGCTGTTTCCGCGCCGCGCGACGCTGAAACTTAAGTATTTGTATTCAATTCATAATTTTCCAGACTACTTACTGAGGGCATTGCCCGCAACATCAGTATATTCGCAGATTCTTTTGTTAGAAGTTTATACATTAACTAAATACTAATAAACAACTTAACTCCCGTCCGAATATTAGATACCCATTACTCAAGCAAGAGGTAATGGTCGTGGACGATATTGATACAAACTTCCGAAAACACAGCAATAGCGCCTCCGCAACCGTTGATGGCATTGAGATTTTACGCCTCGATGCCGATCAAGCACTCGCCAAAGGCCATGCCTCCCCAGAAACCGCTTCTAACATGGAAGGCAAAATGCAAACTGGAGATGCAAATCAATATGGATCAGCCTATCCGCTGCGACAGGGGGCCCTCACCTTCCCAAGCGTACTGATAGGGGGATTGCCCATCACCGTCGTCGACCGGCGCAGTGCCGCTTCGCTTATGATCGAGGTTGCACGACATCGCCGCAGCGATAATCGGCCGCACTATTTCACCTCCGCCAATGGCGAGGTCGTCGCACGTGTTCATGCGGACGAAAAGATTGCCAGGCTCTTCCGCGAGGCCGATCAGATCCTTGCCGATGGCCAACCGCTTGTCATGGCTTCGCGATGGCTCTGCAGCGTGAGCCTGCCTGAGCGCGTGGCAACGACGGACCTGTTCCATGACGTAGCCGCCCTCGCAGAGCAGGAAGGCATTAGTTTCTATCTGCTGGGAGCGACGGAAGCGGAGAACCAAAAGGCCGTGACCACCACCCGCGAGAGCTATCCGAACCTGCGCATTGCCGGCCATTGCCATGGTTATCTCTCCGGGGAGGAACTCGAAAGGAAACTCGACGAAATCAATGCGCTTGCCCCCGATATATTGTGGCTCGGACTTGGCGTTCCGCGTGAGCAGATCTTCGTACACGACTTTGCCGCGCGGCTTGCAAATGTCGGCGTCATCAAGACATCCGGTGGTCTTTTCGATCATCTGGCGCAGAAAACCAGACGAGCGCCGATATGGGTGCAGAAAGCCGGCTTCGAGTGGTGCTGGCGGGTGCTGATGGAGCCGCGCAGACTTTTCTGGCGGTACTTCACGACCAATCCCTATGCCATTTACGCGATCCTGAGGTTCTCGAAATGACCATCAAGCAATCCTTTGAACGACTTGCCACTGAAACCGATACGGACATAGCCATCGTCGGCGGAGGGCTCTCCGGAACGCTCGCTGCCACCATACTTGGCCGCGCCGGCTATCGCGTGACATTGATCGACCGCCATCGCATCGTTCCCGACGAATTCCGCGTGGAAAAGATGAGCGGTAGCCAGATCGATACGCTGCAACGGCTTCGCCTCCTCGGGCCTGTCTCCGCCGCAGCTGTTGCGTTTGATGAGGTCATCCACATGCGCAACGGACGCATGCTGGACCGGACGAATGATCGTCAGTTTGGCTTCCTTTACAGTAGGCTCGTTTCCGCCCTCCGTGCCGCCTTGCCTGCAAATGTAGACTTCGTCGTCGGCCAGGTGAATGGGGTGCAAACGGGCGCGACGCGCCAGCACATTGCAGTCCTTGGGCAAGATGAGATGACGGCGAAGCTTTTGGTGCTCGCCACCGGTATGGGTGACATATTACGCCGAGACCTCGGAATCTCGCACAGATCGGTCGCCGAGAAGCGCTCGCTCGCCTTCGGTTGCAATCTTCGCCCGGTCGGAACGAAGAGCCTCCGCCACATGGCTCTCACCTATCATGGGACCTCTGATGGCATCGATCACATGAACCTGTTCCCCGTCCCTGGCGGCACTCGCGCCAATCTCTTCGTTTTCCGCGATCCGCGCGACCCGTGGATCAAGTCGCTTCATGAGAACCCGAAGGACACGCTTGCCGCTATCTTCCCGTCCCTGATTGAGACTGCCGGTGACTTCGACATCGTCGGTAAAGTCGACAGCTGGCTCACAGACATCACCATTGCCGAGAATTGCAGGCAAGACGGCGTCGTCCTGATCGGGGATGCCTTTCAGTCCTCCTGTCCGGCAACCGGGATTGGGGTCAGCCGGTTGCTGACGGATGTAGAGCGCCTGTGCACGGCCTACATCCCGCAATGGATGGCCGAAACCGCCTTCGATCGCGCCAAGATCGCCGCCTATTACGATGATCCTCAAAAACAGGAAAGCGATGCCATCGCGCTGCAATTGGCCTCGCACCGCCGCAACCTAGCAGTCAACACCGATTTGCGCTGGCGCACGCGCCGTCAGATCCATTTCTTGCGGCGCCGTGCAGTGCATGCGCTTGAGAAGCTGAGCCCTGCGCTTGCAACAAAACTATATCGTCATGCAGCGAGATATGTGAAATCCCCCGCCCGTTCGCCAGCTTAATAGAAACGCCTGCAATGTCTGACGCGCAGCGAAGCACAGCTAAGAGAACTGTCTTCAGAAGCCGAATATGACCACCTCGGTAAAGGTCAGATCGCCGAGCGGAGGTGGCTTCGGACCTTTGAAGTATTTCGCGCCGCTTCCGGCAAAATACCGGCCGATCAGGCCGGGTACAGGCCCGTTGGCATCGACTACGCAAAGCAGCGCGCCCTTGCGCAGCAGGTAGCGACCGAGCACCCCCGCGCACTGGCTGAGTTCTTCCAGCGAGCGGCAATAGATAACCTGGCCACAGGGAACGATGCCGTGGAACACACGGCGTGTCATAAAGACGAAAGGAAATGCCCTCCCCTCGCCAACGCAGATCACGGACAAGCAATCAAGCGCCGCATGCTGGAGCAGAATATCTTGATCGCCCTGCGAAAGCATGGCCATCTCAGGCAGGTCGGCGCGAGCTTCAAGCACACGGTAACCGCGTCGCGCCGAAGCGAGCAATGGGAAAAAGCCGAGCTGCCCCTCCGAATAGCGGCGGAAGCCAAGCGCTTCGTTGACTTTTTCTGTTCCCGGCGCCGGCGATACGTTGATGTAGGTAACGTTCTTCTTTCTCAGCACCGCGATCACCATCTTGCCGGCGAAGGCGCGGTATTCCGGATCGACGGACCAGCTGGAGAGATTGCAGCGGATCTCCTCGCCCTCCTGTCCGTGATGCAGGAAGTAGAGCGCCAGCAAGACACCGACGATCCGCCCTGACATATCCAGCACAAAGCCGTATTTCGGTAGATCGGGAACGACGGGCCTCTTTTCCATGCGAGCGACGGCCCGTTCCCAGTAGCTGCGTGGCCGCGTCGGGAAATTTCTGCCGAGGCATTCGATGATGCCATCCCAATCGCTGTCTTCGATTGGTCTGCAAGTAAGTCCGGGGGGATAAGCACCTAAAACAGCCACGATAAACTCCGGAGTAGTGCCGATACTGTGGTCTATTGCCCAATCTATAAGGGATATTACTACATCATCATTAACAAATATTTGTTGGAGCGCAGTTCAGCGAGGCGGTTGCGTTGTCGCTACACCGTGTATGCCCCGCGCCAGCGCGAGCGCGCGCCACCGCGTACCAAACGAAACGCCAACCAGAAGAAGGCAGAAGCCGAGCGCGAGAGGTGAAAAGAATGCCTCTTCCTGCAATACGGCATTCGATGTGATCGTGACGATGGCGACAAAGGCGAAAAGGAAGTCCGGATCGCCCGTCGCGATGAGCTGGCGGCGCGCAGACATCGCGAGCGCCACCAAAAAGCCGAAGAAAACAATGCTGCCGATCCCCATTTGATAGAGCATGACGCCGATGGCGCTCTCGACCGGGATCGATGCGACGCCTTCGCCCTGGGCTCTATCCCAATCCAAATTAAGGCTAGTGCTCGACAGATTGCCGCCGATCCCCAGCCCCTGTCCGAAGGGATTGTGCAGGAATTCGCGAACACCGGCGATCAAGCCCAGAACGTGATAGTCGCCATGCGTCGCACCAAAGACGATGGCCGCGACGGTCCAGACCACAGCCAATACGGCCACGGTCAAGAGCGTCAGCTCTGCCCGCGACGGACGAAACATCAATTGCGCGCCAAACGCAACGAGCAACATGAAAGTGGCGCCCTTGGAGCCGATGACTAGCAACAGCGGCAGCGCGACGATAGGCACCGCCCAACGCCCCCTGAAGAGAAGCCAGGCGGACATGATGCTGAGGCCATAAGCATAGCTGATCGGGTGGAAATTCGGGCCGCCGTTGCGGAAGATCGGCGGAAGCAAGTCGCTCAGCAACTTGATGTTGAAGAAGGTCGTCATCATCGTATCTTCGAGACCGCGGAGCACGAAGCCCGTTTCCCTGAGCCTCTTTTCCCATATGCCCGACTCGATCTGCGCCTTGAGGCCGCGCTGCACGTAGAGATCGCCATGGAACAGGCTCAGGAAATCCATCCGGAAGATCTGCTCGAGATATCCATAGGCAATAGCGCCGACGCAGAGCCAGAAGATGGCCTTGCGCAAATCGATCGGGTAGAGGCTCGCCGCCAGGATTGCGATGTGGAAGCAGGCAAGCGGCGTGAGCGTATTGCGGAAATAGATGACGGCATCTTTCGGGTCTCCGTGTACGGCGCCGAGCGCAAAATAGAAGGAGACTGTCGCACACAGGGTGAAGCTGAATAGCAGCCAGGGACGCAACTCGGTCAACGTACGGACGCGATATTGGAACGATGCTGCGAAGAAGATGCCGAAAGCCGTCATCAGAATAACGAAATTGGCCCCGCGCAACGCGTCGAACGTGTTGTGATCCGGCACGAAAGGCGTGAACCACGCGACCACGAGATTTTGGTAGAGAAAGGAGCAAGCGATCACCACTGGTATGCAGCCGGGCGACGCGACCGACAGCACCAGCGTCAGTAGAATGGTCGCAGCTACTCCGAACGGTGTCCACACCGCGAAGGCGGAAACCGACGCAACAACTGCAAGCAGCGCAATGAGCAAATGAAACAGGGCATCAGAGCGCAACGATCTCACACGACCTGTTTCGAAACCGGTATGGCCGCCCGCAATGCTCATCTCAGCCTCCGCCATCGCTGCCGAGAAGCGCCGCCGTCATCAGCGGGTCGAAACCATCGGCGCTCCGCCTGTTTTGAATGAAGCCGAATCCGTGATCCAGCTCCCAATGGACCCAGCCGACCTGATGGGCCTCCGCCGCACGCCGCACCGCCCGGACCCATGCAACACGGCTTTCAGCACCGACACAGAAGTTCAGCACGCCGAACTCGTTCATGATCACCGGGCATTCGTGGGCCTCGGACCAACGTTTGAGCCCTGCAAATTCGGCTGATATTGCGGCTTCCGTCCAAGGTGTCGACAGTTGCTCCTCGATGAGGGCTGCCGCCTGTTCATCGCCCGCCGTCCGAAGGGCCTTGATACGCTCCTGGACATCGGCCGTTTCCTTCGTCGCCGGAAACGGCAGATTGGAAACCCGCGCAAGCGGAGAGGCGTCCCAGGTTTCGCATTGGTGGGTGAAGGCCGTCGGTGCGTAGAAATGAATGGCGGCGATTTGGTTATCGTCCGCAAGCGGTGGTGTCTGGCCGATCTCCCAGATGCCTTGCGAAGGCGAAGGCCCCCAGACGAGCGTATGGTGCGGGCATCTGGATCTGACGATCTCCGCAAGGTGATCGCGCAAGCCGAGCCATGCCTGGCTCTCCAGCGGCGGCTCGTTCAAAAGCTCGGGATAGACCGAAGCTGCCGGCAGATCAGCAATGACGGAGCGAAGAGCGGTCCATGCCTGTGACACTCGTTCCGCTCCGGCATCAAAATCAAGGCGTAATGCGGCATGGAGGCTTTCCGAAGGATGCATGTCCACGATGACGGCGAAGCCGTGCCGGACGAGATCAGCCACGCCTTCCCGAATAAGACGAAGTGCCTTTGCGTCTCCCTTCGCTATGAGGTCGCCGTTGACAGGTAGCCGTACCGTCTCGAAGCCCAGACCGTGGAGCTTTTCAAGCACCACCTCACTCGGCGCGATACCGTCACTCCTGTCGACCCAACCAGGCAAATTGAACCCGCGTGATGGTACCGTTCGCCGGTTCGTTGCCTGTGCCGCGGCCAATTTAGGAATGGAGAGAGCCGCAGCAACCGAGCCGCCGGCAAGCGCAAGAGCCTGTCTGCGCGAAATAGGTACTGATGTGCGGCTGGAGGCCATGTTCACCGCCTCGCGGCGATCCTGTCGCCCCGTTCCCCATCGCCAGTCGGCCGGATGGATTGCACCATCTGGCTTTCTGCGGCCGCCGCCGGTTCCCGTGCAATCACAAGCGTCGCGCTTCGCCCGATCTGATCCGTATCGAGGCGCCGGCGAAGCATGTTGTCGACCTCGGACATATCCTCCGTGGGGCTAAGTGCGAAAAGCATAAGATCCGCCTCGGCAAAAAGGGCCGGTTCCCAATCAACCCCAACCAGAGAAGGAGCCATCAGAACGACGAAGTCGTAAGCCCCGGCGCCGGCCAATATGTCGTCGATCGTCAGATGCTGCCGCGATATCGAACTCTTCTCGGCGGCAACGTTATAGACGACGGTATGAAGGCCGCTCGCACCGCTGACGAAGACGCCGTTGCCACTTCGCGCCGGAGCTTCCAGTCCCGGCTGATTGCCGAATTCGACCACAAGTACATTCTGTTCGGCCTGCTGAAGACCAATGCCCACCATGGCGCCGGCGAGCCTTGCCGAAAGAGGGGTATGAAGCGAGGACATCAGCAGGACATAAGGCTTCGGATGTTCCGTCAGGTGATGAATGATGCGCCGCATCAGTTGCAGCACGTCTCGTGAGAAAGCTTCGTTCCCGGCCTGGAAGAAGCGCCGCCGCATCGCGCGGATACTCGAATATGCTCCAACACCGGTTACCCTCGGCAAATGGTATTCCCCGAAGCTGATGGGTGCCGATTCGGAACGACCCTTCTCCTGTATGCTCTCTTTCTGCGGCTCCACCTCCTGAAGCCTGCTGCGCAGCGGGGGAGTTGGATCTTTCTCGAGCCTATCTTTCGGCCCGCGCAACAGGGCGAGACCGCATCCGATGATGAGACCAAGCAAGGCGCTGACTGGCAATAGCAGCAGGGGTTTTGGCCAGGTCGGCTGCACCGGCGGCGCCGCAGAGCTTATCACGCGCGCTTCCTGCAACTGCAGGCCCTGCATCTGTGAGGTTTCCTCGGCGCGCTTCAGGAAATCGTCCAGAACGGTTCGTGCCGCCTGTGCTCTTGCTTCCAGGCGCCGTAGCCGGACCTGCGCGACATCGGAGCCTTCCAACTGCTGACGCAGCGCATCGAGCTTCGCCTGAAGCGTGACGACAGTCTGCGCAGCCAGATCGGATTTTGCCTTCAGTTCCTGCGTGATACGTTGCGCCTCAACGGCCATCAGCCCCTGCATCCTGTCGAGCTCGGACCGAAGCCTTTTGATCATCGGATGGCGCGGCTGGTACATGGCTTCATAATTGGCAAGATCCGAGGCGCGCTGATTGTAGTTTTCGCGCAGCTTCACGGTTGCTTCGGAGGAAAGGATTTCCGATAGCTTGGCAAGCCCGGCTGGCGATGTGCCGGCGGCAACCGCCTGACTATACTTGTCTTTGGCTTGATCGGCGTCGCTGCGTGCGGCGATCAACTGATCAGTAAGCTTGTCGATCTGCGATTGCAGCGTGCCTCCGGCGGAAGCATCAAGAATCTTGTGTGTGACCTTAAATTCGGCAACTTCATGTTCGGAATCGCTGACGTTTTTCTGGAGGCCGCCGATCTTATCCGAAAGGATCGAGTTCACGTCGTTGTTGGCTGTTTCGCGCTCGCCCGAAAGGCCGGACTTGTAGCGGCTGACGATGGCATTGGCGATCCGGGCCGCCTTGTCAGAGTATCTGGATACGAAGTTGATATCGATAACGTAAGTCAGCCCTGCCCGCTCGACAGTAACATTGCGCTGAAATCGCTTGAAGATCTCATCCTTTGTGGGAGCCTTGCCTCCCAGCCCGATAAGTGACAGAAGGCCACCACCCGAAAATTCCGGATCGCTTTCAATCCTCTCGCTTTCGAAGACCTTCATCAGCAGATCGCGGGATTCGATGACGAAGACCTGGCTTGCGATCGCCGCACTGTCGTTGCCTATTCCAGGCAGCACGCTGTTTAAGTTGGTGGCATGGGAATCGCGTGGGTCGATCATGATCGAGGCTGTTGCCGTATAGCTCGGCTTGGCGACGGCAAGATATGCGACGGTCAGCAGTACTACCAGGCATGTGCTCGCCAACACAGTCATCTTGCGTTGCCAGAGGATTGTCCATACGGCGCCGACATCGAACAGCGGTGGAAGCGTGCGCTCGTCAATGCTAAACGGCTTCATCTAGTCCCTCTCGGCGGCGGCTTTCGGCGCATCGCACATCACTAAATGCAGTATTAGTGAATAATATTAATCATCCGTTGAGTTTACACCACAGCGTGTGATCGGGACCGGTCTTCGCAAGTAACCATGTTCCGAGTTCGCTGTGGCACGACCATAAGAACTTACGATATTAGAGATACATTCTATTCTTGGACTTTCAGGCCTTAAGGCTGAGGCCGATCGGCGCAGGATCACCACATTGGGCGACAAGACGAGCAGCGGCGAGGCTTTACCGGCCGGAGATTCCTCTCCCGCGGACAACCTGCGCTTGTCGATGGGCGCGCTCGCAAAGAGCGGTGCCGTCGCCAGCATCATTAAGCTCGTGAGCGCGGGTTTGTCGTTCCTGATGTTCGTGGCTGTTGCCATGACGACGGACGGGCGGCAATTCGGCCTCTACAGCGCCGCCTATGCCGGAGCGAGCCTTACCTCCTTCTTCTCGCTGATCGGTCAACACAGCGCAGTCTTGCGGTTCTGGCCGCAATATGCGGGAAGCGGCGACCTGCACTCCGCAAACGGCATGATGGCGCGTTCCATCCTTGTCGCCCTGGCAGGGCTCGTTGGCTTCAGCCTCGTCATCGTGGCGATCGCGTTTCTGCCTTTGGCCAGCGCTGATATGCCGGAATGGCGATCGATCTGCATAGCGGCCAGCATCCTCGCCTTTGCCCTTGGCTGGTCGGAATTCGTCGCCTGTGCCTTGCGCGCCAAAAACGCCCTCATCTTCGCCCTGCTTCCGCGCGATGTCATATGGCGGGCGATCTCCATTCCGGTCTTCGTGCTGGCCCATTTCATGCAAGTCAAAATGAGCGCGGTTGCGGCAACATACCTGACGGCCGGTCTGCTGCTTCTTTCGATCGCACCTCAGACCATCGTCCTGTTTCGCGATACGATCCGCATGAAACGCGGCCCATTGAGCCAGGAGCAGAAGCGGGAGTTCAAGACCGTTACACTCGGCCTCTGGGGCGTCACCGCACTGCCTCCGGCTCTGAGCCAGGCAAGCACGCTGCTGGTGGCGGCAATTCTCGGCCCGGAAGCAGCCGGTGCGATTTTCGTCGCCGACCGGACCATGCGCCTCGTGGTGCTGGCCTTAAACGGCATCAATCAAGCGCTTGCCCCGCAAATATCAGGCGCGTTCCACAATGGTGACCGGCCGCATGTCCAGCGCATCACGAGCCTTGCCGCCCTCGCCGGCTTCATCATCGCACTCTCCGTGCTGGTCGTCTTCGTCCTCTTCGGAAACCTGATCCTGTCGGTCTTTAATCCGGCCTACGCTACACCGACCATGCAGCTGACGCTCATCATCTTCGGTATTGGCGCAACCGTGGGAACGGCCTGCGGTCCGACCGAAATCCTCATGCAACTGACTGGCCTGCAACATCAGCTCTTCAAGCTGCTCGTGGTGGTCAACGTGCTTGGGCTATGCGCGACGGCGGTTCTGACCTATCTGCTCGGACCGATCGGCGCCGCCTTGAGCATAGCCGGCACCATCATCGTCTGGTGCGTCACCGCCGTCTTCATCGCCCGGCGCAGCATCGGGATCAACCCATCAATCCTCGGCTTCTTCGCCGGTGAAGACGCGCTTGCCGCTCGCTCCTTCTTGAAGGGCCGCACATGAAGATCGTCCAGGTACAGACCCAGGCGGAGGCAGGGGGTGCACAGCGGATCTCCGACATGGTGGGCGAGGGCTTGCGCGCCCGCGGCCACCAGATCCGCACGGTGTTCATGTATCGGAAGACGGATGTCTATGACCGCGACCCTCATGCGGACTTCATCCTCACCGAACCGCCGCGCGGCTTGCCTGGCCAAATGAGAGCGGCTATCGGCCTCGCCCGCTATCTGCGGGCTGAGCGCCCGAACGCAGTTATCACCTTCCAGCACTACGGCAATGTCTTCGGCACTATCGGCGCGCGTCTCGCCGGAACAAGCATGATCATCGCGAACCAGAGCGGAGCACCGCAAACCAGAGGGGTGCGCGGCATCCTCACTAAGATCGACAAACTGATGGGCACCCTAGGCCTCTATCATGCGAATGTCGTCAACTCGCGCTGGACCGAGACACAATTTGCGACGTTCCCCGAAGCATATCGGCGGCGGACTTCGCGGATTGACCACGGTGTTCCCGCACCATCGCACCGGATGGAGAAGACGGCTGCCCGTGCTGCCCTCGGCCTCCCCCAAGATGTCTGGCTCGCCGTTTCATCCGGGCGAATGGCGCCTTCGAAGAACCAGATCGCCCTTGTGGGGGCGCTGGCGCGACTGCCCGGCATTCATCTCGCAATCGCGGGAACGGGACCGGAATGGGATGCCATCGTCGCCCTGGCGGAGAGCCATGGCGCAAAGGACAGGCTGCACCTCGTCGGCGAGGTTCCGCCCAGCCGCATTTTCGAGTTTCTCGCGGCCGGCGACGCGTATGCCTTTGCTTCTACCACCGAAACCTTCGGTCTTGCCGCTGTGGAGGCAGCCATCTCCGGATTGCCTGTCGTCACAAGCAATCTGCCGGTCATGCAGGAAGTGCTGACAACGGAGGATGGCGAGCCGGCGGCGCTGTTCGTCGAAGCCGGCACCGATGGCATGGTGAAAGGGCTTGCCGAGATCATCGCAAAGCCGGAGCTTGCGGCCAGCCTTGCCGCCGCCGGGCAGCGACTGAAGGAGCAATACTCGCCGGCGAGAATGTGCGCAGGCTATGAAGCGCTGCTCTCGCCTCAGTCATTTTCGCACGGCCGCAATCCCATCGATCACTTCCAGTCGGCTTGAACGATTGAGGGTGTGGATTTTCGGATAGGGCCAGTCGCCAAGCGCATCGATTGGCCGAGGTGCAGTCAATCGAATGGTCTGCTCGTCCAATTCAAGCAATTCGGAAAGACCGAGCCCGCCGCCATAACCAAGCGTGCCATCCTGCACCGGCAGGAAGATGCGGTTGCTTTCATCCCGGATGAACGCACCACCCGGCCGCGCCATGCGACGATCGATGAGGACGGGGTTCAGAGGATGCGGCTTCCACGGGCCAGCAAGCCTTTCAGCATGGAAGACCACCAGCGTATCGGAGGTGCTGCCATAACCGTCGCGGCTGGTGGCAAAGAGCCAAAGCCGCCCGCCGTGCTCCAGCAATGTCGCGTCGGAAATCTCGCCATGGATGAGCACGGCTTCCGGCAACCAGCGGTCGGGAAAATCAACGGAGCGGTAGAGTGTCAGCTTCTCGCTCGCACTGGCCTCGGGGAGCATCCAGATCGCGCCATCGTGCTCGAAAACCTGCGGATAGGAGAGGTGATACGGCTCCTCCAATACGCAACGCGGCTCCTGAGGTTTCCCGTCGGAATCAAAGGCCACGACCGAAATAACGGCCTTTCGCGTTGCATGCGGATAATCCTCAACGAACAGAAAATATCGGTCGTGCCATCGGAAGGCAAAGGGATCCGCGTAGAAGTGATCACCTGCATCCGGCAGGACAGACCAGCCGTTTCCAAGCGCGCATGTCGCCGCCACCCCAGGCCCATCGACAAACCGATAGCCGACGCGCCAATGCGCGTGTCGGAAACGCAGCCGACGCATGGTCTCTGCGCCGAGGCGAGGCAGGGCGCGGGCCAGATAGGCAGAGGCAAAACCCCTATCAGTCTCGGTTACATTCGAAGCCGAATCCGGTCGAGGACCACCCATGGGTAGCCGATGCTCGACAAGAGCCCGAACAACCGAAACAGCAAGGGTGATGGCACGGGCAAGAACGTCCTCCACGCTGAGCGCCGTAGACTCGCGCCTGTCGACCATTGGCAGGGCCCTTCCCATGACGGACCTGCCATCAAGCACGGCCTCGATGGCAGGCAAGGCACCGGAAGCGACCGCCGTTGGCACGGCGATGTCAAACGGAGAACCATCGAACCGAAGCGTGATGGTGGGGATTTCCGAAGATGGGGCGTTGCCGGCAAGATCCAGCCTCAAGTCAGCCGCATCATTGCGAAAGCTGACGGGAATCTCGGGCACCCGAGAGCCGAGCCCGGGATCACGCCTACGGAAGATGCGACGCTCTAGCCTCAAGGCGGCATTGACCGTCGCGGGCCAGCCGGCCGCTTCGGCGCCATGCGAAACTGAGATATCGTATGCGGCAGCTTGAAGCCGCTGGACAATGATCTTCTGCCACATGCGAGGAGCAGCTTTTGGAACGATGATATCGATCGATGGCATGGCGCTTCCCGTCCGCGGCTGCCTCCTGCGGTCCCCACAGGCGAGATGGGGATAGCTTGGCCAAGAAAACTTACTTTCGAGTTACTCCAGGGTTGCATCGGGATGACCGGATTACCCGCGAGAGCGCAGCGCAGCCGTGAGGGGGAGACGTGCGGCGGATAGAGCAGGCAGTGCGCCACCGACGACACCGATGACCAGGCCCAACAGACTGGCAATGACAATCACCCGGTCGTCGACGGTCAGTTGAAATGCAAGGCTGGCATTGTTTGCGCCGATCGTGCTCGCTTGCCAGCCGTTGAAGAGGAGCCACGAAACGGCAACGCCGATCGCAGCCCCGATTGCTGAAAGCAGGACTGCTTCAGCCCAGGTCGCGACGAAGGCGGAAAGCCTGGTGAACCCGAGAGCTCGCACCGTGGCAATCTCGACGGTTCTGTCCGAGACCGAGCTCATCATCGTGTTGAGCGCTCCTGCTGTCGCGCCAAGCGCCATCAGCAAGGCGATCGGCCAACCGAACATGCGAATGAGCCCGGCCGTGGCGGAGGACTGAGCGGAGTAGAGATCGGCTTCAGATACTGCCACCAGGGGTGTCGCCGTGATGCCGCCGAGTGCTTTCTGGAGCTGCCTGATCGAGCCAGGTTCGACAAGCTTCAGCCTTATGCTCTGAACTTCGCCCAACCGATCGAATGCAGAACGAGCCGCATCGAGATCGGCCCATATTTCGGATTCGAATGCACTCCCGCGTGCGGAAAAGCGGCCGACCACCGTCCATGCGACCGGACCTAGTCTTATCTGCTGTCCGAGCGCGAGGGAGCTGAACTCCGTTGCGATGCGATCCCCGACGATGATTTCACGCGATCCGACGCGGGGGAATCGACCGGCTGAAAGGGTAACGCCGCCTCGCAACGATGGCCCCGTCGAATCCATGGCACGCAAAGCCAGCATCTTGGAAAACTCGGCGCCCTCTTGCCGAACTTCGACAGGAACGACGATTTCACGGGAATAATCCAGATTGCCCGCCTCATCGCGCACAGCCCCGACGTCACCTTGCATCGCCTCCAACGTCCGGATGGCGTCTGCGGGAATATCGGAGCCCATTTCCTGATTGGTCCCACCGCCAAGAATAACGGCGATGTTGGGCGAGCCGGCGTTTCTCAAGGCCGCCTCGAAGCCGGCAGCCATGGACAGAAAGCCGACGAGAATGCCGACGACAAGCGCAATGGACAAAGCCATGGAAATCGAAATGGCCAGACGACGTGGCAGACTGAAAATGCTGGCCCGCGTCATTACGAGTATTTGCTTGATACTGGACTGCATGGGACTACCTCGCTCTGAGTGCTTTGGTGACGGGCGCGCGCATGGCATTGATCGCCGGCAGCAATCCTGTTGCGACTCCAAGGAGCACAATGAGGCAGACCGCCTTTGCAAGCACTGCAGCCGTAAAGACCAAGCCGAGAACCGGCCCGGCCGCAATAGAGGCAAGCTTCGCCAGAAAAAGCCCGACAAAGCCCCCGATGACGAAGATCAGCATCGTCTCGCTGAGAACGAGCCCCAGAATCCGCCGACGCGAGAAGCCAAGCGTCTTCAGCACACCGATTTCAAACCTGCGCTCGCGGACAGCGAAAACCATGGTGTTGATGACGATCATCAACAAGGTCGCGAAAGCCGCACCGACGACGAGGTTTATGATCAGACCGATGTCAGCATACTGGCGCAGGAAAGCCTCAAGAAATTGCTTCTCCGACTGCGTGCGCGTCGGCACTGCGGAGTTGGCGAAAAGGGCATCGATCCGGACGGCCAACTCACTTGAGGAGATGTCCGCCCGCGGCCGTACGATGAAAACGTCCACGGTGTCGGCGTTCCGCTCGCGAAGGGCGTTGATGTAGTCGTAGCGGGCAATGATGAAATAGGTATCGGCGCTTTCCGTCTCGCCGTCGAAAACGCCGGCAATTTCGAAACGCCAGTCGCGAGTGCCATCTTTCGCTGCGGTTTGGAACGAGGTCAGGGTGAGGCGCTGGCCAACCGTCCAGCCCTGAGCCTCCATCAACGCCCTGCCGACAAGCACCCGGTCGCGGCTGACGGAGAGTGCCTTGACCAGATCTGGCGTCACAGCAAGCTGCTTGCCGTTGACTTCGGCAAGCAGCTGCGGCTCGACGGCGCTGACGGCAATGACATTCTTTTCCGTGCCGACAAAGCCGCGCAAGCGCGCCACATAGGCGACGGACGACACGGCGGGCACTGAGGCGATGCGCCACATGTAAGCCATCGGCAGCGACTGGTTGCGTCCCGCGGCATTCATGACGCCGAGAATATTTTCACTGGCGCCGGCCGATCCCTGCGAGCCGTTCGTGAAACTCGCCGTCAAGCCGTAAATCAGGAAAGCCACGGAAATACAGAAGATCAGCAGCACCGTACGCAGCGGCTTGCGCCACGCATTCTTTCTGGCAAGACCCAAGAAGCGCATCAGGCGACCCTCCTCTCTTCAACGAAATGCCCCTTATCGAGATGCAACTCGTGGCGGGCACGAAGGGCGGCTTGCGGATCGTGCGTAACCATGACGATGGTCTTGCCCATCTCACGATTGAGGAAGCCGAGCATGTCGAGCACCTCATCGGCGGACTTCCTGTCGAGGTCTCCGGTCGGTTCGTCGCAAAGCAGCAGATCCGGATCGGCGATGATGGCCCGCGCAATGCCGACACGCTGTTGCTGACCGCCGGACATCGAGGCCGGATATTGCTTGCCTCGCCCCCCGAGCCCAACAAGATCCAGAACCTTCTCGACCCGGGCACGCCGTTCCCTGGCGGAAATCGGTTTGAGCAGAAGCGGCAATTCGACATTCTCGGCCGCGTTGAGCATGGGCAACAAATTATAGAACTGGAAAACAATGCCCATGTTATGCGCGCGCCAGGAGGAGCGCGCCGCCTCTCCCATCTGATCGAGCCGGGCGCTGCCGATGCGCAATTCGCCGCTGTCGGGGCGGTCGATACCCGCCAGCATGTTGAGAAGCGTCGATTTGCCGGATCCGGATGGCCCCATGATCGCGACGAAGTCACCCTTCGGAATGGTCAAATCGAGACCGCTGAAGATGGGGAGCTCTTCACCGCCGATGCGGTACGCTTTATGCACGGAGCTCAGAGCGATATATGGTTCTTGCCTGGCACTTTCGGTCATTGGCTGGTGTCTCCGGATGATTGCTGGGAGTTAGATGCAGCGATGCGGATGCGCGCTGCCATGTTCGGACGAATTCCCGCCGGCGGCGCGACCAGTGAGAAGCGAAGTGTGATCGTGCCCTTTTCGGCCGAGGCGACAGGCGCGATCCTGCTGATGTCGATAGCGAAGGGGCTTTCCGGGAATCCGTCGAGCACGGCCTCCCCGCGCATGCCGGGATGAACGGCGGCAATATTCGTCTCTGCCACATCGGCATCGATCACCATGCTGCCTGTGTCGATGAGGGTGAGGAGGCTCTGATTTTCCCGAACGCTGTCGACGCGTGCCAGCACGGTATCACCAACATGCGCGCCAAGTTTTGCAACGGTGCCGGCAAACGGCGCTCGCACCGTCAGTTCATCCAGCTGTTCCCGGGCTATCCGGATGGCAATGTCGGCCCGATTGATGTCCTGACGGGCCTGTTCCACCGCGTTCGACGCGCTTTTCCAGGTCGTTCGGGCCGCCTCAAGATCCTTCTTGGACGCTGCCTCACGCGATGCAAGCAACTCAATACGCCGCAGCGAGGTGTCCGCCTGCGTGAGTTCGATGACCCTGGCTGAGAGAGCGAGATCGGCGGAAACTTTTGCTGCGCCTGCCTGCTCGAGCGCAAAGCGGGCGCTCGCATCATCGAGCGTAACTAGGACCTGCCCGGCTTCGACACGATCCCCCGCTTCGACCGGAATGCCGATTACCCTGCCTTCATATTTCGAAAAGACCGCGGTCGAGCGTGGCGCGACGACGTAGCCGGACCCGGTGATTTCACGGGCATTTGCTGCGGCAACCGGCTGTCCAGACTGTGCGCCGGCGCGGCCCGCCGCGATTGTCGGCGTGCTTTTGGCCTGCGCCTCCTGGGGGAGAGTGTCCGGCCCTTGCGATTGGACCACCATACCCCCAACGCTGCTTACCAAGTTCGGCCATAGGGAAAGACCAGCGAGAGGAACTGCGATCAAAGCAAATGCAGTCGAGACGAGAGCGAACCGCCGCACAACTTTTCGCGGCGGTTCGAATGAAGCGGTACCAGCAGCTGGCGCGACAGAAAGCGACTTGAGCGTTTCGGCAAGTTTGCGGTCGTGTTCGGTGATCGTGTTCATGTCGGCAACATGGCCGATCAAGCTGCCAACTCGACCTCAAACGCGTTTTTGGGCGTACTCGATCGCGATACAGCACCTTCCACGCTGTATCAGGCGCTGTTCTGCTTCCGCTCACGCCATTGCACCGGGGTCATATCGGTGACGCGACGGAACTCGCGGTTGAAGTTGGATTTCGTCTGGAAGCCCACGTCGAATATAATATCCGTCACCGGCTTCTTCGTTCCCTCGAGCAGGCTGCATGCCTCTGCCACCCGAAACTCGTTGACATATTGCGAGACGTTCTTGGCAGTCGCGCGGTTGATTGCCGCCGAAATCTGCCGGGCCGGGACACCGGCCTTGCGAGCGAGACGATCCAGATTGAGGTCTGGATCTCGGTAGACGCGTTTTGCCTCCAGTAGGGACTCTATCGCCGCTAAGGTGTCCTTGTCGCCGGTCGTATCGAATTGCGGCGCCGGCTCGGCAACGTCCGGAAAGCTGCGCCCGCGGCTGGCGACGGCACCTGCAATGGATAGGATGACCAATGCAGCCAGATTGCCAAAGGTGATCAGGGCAATGGCGTGCCTTCCCTGCGTCCAGGCGAAATCGAGAGCGACGAAAATGTCGAGCAGGGCCGACAGGAGCAAGGTGAAGGCCGCGAAAACGAGAGCGCGAAAAACCGGTGACGTGCTTTCGAAGGATGTCATCCTCAGCGCATCCGTTCCCGCGCGCATCAGCAGGAGGATCGCGATGGCATAGCCGATGAAGATCAGGGGAAGCACAACATCGATGGCATAACGCGACGTCGCCATCAGAAGAACGACCGCGACTGCCGGAAGCACATGCAATCCCATTCGCCACAGAGGTATCTCGGCGCTTTTGCGCGTCAGTCTGCGCACCCCCAGATACGCCAGCGGCGGGATGAGCGCAGCAGTGATCGGCATCACGTATATGACGGCGTCAATGCCATATCCCCAACGCAGACCACCCAGGAAACTCTGAAAGGCACTGATCAATATAAGTGCCAGAAACGGCAGGTTGCGCGGGACCTCCCTCAAGGAAGTCTGGTCGCTTCCCTTCGCCACGACGGCAAAAAGGATGAGGAGCAGTATGGCGACGACAAAGGGAAGCGGGATGAAAAGCATGAGGATCTACATCAAGCGGGCAAAACGGGACAATCGACCTGAGCCATGGCTGTCATCAACGCCCTCCGCGACCTGAATCATGTTCGAGGTCAACAATATCCCCTGCCGAAACCATTCCAATGAAAATCGGGATCACGCAACCGCATTTCCCAAGACTGATTGCGGCGCCCGGTCCTTCGCCCTTCGGAGGCTCAGCGCTTGATCTTGCCGCTTCGCCGGTCTATTTCCGCAATTAGCGACGGAGCGATCGAGCCGATCTCCAGCCGCACGCAAAAACCTGCAGTGGTATCAAAGAACAAAACTCTTCCGCCGTGAATTTCGGCTGCTCTTTTGACCAGGTTCAACCCCAGACCAGCTCCCGACGAGCTGGCGTTGATGCGGCGGAATGGCTCGAAAACGCGATCGCGCTCATGTGGCGGAATGCCGGGACCTTCGTCGCAGACATCGATGGTGCCCGCCGCGCCGACCCGGACGACGATTGCACCCTTGCCGCCGGAATGATCGATGGCGTTTCGAATGAGGTTCACGACAGCCATCTCGATCGTCGATGTCTGAACGACAAAGGCGGCCTCCTTCGAGCTGGGCTCGAAATCGAACTCGTAGCCGGCATCCATAGCGATTGGGGCGAGGTCGGCGGCGATGTTCTCGACCAGCATGTTCAGGTCCACGCGTTCCGCACGCAGCTCGACCGCGCCGATGGCCTGCATCTCCAGAAGCTGATGGGCCACGCGCGAGAGACGATCGATATCGCCGCGAAGCTGCTGGCTGACTTCAGCCTCCGGAAGCAGATCGGCTCGCGTTCGCGCGATCGCAATGGGCGTCCTCAGCTCGTGGGCTGCATCGGCCAGGAAGCGATTGTGGCGGTTATAGCCTTCATCCAGCTTGGCAAGAGCATGATTGAATGCATCCACCAGGGGGATGATCTCATTTGGCACCTTCGAGCGATCGAGCCTAGCCGCGCGGGTCTCAAAGTCGATCGTCTGCGCTTGCCTTGCCGTTTCAACAAGGCCGCTCAGCGAGCGACCAACCGCTCGCGGCGTTACGAGCAAGGTCGCCACGCCGGTGAGCGCCAGCATGGGAACGACGGCAATGAGAATGACAAACCCCATCGCCGGTAAGACGCTCAGCCAAGGGGTCTGCCCGTTAGCATCCTTCGCGACCTCGACACGAATATTGATCCATACGTTAAGGCCTTCGTTGGGAAAGCCGCGTTCGGTCGCTGCCACAAACTGAAGTTTGCCAATCGACGTATCCCGGTTTTCCAGCGCGGCATGGGTCCCGTTGCCGACCTCCAGCCTTGCATGATCGACGCCTCGAGGAAAAACTTCCTTCAGCTGGAACGCGGGTGCCTCTCCATACTGATATATAGCTCCGTCAGCATCGCGGATGATGAACCATAGATCGGGAGACCGACGCTTCAACTCCTTGAGCGCAGCCGAGTCAATCATCTGTAGCCGACCATCGGCATCTCTTGTCACATGCTCTGCAACGATGCGAACGGCTTGTTCGTTGGTGTCTTCCAGCTCCGGGTTGATGATCCAGACCCAGCCGACGAGAAGGACGACGAAGAGGACGAGAAGAAACGCCTGCAACGGAATCAGGCGCTTTATGAGGCCCCATCGCAAGGAGCGACTGCGCTCTATTTTCATGCCTTAGCCCGGACAAGGTAGCCGATATTTCGTACGGCCCTTATCTCAACCTCGGCTCCAGCCTGAACAAGCTTCTTTCGAATTCGCGAGATATGCGCATCCAGAGCGTTCGATCCGATTTCGTCTTCCAACGCATAGACCGCTTCGATCAAATTCGATCTTGTCACGATCCGGTTTGGGCGACGCATCAATGCCTCCAGTACCAGATATTCCCGTCTCGGAAATTCGATTATCGAACCTGCTATAGAGACTTCATTGCTGCGGGGATCGACGCTCAGATTGTGGAAATCGAGATACTTGTCGGAAATGGTGGGACCACGCCGCTGGAGCGCCCGCAGCCGGGCGAGCAATTCCTCGATCGCGAAAGGCTTGGCGAGGTAATCATCGGCACCGCTGTCGAGGCCATCGACGCGATGATCGACACTACCGAGCGCAGTCAAAACGAGAATCGGCACCGGATGCTTGCGCTGACGAAGTGCGGCGACGAGATCCAGGCCTTCGCCGTCAGGTAGGCGGCGGTCCAGCACCAGAACGTCATAGGTGCCGACACGAGCCATCGCGTCGGCATCCGCGATTGTGCGGACATGATCGGCCAGCACGTCGCGACGCCGTAGCGCCTCAAGCAAAGCCTGAGCCATTTCAGGCTCGTCCTCAAGTAGCAAGATCCGCAATCGCTTCCCCTAAAAGAGACAGCGTCCTGCCATCCCTTTCCCCACTGACATGCCAAAGATTGCAGATACATTACATGTCGACATCCGAAATGGTGCGCAAGCAGAGATCCGACCGATTATCATGGGATAAGGCTCAGCTTTCAACAAAGGGGCGAAGATCCCACGCATCGCACAAGTGTTAACAATGTCACACGCTGCGTAAAAGTTGTCCGCGACTTGCTATTCCATCTCCTGCCGGTCTAATCCAGCCACAAATCGAACCTACCGGTCGAGCGAAATTCACCCCTCCGCCTTATTTGTTAACAAGTCATCACGATTCTCATGAGCCGCATTTCATCTACCCTTTCCCGCCGAACTTTCATTTTTGGTTCGCTGGCCGCATCAGCAACGCTGGCCGGCTGCTCCACCGTGCCGCAGACAGGTCCCGGCGATCAGGCGCAGCTTAAAACGCCGTTGCCAACGATCAAACCGGTGGTCGAGCCGGAAGTCGTTGCTCCTGCGCCCGCCCCCGCGACCTCACCGGAAGTTGCCACCCGATACGCTCAACTCCAGGATGGCGGATTCACCATTCCCGCCATCCCCTATGAGAAGATCGATCCGAAATATTATCGCCAGCAGGTCGTCGACCCCACCGGCGAGCCGGCCGGCACTGTCGTCGTCGACACGGCGTCGCGCTTCCTCTACCTCGTACAGCCCGGCGGCAAGGCATTGCGTTACGGCGTGGGGATCGGACGCGAAGGCTTCGCCTGGAAGGGTGAAGGCACCATTCACTGGCGTCAGCATTGGCCGCGCTGGAAGCCGCCGACCGACATGATTGCCCGTCAGCCCGGCCTTGCAAAATTCTCCGTCGCCAATGGCGGCATGGCGCCTGGATTGAAGAATCCGCTCGGCGCCCGCGCGCTCTATATTTTCCAGGATGGCAAGGACACGCTCTACCGCCTGCACGGCACACCCGACTGGAGATCGATCGGCAAGGCAACCTCTTCCGGCTGCGTCAGATTGATCAATCAGGACGCAATCGACCTCTATGAGCGCATCCCGTATCACGCCCGAATTGTGGTCTATCAGACCCCTCTGCGCGGAACCGGGGCCTAAGCAAATCCAGAAAGGAGCGGCGGTTCTACGCCCGGAATGTGCAACAACAATGGGGTAGGGCGTTCGCAGTTCGATGAAGTGCGCAAGCCTCCATGGATGGCCGAACCATCCACTCGGCCGCCCTTCTCCCTCTTGCCTCGCTCCGTACGAAAGGCTTTGCGACGGAAGCCTATTCGATCGCAGTGATCTCCAGTTCCTCATTGCCGAGGCTGACGAAATCGCCAACGGCCTTGCCCATCAGGAGCCGTGCCACGGGGGAGACATAGGATATCGATCCGGCCTTCGGATTCGCCTCGTCCTCACCAACGATACGATATCGCTGCACCCGCCCGTCTTCGCGGCTATAGGTGACCGTGCTTCCGAAGGCGACAAGGTCAGAAGACGCCGGAGCGGGCATGATCTCGGCAGTCCGAACACGTTCGACGAGATAGCGCACATCGCGCAACGGGATAGCGCCCTGCCGGCGACGCTCGTTGACATCCTCAATTCCGGTGGTCGCCTCGTAGGCTTCCCGCGCCTGCTGAAGCTGCTGCTCCAGCGCCTTCAACCCCGCCTCGGTTACGAGGTTCGGATGCTCAGAAATGGTCCGGTCGGGCAGCAGGGTTTCCGCTGCCGTTTCCGCACTTTCTTCCTTCATGAACGCGGTGCTCAATTTCAAACTCCATCTCGCGCACGACGCCCCGGCATCACCCGGGTCGAGCGCCCCGCCGATCAGAAAGCATGTTGCATCTCTGGAACGACGGGGATCAAATACCAAATATGCCTGACACAATAGACCGGATGGCGACTGCGGGGAAATGCAATGACGAACAAAACTTCCAAACCGGCGACAAAGTCAGAACCGGGTTCGACTATGGCGGAGCCAAAGTTGCTGTCGGGCGGCAACCCGCAAATCGCCAAGGGGTATGGCGATGAACCGGTGCAGGCCTATATCGCTGCCATGCCAGGTTGGAAGAGCGAGGTCGGCCGAAAGCTCGACGCCTTGATCAAGCAAACCGTTCCCAATGTCCGAAAAGCGGTGAAATGGAATTCACCACTCTACGGCATCGAAGATGATGGCTGGTTCCTCGGCATTCATTGCTTTGCAAAATACATCAAGATCGCCTTCTTTCGCGGAGCATCGCTGCAACCGATCCCACCCGGTGAATCCAAAGCCCAAGATACGCGCTACCTCAATATCCGCGAAGGCGACATCATCGATGAAACCCAATTTGTCACTTGGGTAAGACAGGCGAGCGAGCTGCCCGGCGAACGTATGTAAACCATCGGCTGCCCGATCTTGTCGCCGACATTTCTTGGCATTCCCGGCATGATTGCGTAGCATCCCCCACAGCCGCGCCCATCCGTCAGGCAATTGCTGCCCGCATATTTGTAACGTAGCGCAAAGGAACGCCATGCGTCGTCTGGACAAGGAGATATTCTACTCCCTTTCGCTCCTCGGCATGGTCATGGGGCTTGTGTTTTTCGCAGCATCGCTGACGCCAAGCCTCATGCCGCGCTCCTATCTCGTCCAGGGTGCACTCTCCGGCATCAGTGCGGGCATCGGCTATATGATCGGCACCGCGCTGACCTGGCTTTGGTTCTACCTTCAGCTGCCCGCCCCGGACAGTTCGTTGAAACCGGTGCGATGGGCAATAGGGATGGCATGTCTCGCCCTCTGCCTTGCCGCGCTCTGGCATGCCACATTCTGGCAAAACTCGATCCGTCTTTTGTGGAAAATGCCGCCGATCGCCACCGCAGAGCCCTATTGGCTTGCGGCAGTGGCCGCTGTGACCTTTCTGGCGGCACTAATCTTGGGACGCTTGTTTCGCCTGGTCTGCCTGATCTTTTCAAAATGGCTTTCGCGTATGGTGCCAAGTCGGCTGTCAAAAGTCATGGGGTCCTTATTGGCTATCGCGTTGTTCTGGTCGATCGGCCAGGGAATATTGCTTCGCCTTGCGCTTGACGCGGCGGATGCCTCCTTTCAGCAGGCAGACGCACTGATGGAAACTGATCAGCCAAGCCCGCAGGAGGCGACGAAAACCGGCAGCTACGCCTCGCTCGTCGAATGGCAAGGCCTCGGCCGGCAAGGGCGGCACTTCATCGTATCCGGCCCGACGGCGAATGAAATCTCCAGCTTCTGGAACACCAAATCACAGGAGCCGCTTCGCATCTATGTCGGACTGAACAATGCCGAAACGAGCAAGGAGCGTGCTGCTCTTGCCCTGAAGGAGTTGATACGGCAGGGAGCTTTCGAGCGCTCGCTTCTGGTCGTGATCGTACCGACCGGGACAGGCTGGATATACCCCGCAGCCATGGACACGCTGGAATATCTGCAACAGGGCGATGTCGCCAGCGTCGCCGTTCAATATTCATACCTCACGAGCTGGATGTCGCTTCTATTCGAACCACGGGAAGGCGAGGAAACGGCCGTCGACCTCTTCGATGCCGTTTATGGCTACTGGTCAAAACTCCCACACGACAAGCGCCCGAAGCTCTATCTGCATGGATTAAGCCTTGGAGCGCTGAATTCGCAACTATCGCTCGATATCTACAATGTCATCGGCGACCCGGTGAATGGCGCCTTGTGGAGCGGACCTCCCTTCCGCAGCGCCCGGTGGATGGCGGCGACCGCGGCACGAAATCCCGGCACGCCGGAATGGTTGCCGAAATTCCGCAACGGATCGGTAATCCGGTTTGCCAATCAAGAGCATCCGCCAGAGCAATACGCCGCGCCCTGGGGGCCTCTTCGCGTGATCTATCTCCAGTACGCCAGCGACCCGGTCGTCTTCTTCGACGCATCGTCCGCCTTCCGCGAGCCTGAATGGATGAAGGCGCCGCGTGGACCGGATGTTTCGCCTCAGCTCACCTGGATACCCGTGGTGACGATGCTGCAGCTGCTTTTCGACATGATGATCGCCACCACCTCACCGGTTGGCTACGGGCATATCTATGCACCGCAGCACTACATAGACGGCTGGATATCGCTGACCGACGCCTCAATCGCGCCGCAGGATGTCACACGGCTGAAATCGCTCTTCGCCTCGCGCTTCGGCATGACGCCGTGACATGTGAACAGCGGGAGGCCGGTGGCGAGCAATCACGCTCATTCGCAATTGCTGTGTTCGTCGATTTGCCGCCCTCTAACGCAAAAGGCCGCCAGACTAAAGCCTGGCGGCCTTTTGCGTAGTGTTTTGTTAAAGTGCGCTACGATCCCTTCAAGAACCGCTGTGCGCTTTTGCTCGACATGCGTTAGTGCCCGCCGAGCCGATACCCCTCGTTAAGATAGTCGAGCGCAACGCCGTTAACAGTCACAGCATAGCGATCTCCGGCAGCGTCCTTAGAGACGGACACCTGGTACTTTCCGCTTGGCAAGTCGAGATCCGCCGAGAAATTATCCCACTTTGCCGGCAGCGCCGGCTTCACATGGAGATGACCGTTCTCGACGCGCACACCGAGGATGCCCTCGATCGCCGTGCGATAGAGCCAACCGCCCGAGCCGGTGTACCAGCTCCAGCCGCCACGACCCTTGAGGGCGCCTTCGCCATAGACGTCGCCGGCAATCACATAGGGCTCAACGCGGTAGACATCCGCCGCAGACTTATCGAGCGAGTGATTGATCGGGTTGAGCATCTCGAAGCAGCGCCATGCATCTTCCGAGCGGCCCATGCGCGCAAAGGCGAGCGTTGTCCACACCGCGGCGTGGGTGTACTGACCGCCATTTTCGCGAACGCCCGGAGGATATGCCTTGATGGCACCGGGGTCGTTGGCCGGGTTGGTAAAGGGAGGCGTCAGCAAGCGGATGAACCCGTCTTCCTTGTCCGCGAGCTTTTCGAGGACGGCGTTCATCGCCATCTCGCTGCGCTCCGGATTGCCCTCGCCCGACAGAACGCTCCACGACTGGGCGATGGAGTCGATCTTTGCCTGATCGGACTGGCTGGAGCCGAGCGGCGCGCCGTTGTCGAAATAGCCGCGGCGGTAGTAATCACCATCCCAGCCGGAGGTTTCGAGCGCTTCCTTCAGCTTGGTCAGATGTTCCGACCAGCGGCTGACGCGCTGCGTGTCGCCACGCGCCTCGGCATAGCCGATGAACCGGCGCAGGGCGCCCGCCAAGAACCAGCCGAGCCACACGCTTTCGCCACGGCCATCGATGCCGACGCGGTCCATCTTGTCGCACCAGTCGCCGCTCATCATCAGCGGCAGGCCCTTTACGCCGGTGCGCTTGATTGCCAGATCAAGGCCAAGGGCAGCATGCTCATAGAGCGATGCGTTCTCGGCGGAGACACGCGGCACGAGGAATGCGTCGTACTGGCCCGGGCTAAGCTCTGCCCCTTCGACGAAGGGCAGCATTTCGTCGAAGATCGCCGTATCGCCCGTCGCCGTGCAATATTGCTCGACCGCGTAGGCGAGCCAGACCGGATCGTCCGAAATGTTCGTCCTGACGCCGGCGCCGCTGTCTGCCAGCCACCAGTGCTGGAAGTCGCCCTTGGCAAACTGGCGACGGCCGGTGTTGAGGATTTGCTTGCGGGCAATGTCAGGCGAATGCAGGAGGAAGGCCAGAGAATCCTGCAGCTGATCGCGCAGGCCCCAGGCGCCGCTCGACTGGTAGAAGGCGGTGCGCGCCATGATGCGGCAGCTAAGCGTCTGATAAGGCAGCCAGTTGTTGACCATGAAGTCGAAGCGCTGATCCGGGGTCGAGACGCGTGCCTTGCCCGTGAACGTCTTCCAGTAGCCCTTGGTCTTGCCGAGCACTTCCTCGAAGCTGACAGAGCGGATGTCGGCCATGAGCGCTGCCGATTCCTCGCGCGAGCCGGCATCGCCCATATAGAAGTAGATGGCGCGCTCCTCGCCCGGCTCGATCGTCAGATCGAAGGCCATGGCTGCTGCCGGATCGCCATCAAGTTCGATCACGTCAGAGAGACGCGAGCCCGCGGAAACCTTGCGAGGCTGCTGGATCGTTCCGTGGCGGCCGATGAATTCGCGGCGGCTGCCGGAAACACTTGAGGGCTTTTCGCTCGCCGCAAACGACGCCACGCGCCCGCCGAAATCGACGCTGAACGGATTGTTCGCGAAGATCACACCGCTCTCCCGATCGAATTCGGAGACGATGTATGGTTTGCTCTTGGTCGGGTTGTTGCCGAGAATCCATTCGGCATAGCCGTAGAGACGAAGCTTGCGTGCTTCGCTTGCGGTGTTGCGAATGCGCAGCTGCGTCAGCTTGACCGACTTCTGCATATGGAGCGTCTGGGTGACTTCCAGCGAGATTTCGTCCTGGGTCGTGGAGAAGACCGAATAGCCCAGGCCGTGGCGAACCTCGAAGTTCGTATCCGAAGTCTGAGCCAGGGCAGCATAGGGAACGATGATCGAACCGCGATCGAGGTCCTTGATATAGAAAGCTTCGCCAGGCCTGTTGATGACCATGTCGTTGGTCCAGGGCGTCAGCTGATGGTCACGGGAGTTCTGGCTCCAGGTGAAGGCCGCACCTTCGGCCGAGACATGGAAACCGAAGTTCTCATTGGCCATGATGTTGACCCACGGATGCGGCGTCTGTTCTCCGCCCGAAAGGCGCACGACGTACTCGCTGCCATCGGCTGCAAAGCCGCCATAGCCGTTCCAGAACATCAGATCGCTGCCGTCGCCATTCGTCGGCGCAGCCTTGCTGCGCGTCATCCTCGGCACGAGCGTGGAATCGCCCCACTGGCCAAGCAGCGCCGGCGATCCTGCAACGGAGCGGGCCCGTTCCAGCTGATCGTTCAGGCTGCCGTCCCGGCCACGCAGCACGATGCGCGAGGTCGCGATGATGGCATCATAGACTTCCGGAGCGGTCATATCCTTGCGGATCACATAGATGTTGCGCTGAATGCCGGCCGCCTCGCTTGCATGGCGCGCGCCATCGCAAAGTTGGTCGATCGTACGTTGCATCTCCGAGGCGTCCTCGCCGGTACGCTCGTTGAAGATCACGAGATCGACCTCGACGCCGCGCGATTGCAGGAAGCCCTGCGCGCGCAGCAGCTCCTTGACGAGATCGGTGCCAAGCTCGTCGGTAATGCGCAAGGTCATGATCGGCGCGTCGCCGGAGAGCGTTGCTCCCCAAAGAACCGACTGAGACCGCAGGCCGGCACGAACCGTCTGCTTGTCCGCACGCAGCGACATCTCGGGATAGACGATATAGCGCGCAAAGCGCTGATAGGCCGCCGCTTCCTTCGAGTTGACACCGATCTGACGCAGCTGCTTCTGGGTGCGCGTCCAGGCCTGAACGAGGCCCTGGGCAAAGCTGTCGGGCTGACGATAGTGCTCCACCGCCGTCTCGAGTTCCGCCCTATTTCCGGCCGCGATGGTCCAAAAGACCAGGCTGACCTTCTTGCCCGCCGGAATGCGCACGACGCGGCGCAGCGAGACGCAGGCATCCATGGTGAAACCGTCCGTGCCCGAGAGCGTGGCGCCTTCGTCGAAGGCGGCAGCTTCCGTCAGCGTGCGACCTCTTCCGAGGAAGCGCATGCGGTCGGTTTCGAACTGGGTCGGGCCGTCGCCACCGCTGCCGTCGACGACAAGCTGCGCGATCGCAACTTCCGGATCGGTGACGCCGCGCTTTCGGCGCTCGACGAAGATGGCGTCGCCGCGGCTAGCAATCTCGGTATGCACGAACATGCGGGCGAAGACAGGATGCCCGGTATCGACGATATCGAGCGTGGCAACCGGCTCCATATAGGAGGTGACTTCGATCACCCGGTCTTCCGTACCGGAATTGGTGATCGTCAGGCGACGGCCTTCCGCATCGTGATCGCTCGCGATGAAGACTTCCATTTCGCTCGTCAATTCACCGACGGTCTTGACGAACTCGGCCTTGTCGTCGCTGAAGGTGACGCGAACGTGCTCGTTTGCGATGGAGCGCGGCTCAGCGGTGGCGGACCACCATTCGTGCGATGCCGTGTCCCGCAGGAAGACGAAGGAGCCCCAACGATCTTCGGTCGGATCGGCACGCCACCGGTTGATGGACAGGTTGTTCCAGCGCGTATAGCCGGCGCCGGTCGCGGTCAGCATCGTCGAATAACGACCGTTGGACAGCAGCAGTAATTCCCGCTCGCGCGATGCGGGATCCTCGACGCGACGCACTTCGGGACGCATCAGATCGCCTTGAATGGTTGCCGGAGCATCCGTCTCGTGTTTGGAGGCCATGACCGGGATGTCGCGCGGCGCCTTTTCCTGCAGCAGCAGCTCGGCCGCCTCGATCACCGGGTCGGCATGGAAGAGCTCGCGCAGCAGCCCGTCGAAAGCGACGTTGGCGACGGCTGCGATCGACATGCCATGGTGGTGGGCGTAGTAGTTGTAGACGACCGCGCACTTCTTGCCTTCGGGCACGCGGCTCGGCGTGAAATCGACGGCATCGTGGAAGCCGTACATGCCGAGTGCGCCAACAGCTCTAAGCTTGTCGAGGTTCTCGAGTGCGGCCACTGGATTGTACTGGCTTGCGAGCAGTGAAGCATAGGGCGCGATAACGGCATTCTGGCCAAGGCCGCGCTTCAGACCGAGTGTCGGCACGCCGAAATTGCTGTATTGATAGTTCATCTGGTGGTCGCGGGCATTGAAGGCCGCTTCCGAGATACCCCAGGGGATGCCGACGCCGAGGCGCTTGGCGTAGTTCATCTGCTCCTGGACGATCAGATTGTTGGTCTGATTGAGGATACCGCCCTGACGCTCCTGCATGACAAGCGGCGGCATGAGATATTCGAACATCGAGCCCGACCAGGAGACCAGCGCACCGCGCGGTCCCACCGGAACGACGTGACGTCCAAGCTTGTACCAGTGCTCGGTCGGCAGGTCGCCCTTGGCGACGGCAAAGAGGCTGGTCAGGCGCGCTTCGGATGCCAGCAAATCGTAGCAGGCGGCGTCGACCTCTTCGGTTTCGACCCGGAAGCCGATCGACAGCAGGCGACGCTCCGGACGGAACAGGAAGCTGAAGTCCATGGCGAAGGCGATGTCGCGAGCGCGAGCGCCGACCGCGATCAGTCTTTCGGAGATGCCATCGATCTTCGCCTGATCGAGCGCATTGTCGACCAGATGAAGCTCGCAGGTCGCAACGAGCCTGCCGGCCCAATAAACGACTTCCTCACTCCGGGCGGTCTTGACCTCCTGGTCGAGATTGCCGGCAGCTTTGCCGATCTCACGGGCATCCTCTACCAGCCGCTCGATGGCGGCCAGCGAGAATTCCTTCTTCTGCTTGGTACTGGCGAGCGTGTTTTCGAGAGCGGCAATCCGTTCGTCGACGCGATCCCGAAGGTCGCGGCTCGTCTTGTTGTCATCCGCAAGTTCGGCAAGGACTTCGCGGAGAATGCCGACAATGTCGCCGATACCATCGAGACTGCCGTGAAGCTGAGCCGTAGGCGACTGTGCCCAACTACGGCAGGCGGAACCCACCGCGATCAGGTGGCCGGCGAGGTTGCCGCTATCGACCGACGAGACGTATTTGCGGCCGAGCGGCTTCAGAGTATCCGTGTGATACCAGTTGAACAGGTGGCCGCGATATTTTTCAAGCTTCTCGGTGGTGTCGATCGTCTGTTCGATGCGCTTGACCGCCTCCTCGAACGAAATCCAGCCGAACTGGCGCGCCGAAATCACCGACAGGAGATAGACGCCGATATTCGTCGGCGAAGTACGCATGGCGACGACCGCATGCGGCGTCTGCTGGACGTTATCGGGCGGCAGGTAATGCTGGCCGGGCACGACGAAATTGTCGAAGTAGCGCCAGGTCCGCCGCGCGATCTTGCGAAGCTCGCTTCTGACCTTGTCGGGAACGACCAGTCGGTCTTCGGTCTCCGCCGTCTGGCTGACGATCCAGGCGATCATGGGCGAAAGCACCCAGAGAATGACGAAGGGTACGCCGACCAGATAGGCGCTGTCGCCGGAATACATGGCGAAGAGCAACGCAAGGATGGCAAGCACTGGAGCGCGCCACATGACCTTGTAGTGGCCAAGGACGGTGGTCTGCGCCGAAGCCTGGGCGCTTGCGGCGGTGCGCCATTGCAGCATCAGCTTGTGGCTGACGAAAAGACGATAGAGCGAGCGAAGGATGGCATCGGCCATGACGCATGCGCTGTCGGCAATGAAGACGACGCGCAACGCGACCTGGGCGTTCGCATTCTGGATATCGGTCCAGACCATATGCAGATGCGCGCCCAGGATGATGTCGCTCGTGCGCGGGATGATGCCGTTGATCAACGACAATGTCGGCGCCACAAACAGGCTGAAGATCAACACGATCTGCCAGAGCAGCGCGCCGAGCGGGCTCATCCAGTACCAGCCGAGGGCGGACGCCAGGAACCAGGCGATCGGCGTCAGGGAACGACGAAGATTGTCGGCCATCTTCCAGCGGCCGAGCGCCGTCACGCCACGCTTCGGATCGAAAATATAGGGAAGCAGCTGCCAGTCGCCTCGGGCCCAGCGATGCTGCCGCGAGACTTCCACTTCGTAGCGGATCGGGAAATCCTCGACGAGCTCGCAGTCGGTTACCAGGGCGCAGCGCGCCATTGAGCCTTCGAGCAAATCATGGCTCAGCACCGAGTTTTCCGCGATCCTGCCCTTGAGCGAGGCTTCGAAAGCGTCGACGTGATAGAGACCTTTGCCCGTGAAGGTGCCTTCGCCCGTGATGTCCTGATAGACGTCGGAGACGGCGAAGACATAAGGGTCGAGACCGCGATTGACCGAGAAGATGCGCTGGAAGGCGGATGCATCCTTGCCCGTTGTCAGCGACGGTGTGACGCGCGGCTGCAGGACGCTGTAGCCGTCGACCACGCGCTGGCTCTTCTCATTGAAGACCGGGCGGTTGATGGGATGATGAAGCTTGCCGACAAGCTTGGTCACGGTGTCGCGAATAATGCGCGTATCACTGTCCAAGGTCATGACGTATTTCACGTCCTGCGGCACGGTGTCGGCGCCGGGAAGGAAGGTGGTATTCGGATCGCCGCGCAGCAGCATGTTCAGCTCATGCAGCTTGCCGCGCTTGCGCTCCCAGCCCATCCAGGCACCTTCGGCCTCATTATAAAGGCGACGACGGTGCAGGAGGTAGAAGCGTTGCTTGCCGTTCTCGGCGTAGCGCGCATCCAGATTGGCCATCTGTCGACGTGCGTAATCGAGAACTTCGAGATCGCGCGCATTCTGCTCTTCCTGACTATCGGGCCAGTCGGTGAGCAGCGCGTAGTAAACTTCGCCGCGCGGATTAGCGAGATAGTGAACTTCGAGATTGCGGAGCAGTTCATCCACATGCTCGCGCTTGCCGATGAGGCTTGGAATCGTCACGAGCGTGCGAGCCTCAGCCGGCAAGCCCTTCTTGAATTCGTAGCCGATCAGGCGATCGGGAGCGATGAAGAAGGTGGCGAAAAAGTTGAAGAGGCCTGTGGCACCTTCCGAGGCCGGAAGCGCGAATGCCAGCAGCAGAACGATCGTCGCAAAAAGAGGAATTCCCGTGCTGACGAAAACAGCGCCGACAGCGACGAGCGCTAGCAGCGTGAGGGCCAGGACAGGTACGGCGATCGCGAGCCAGTTCAACCGGCGCATCGCCCGCATGAACCGCACGCCGAGCGGCTTGCGGAAGCCAATCTCCGCCTCGAGCGCGGGGCGCCCTGCGCCAACCAGAAAATAGCCGACATTGGTGGCGGCAGCCGACGCGTCCTTGCCACCGGCGCTAGCGCGCTCGGCGAGCTTGATCGCTGCTTCGGCGATATCAAGTTCGGTCTTCTCGCTGCGCTTTGCCAGCTTTTCGATCTGGCGGCGATAGGAATTGCGCGAGCCGGAGTCGAGTTCGGCATAATCGGTCTGCTTCCACAGAAGCTTGTCGATCTTGCTGACCTCTTCGACCCAGGTAGACCAATCGGTATCGTTGATCTCCCTGAGGCTCTTGATGATGCTGCCCATCAGCGTATTGGCGGCCGCAAGCCGGCTCTGCTCGATGGACATGACGGTTTCAGCGTCGGCGCCATTTGCGGCGAGCTTTGCTTCCAGCCAGCCGAGCGCGGCCTCCGTCGGCTCAAGGGCGTTGCGCAGGCGATAGTGCAGCTGGGTAACGAAGGTCGAATCGCCGAGATTCGCCGCCAACGTCTCAAGGAATTCGACCGATTTGGCGTCGCCGAGCGCAATTGCCTTACCGGCGGCGTCGTTGGCGATGCCGCGCATCTCGCGGCTCTTGTCGATCCGCGTTGCAACGCGCCTGAGATTGTCGATCAGCACGTAGCGAACGAGCGACGGCATAGCCCAAAGCTCGCCGATATGCAGGGTCTGAACGTCCTGAAAACCTTCCGTCACCGCCGCCATGCCGGGATTGCTGATATTGCTGTGGGCATGGGCCATATAGAGCCAGGCGAGCGCCAGGGTGCGGGGAATATCGACCCCGTTCAGCTTGATGGTGCGCAGCTCGCGATAGAACTTCCTCGGGAAGTCACGACGGACTTCCTGGATCGCCTCCTCGACGATGTAATGGTTGTCGAGCAGCCATTCCGTTGCCGGAGTGATGCTTTCGCCTGCATCGACATCTGCCGCTGCGGATTTATAGACCCGGAGGATCTCGCCTTCGTTCTCGCGATGCCGTTGAAAAAAATCGAAATTTTCAAAGCTCGTGACGTCAAGCTGCCGGCTCTCCGCAAATCCAGCGGCCTTTGCTCGCAACTGATCATTCGACAAAAGAGTGGCTCGGATTCCGAAATCCGGATCCGAAAGGGGCGACTTGGCCTGTGCGGTCGAACCGCCCGCTAAATTCTGAGACACCATGGCATCTGCTCTTCTGTTGAATTCATATCCGACTGAGTATCCTAACCAAACAAAATGCGCTGACGGCGCTAGAGTTGCATGTTCGGGCTCTTCATAGGCTTGTAGGGAAAATAGCTGTGTTCAGACATGAGATAGTGGAAACCGTTAACGCTTCTCAATAGCGGCTTCAAAATGAACGCGCGATTAATCAAGTTATATATTTAACAAGCAGAAATGGGGAGTTGGCATGCCTTATCTTTATGGTGGGTGATCGGGCCTCCGAAACGCAAAAGGCCCCCTTGCTGGGGGCCTTTGAGTTTGGATATCAGGTCATCGGCGGGCGTCGAAAGCGGGACGCCCGCATGGGCCTCAGGCCTTGTAGGTCTGCACGGCGCCGGCAAGCTTGCTCCATTCGCCATACCAGCTGTTGAACAGCTTGAACTGCGCCTCGACATAGCCGCGCTGGCTCTCGGACAGAACATCGCTCTCGTTGAAATGCAGCGCATATTCCTCGTCGCCCTTCAGCACCATCATGTGCTTGAAGTAGAGAACCAGATCCGGACCCTCGTCGAAGGACGACAGCACCGCCAGTGCCTGTTCGAGCTCGAGCGCCCGCTGACGCGCATCGGCGTCGCCCGCAGCCGCTGCCTGGGAGAGCTTGCACAGATGGATCACTTCCTTCGGCAGCACATTGCCGATGCCGGTGATCGCCCCCGTCGCACCGCAATTGACGAAGCCGTGGAACACCGCCGTGTCGACGCCGATCATCAGCGAGACCTCGTCATCGCGGCTGGTGATGTTCTCCGCCGCATAGCGCATGTCGGCCGGACCGCCGAACTCCTTGAAGCCGACGAGATTGCCATGCTCGGCCCTCAGCGCAAAGAACAGATCGGCGCGCGTGGCAAAGCCGTAATAGGGGCTGTTGTAGATGACGGCCGGAAGATCCGGCGCCGCCGAYAGGATCGCCTTGAAATGCGCCTTCTGGGCGGCGATCACCGAACCGCGCGACAGAACGCGGGGGATGACCATCAGGCCCTTGGCGCCGACCTTCTGGGCATGYGCCGCATGGGCAACCGCCGAGGCGGTGTTGACGGCGCCGGTGCCGACGATGACCGGGATGCCGGCCTTGACCAGGCGCTCGACGCCTTCCATGCGCTGGGCATCGCTTAAGAGCGGCCAGTCGCCCATCGAGCCRCAATAGACTACCGCCGACATSCCGGCAGCGATCAGCTCCTTGCCCTTCTTGACCAGCGCGTCGAAGTCGGGGCTGCGGTCGGCCTTGCACGGCGTCATCAGGGCCGGGATCACGCCGGAGAAAATGCTTGCGGTCATCTGTCTGTCCTCTTGGGGCTTGGCCTCTTGGGCTTGGAATGCATCGGCAACGATGCCAGGCCCAATCTCGGCCCCTCGTCACCTTCTCAGCAATATCAATACAGCTTTGTATTCAATTTGTCGACAAGAAATATGCAAGCAAGACAGGTTCGAGGCTCCGAAATTTCAGAGCTTCACATCCAGGCGGTCCCCCCGAACCAAAAGCTTCTGCACCTGCGCCACGATCTGTTCCGCATGCAGCCGTGCAAGGCTCTCGGCAAGATCGGTATCGCGCGCGGCAATGGCGGCGATCATCTCATCATGCTCCTCGACGAAACGACGGGGCAGCCGATCATTGTAGGATTGGTAGTAGAGACGGAGAATGCGCCGGCCCTCGTTGAGCAGGCGGCCAAAGAGAGCGGTGAAATAAGGGTTGCGACCCGCTTCCGCGATGGCAAGATGTAATTCGGCATTGGTGGAGATCATCGCAAGCGCGTCCTGCGCCTCGACGGCGGCGGCAAACTCCGCCTGGCGCGCGCGCACGATCTCCAGATCTTCGGGCCGGTGATACTTCGCCGCAAGCTGCGTCGTGACACGATACATCAGCACCAACGCATCGAAATAGCTGTGCATGTTGAGGAAGTCGATCTGCGACACCATGGTCGAGCGATTGGGCAGCGTATCAATCAGCCCCTCGCCGGCAAGCCGCACCAGCGCTTCGCGGATCGGGGTGCGCGACATGCCGAAGCGTTCGGAGAGCTGCACTTCGTCGATGGGGCTGCCCGGCGGCAGTTCCAGATGCAGAATCTCGTCGCGCAAGATATCGTAGACCACCTTCACGCCAGAGCCGCGCTTGCGCTCGTTTCGCAGGCTTGTTTCATTATCCATGACTAGCTGACCTCTTCTTTCAGCGTGAGAAATAAAGGGGCATGCCCGGTAAATCAACGGCGCTCTGACGACGGCGGTCCAACCTTGCACGACAAGATGTCCGAAGCGCCAGCACCTCCGGCATTGAGCGACGACGACACCAAAAAGCATACGGGAGGCCGCGATGGCGGCCTCCCGTATGCTGCACGATCAACGAGTTGAAAAGACGCTCTTCAACGTGGACGGCGGATCGCCCGCAGCTTGCCGCCGCCTCCGCTACCCGCATAGAATCGATCCCTGCCGTCGGATTCCAAGCCGGAAACGCCAACGCCCTCGGGCATCTCCAACCGTTCCAGCACCTCGCCCGTTGCCGGGTCGATACGGCGAATGTCGCTTTCGTCACCCTCCCAGGTTCCATGCCACAGCTCGCCATCGACCCAGGTGACACCGGTTACGATGCGGTTCGATTCGATGGTACGGCGGATAGCACCGGTCTCCGGGTCGATCTCGTGGATCCTGCGACCACGATGCTGGCCGACCCACAAACTTCCCTCGCACCAGGCAAGACCAGAATCGCCGCCATTGCCAGGCGCCGGAATGGTCGACAGCACTTTGCCGCTATCCGGGTCGATCTTGTGAATTCTGTCCTCGGCGATCTGGTAAAGATAACGCCCGTCGAACGCCGTGCCCGCGTGCGATTCCACCTCGATGGAGCGCACCCGCGCGCCACTTTCCGGATCGAGCGCATGCAGCTTGTCACCGGCGGCGAACCAGACATGCATGCCGTCGAACGTGACACCGTTGATGCGAGGCGCATCATCGAACGGACCATATTCACGAATGATCTCTGCTTGAGATTTTTTCATTGCCCTACCCTTCACTCGACTGCGTTGTTGAATTCGATGGCTATGATCCTAGTCGCTCGGCAGCGGACCCGGGAGTAACAATGTTGTCGGGAAGCCGACGACGGGCGGCATCATCCAGCGGCGGGCCCGACCATTGCCAACGCTCTGCACCTTGCCGGCTGCGGCGAGACCGTCGAGCGCGCGCTGCACTGTCCGCGGACTGGTTGAGAGCGCGATCGCCAGCGCAGAACTCGACCAGGATTCGCCGTCTGCCAACAAGGCGAGCAGGAAGCCATGTTCGGCCTCCAAAGGCGGCGCCAGCACCACTATATCACCCTTCCCGCGCGGTGTGAGCATGAAGCCTCGCGGGGTCGCGTCGATATCGGCGAAGGGCTCCAAGACAGCGCGCAGCCTCCCGATCTCGACCCTGAGCCGCGCCCTGTGGGATTCATCGGCATGGCGGGCGCGGAACGCCCGGGAGAGAAGATCGGTGCGCGACGCGTCCGCCGGAGCCGCTTCGGCAAGGACCCGCGCCAGCACGAACAGCACTGACCGACTTGCCAGCGATACCACGTCACTCCCCCGACGAACGACGTTGCGGCAGGCATCTACGACCAGCGTCCCGGAGGACAGCAGTGCCTCGACCTCGCCCAGCGATAGCAGCCTCTCCGATCCTTTGGAAATCAGCCGCGCCGCCGGTGCGTCGAGCGCCCGCCCGGCCGCCTGCACTTCGACTTCGAGCGCAGGAATATCGGCTCTGCGCGCCGCCTGCGCCGCTCTTGCCAAAGCGGCTCGCGCCGCCCCCGTGCGCAGACGACGGATGGCAATGCCGGCAACCGCGAGTTCGTAGCTTGCCCTTGCGGCAGGCGGCAATGGCGAAGGATCGAGTTTCGCAAGCAGTCGCTCGGCTTCATCGAGATAGCCGACCAGAAGCCGGCGACGGATCTGCAGATTGCGGGCATGCGCTGCATTGATGCTATCGCCATGCTTGTCGAGAACGACGCGCGCCGTCTCCAGTGCCTTTTCCGGCCAGCCGAGATCGCGCGAGACAAGGGCAATCTCCGCCTGGGCGACGATGCAGCGGGCACGAGCGACCGTTTCGCGCGGACCGAAGGCATGCGCAGCGCTTTTTAGCAGCGACTTGGCCCTATCTAGGTCGCCGAGCTGCGCCATGGCGATACCGCGCAGGGCGAGCGCGGGCGGATCGTCACGCAGCGCCACCCGTTTCATCGCTCCAAGTGCGTCGCCGGCAGCGAGCGCCTGTGCGGCAGCGACGATCAGCGAGTCCATCGAAATCCCGTCACACTTGTAACTCCCACCCCTTGAGCTTCCAGCCGTAAGTTATTCCCCATCGGCAGGCAAGACGTCGGCCGGCGATGGCAAATCAAGCCAATCAAGGAGATGAACCATGACAATGCATAGAACCGGTACACGCAAGGAGTGGCTTTCGGCGCGGCTTTCCCTACTGGAGCAGGAAAAGGAGCTGACACGGCGCAGCGACGAAATTGCCGCCAACCGCCAACAGCTGCCCTGGGTGAAGGTCGAGAAGGACTACCGCCTTGAGACGGAGAAGGGCTTGGTCCCTCTCTCGGCGCTCTTCGACGGACGGTCCCAGCTGCTCGTCTATCACTTCATGTTCGGGCCGGATTATACGGTGGGATGCCCGTCCTGCTCATCGATCGCGGATGGTTTTAACGGGATTGCCGTGCATCTCGAAAACCATGACGTTGCCTTTTCCGCAGTGTCACGGGCGCCGCTCGCGAAACTGCAGGAGTTCAAACGCCGCATGGGCTGGACCTTCAATTGGGCATCCTCTGCAGACAGTGACTTCAATCACGATTTCAATGTCTGGTTCACCCCGGAAGAGCAGCGCAACGGCGATATCGAATACAATTACCGTCGTGAGCCGCCAATGCCGGACGCTCAAGCGGGCAAGACGATGCAGCAATGGGAGTTGCGCGGCAGCGAGGGACCGGTCGAACTGATGGCGTCGATGACGGGGACGGATGTCGCGACCTACACACGCGATCGGCCAGGTGTGAGCGCCTTCGCCCTGCAGGGCGGCGAGATCTATCACACCTATTCGTCCTATGCCCGTGGATTGGATGGTGTTTGGGGCATGTATCAATGGCTCGACCGCGCACCGCTCGGCCGCAATGAGACCGGAGTTTGGTGGCGCCATCACGACCGCTACGGAGCGCTCTGATGTCCAAACTGTCCGAAATCCGTGAAAGGGCCGGCGTACACGCCGCCGGCCTGCTGCGAATTCCCGGCACAGGGCGCTGGTTGCAACTGGCCGCAGCCCCAGTTTTCGCCATTATGGCGTTACTGACGGCACAGGATACGGCGGCCGATATGATCTGCTCGGCGCAGGGCGGCTCGATGTTGGGCGGAATGGTGGTGATGTATCTGCTGATGAGCCTGTTTCATATGGGACCGTGGCTTGCGCTTTTTACAAGAGAAGACCGAGCACTCAAACGTTGAGCTACACTCTTTGCCTGCCGCGATTGATGGCGCGCTCCCGTGCGCTGTCACGCTTCCTTATGATCGCGCTCCATCAGGACCTGTTCCTGGATACCGAAATGATCTTCGAATTTCCGCCACCCCATCGGCGTCACTTCGACAACGCGCGATGATTTCTCCCTCCGTATCCAACCCTCATTGCAAAGCAGACTGGTGAAGTGCACGCCAAGCGGGCCGGCGAGGTGATGTTGCCGCTCCGTCCAATCAAGACATTGCCGTGCGAGCCCTGCGCGAGCCGGTTTGATTTTCGTCAAATCGAGACCCATGCTTGAAAACCACTCGGCCCCGATCGGCGTCACCTCAAATCGCTTATTGTCGGCGGCGACGAGAAGCCCTTTTTTGAGCATTCCCTTGGTAACGGCGACCCCGAGGCGGCCGGCCAAATGATCATAGCAGCAGCGAGCGAACTGCAGTTTCTGCGCCTCGCGGGTCAATGCCTTTTTCCGAGTAATCACCATCGGCCCTATCGATGCCAGGTTTTCCAGGGCCAACGCCACATGAGGGCCGGCAAGGCGATAATAACGATGCCGCCCTTCGGTCTCGACCGTCAGCAAGCCTCCGGCCAGCATTTTGCCCAGGTGCGAGCTGGCTGTCTGCGCGGTCACGCCGGCGGCATAGGCGAGTTCGCCGGCCGGCCGTGCCCGGCCATCCAGCAAAGCGACGAGCATGACGGCGCGCGCGGGATCGGCGATCAACGCGGCCGCAGAAGCGATATTCGGCTGTGAACCCATGGTCATGACTTCCCTGTTTCGGACACCAAAATAGCATGACCCACGTTCGCATGTTTCGACACGCGTCGAAGCATTTCATCCAACCGGCGAGCTACGATGCGCCAGCACCTGTCTGAAACGGAACCCAGAGAATGACGAAGACCACGATCGCCTTTCTGACCGACACCCACCTCGGCCAAAAACTGGTCATGAACACCGACGTAACTGGCGGCAGGATGCGCTATGATAGTGAGCCAAAGCAGCACGAAGACCGCCTGCGGTTGGTTCTCGACGACATCGTACGCAGGGGGATTTCCGATATCGTCTTTGGAGGCGATATCGGCACGGTACAATCCGTCTCCAGATTTTTCGAGATTCTGAGGGGATACGATTTCAACATATCCGTCATTCTCGGCAATCACGATGTCTATGCTGACGTTATGCAATATTGGACAGCGGGCGAAAACGCGGTGAATGGAAAGCTCTGCTATTCCCACGCCCACAGACATCTGAAACGCGTCTTCCTCGACACATCGGACAACATATTGGGAGATAACCAGCGCGCCTGGCTTGCGCGCGAACTCGATGCCGTAGAAAGCGCCGTCCTCTTCGTGCATCATCCGATCCTGGCGGTGCCGACGCCTGTGGATCGAAGCGGCGCCGCCCTGCGAGATCGAGATGAGATCAGGTCGCTGCTGAGCGGCCTAGATTGCGACATCACGATATTCTCGGGCCACTATCACATGATGGATGAGGCTCGCGACGGGAATATCCGCCAATTCGTCTCGCCGGCAGTCTCGTACCAAATCTTCAAGCAGTCCGATGAACTCCAAGCAGATGCCCAAACCTTCGGCTATCGCATCATCGAATTGGAGGACACGAGGATAAAGACGCGGGCAGTTCTGCTGAACCAGGCCTCTCGTAGCCGCTGATCAATCTACCATTGCCGCGGTAAAGCACGGTGCGCAGGACTTGCGGACGATCAATCTTGGCTCAAAGACGGTCTGCGATCCGCTCGGCAGGCGCTTGCTTGCCAGCTCGTCCAGAAGTGCTGAAATGGCGGTCTGCGCCATCTCGAGGACAGGTGCTGCGACCACGGTCGGTGGCGGGTTCATGATGTTGGCAAAATCGAAATCGTCGATGCTGATAACAGACACGTCTTCAGGAACGGAAAGACCGAGTTCGTGCAGCGCGTCCAATGTGCCGAGCATCATCATGTTCGACAGCGCGAAGATGGCAGTCGGCGGATCGGGCTGCTTCATTCGCGCGAACACGCCATCATGTGCGACCGACTGGTCGAAGCGGCCGGGCAGCAACAGATCCTGCTCGATCGGTAGGCCATGGGCTGCCAACGCTTGCCTATAGCCTTCCAGGCGATGCTCGCCGGTGACGATATTGTCACGGCCGATCGTCACAGCAATCCGCCGGTGACCAAGCTCTATCAAGTGTTCGGTGGCGATACGACCGGCGGCAATATTGTCGAGCTTGACCACATCATAAGGCAGCCCCTCGACAAAGCTGTCGAGCAGGATCGTCGGAACATGGATCTGGTCGACAATCCGGGCGCCATGTTTCGCGTCGGATCGTGTCGGGATAATGATCAACCCGTCGACCCGCTGCATCCGCATCATCGTCAATATCTGCTGCTCGCGGGCGTGATCCTCACCGGTCGAATAAACCGCAACCATGTAGCCGGCATTCAAACAGGCGGATTCGACCACCTTGGCGACCCTGGCAAAATGCGGGTTGGTGATATCAGGCAAGATCAGCCCGATCAGCCTTGAATGCCCTATCCGCAAACTGCGGGCTCCGCCGTGCGGCACATAGCCGATGTCACGAACGGCGGCCTCGACCTTGGCGATTACCTCATCGCTGACGGGTGCCGATCGATTGATCGCAGCCGATGCGGTCGAGATCGCCACCCCTGCCCGTTTCGCCACATCCTTGATGGTGGCCATGCTCCCTCCGCTCGCATTTTCTCAGACCCTCTTGCCAAGGAGGCTCTGAGATGCTGTTATACGAAACGTTTCGACTTGGCAATTATGGTGCTGCAGAACCTGGGAGGATCAAGGTTCGCGGCATTTTTGAATTTGGAAACGAAACGTTTCGACTGCCACGATCACACAAGAGGGAACGCGCTGGAGAAAGCGCAAGGGAGGATCACATGCATGAACTTTCGCGGCGCTCGCTGCTGATTTCGTCTGCGGCTCTGGCGCTTGGCGCTGGCGTCGGACGTGCCTTTGCCCAATCGGATGTCACGGCAACGCTCAAGATGCAGGGTTTCGGCGGCGATGCGGAACTCGCGGCGATGACCAATGCCATCGCACGCTTCAACAAGAAATATCCGAACGTCAAGGTCGAGCTGTCTGTCGACCCGATTTCCACGGGTTGGGGCGACTATGTGACCAAGGTCTTCGGCCAGTTCAACTCCGGCCAGCAGGCGGATGTTTACGGCACGGCCATCGAGACCTTCCAGAGTTTCTCGTCGCGTGGTCTCTTCCTGCCGCTCAACGACTTCGTCGCCGCCAATCCGGACTTTTCCGACTTCGCCCCGAGCCTGTTCAAGCAGTCGACCTACAAGGGCAATATCAACTACATTCCGATCGGCTGGAACAACATCATGATCAATTACAATCGTGATTTGTTCGACAAGGCCGGCATTGCCTATCCGAAGGATGGCAAGTGGACCTGGAACGAATTTCGCGACGTTGCGAAAAAACTCACGGTCAAGGACGCATCGGGCAACGTCAAACAGTTCGGCTATGAGGTGCCTAACCAGAATTTCTTCATCCAGCCCTGGTTCTTCTCGAACGGAACCGGCGTCGTCAACGATGACTGGACGGCCTCCAACATGCTCGATCCGAAAGTTTCGGAGAGCCTTCAGTTCCTCTACGATCTGATCCATGTCGACGGCGTCTCGCCGATCCCCGGTAAGGATACGATGGACAACCAGTTCATGGCCGGCCAGGTCGCCATGATCAGTCGCGGCCATTGGATTATCCAGAGCGCCAAGACGAACAAGCTGAACATGGACGTAGCCATTCCGCCACGGAAAGTCAGCGATACCACGGTGATCGGCTTCGGCGGCTACGCGATCGCAAAGACCACGAAGCAGGCCGATCTTGCCAAGGCACTGGTCCTCGAACTCACCAGCGAAGCGACGCAGAAGGAAGAAGGAGAAAAGGGTGGCGGCGTGCCGGGTCGTAAGTCGGCCGCGGAAACGCAAGCCTTCCTTAGCTTCCCGCCAAGCGCTGCCCTTTATTATCAGACGCTGCCTGACACCAAGGCAGTGCCTTCGCCGGCCAACTTCCAGGAAGTCGAGAAGATCTTCATCCGCTACTACACGGCAATGATGGCGGGCGAAACCTCGATTGCCGATGGCGTCAAGCAAGCCGATGCCGAACTCAACGCTTCCTTCGAGCGGTTGAAGAAACGGATGGGCGGCTGAGACTCTCAGCCGTCGAGCATCGCCGTTTCAAACCAATGACTGCGCGGCGCCGTCGATCGGCGCCTGCGGGTTTTCTAATGTGTGCCAATCAATCTCCTCAACTCTTTCGAGCAACATCTCTATGAGTGTGATCGCAGAAAGACGCCGCCCTTCCGACTTAAGCCGAGCCCAGGCGCGCGCGGCCTATCTCTTCGCTCTGCCAACGGCAGTGCTCTATCTGACCTTCGTCATCGCGCCCGTCATCGTGACCGTCATTCTCGCCTTCTCCTACTATGATCCGATGCTCGGTTCGCAATGGGTCGGCCTCGACAACTTCACGCGCTTCTTTACCGATCAGCGGTCACTTCAAATCCTCTGGAACACGCTGCGCTTTGCCTTCTTTGCCGTGACCTTCAATGTTTCGGTCGGCCTTATTCTGGCGCTTGCGCTCAATCGAGCGATGCCGGGCTGGCTGCGCTATTTTTTCCGGCTTGCCTTTTTCCTGCCCGTCATCATCGCCGCCGCTTTTGTGTCGATCGTCTGGAGCTATTTCTATGGCGATGATCTCGGGGTCATAAACTACTATTTGCGCCTGATCGGCCTGCCCGGCGTGCGCTGGCTGACGGATGCCAATCACGCGATGACCTCGATCATCATCATGGATGTCTGGAAGAACACCGGCTTCTTCATGATCATCTTCATCGCTGCCCTTCAGGGTGTGCCGAAAAACATCCAAGAAGCAGCCGTCATGGACGGCACGCCGGCATGGCGGCAATTCTTCCGCATCACCCTACCCTACATATCGCCCGTCGTGTTCTTCTGCGTCGTCTATGCCTCGATCGGCGCGCTGCAGGTCTTCGAATCCATCGTGATCCTGACCCAGGGCGGCCCGGGAGACTCCACGCGCTCGCTGTCCATCCTGATCGTCGAGGAGGGCTTCGGCAGCTTCCAGATTGGTTATGCCGCATCGATCTCCGTCGTCATGACCGTCATCATCCTCATCATCACCGCCATCCAGCAGATCATCTCGCGCCGATGGGTGCAGCAATGATGAGCGCGATGGAAACGCGTGCTGCAAAGCGCTGGATCGATTGGGCGATCATCGCCGTCATGCTGGCCCTTGCGCTCGGCATGCTGCTACCGTTCCTGTGGCTGTTCTCGATGTCGTTTCGCCCGGTCGGCGAAGCCTACAAGCTCCCGCCGAGCTTCCTGCCGCCCGGCTTCGATCTTACCAACTACCGGGCTGTGCTTGCGTCCCGTGTGCCGTTCCTGCAGATCTATTTCAATTCGGTCATGATCGCGGTCATCGTCACCGTCGGCCAGCTCGTCACCTGCACGCTCGCGGCGTTTGCCTTTGCCCGGCTGCGATTCCGCGGGCGCGACACGCTGTTTTTCATCCTGCTTTGCGGGCTTATGTTCCCGGCTCAGGTCACCATCCTGCCGATCTATATCGGCTATGCGCAGCTTGGCCTGCTCGACCGTCCGATCGGCTTGGCGCTGATGTATCTGACATCCAGCTTCGGCGTCTTCCTCGTTCGCCAGTTCATGCTGAGCCAGCCGAAGGCGCTGGAGGAAGCGGCCCTGATGGATGGCGCCGGCTATCTCAAGATCTTCTGGCGTATTTCGCTGCCGCAGCTGCGGCCGGCTTTGTCAGCCCTTGGCATCATCACCTTCACCCAGACCTGGAACTATTATTTCCAGGCCAAGGTGCTGCTGAGTTCCAATGAGTCCCTCACCCTGCCTGTCGCCATGGATGTCCTGCGCGGCTACATGGGCTCGGGCAATCTTTCGGTCGTCATGGCGGCAATGAGCATGTCGGTCCTGCCCGTCGTACTTCTCTTTCTCATCGCCCAGAAATTTGTGATCGAAGGCATCACGATGAGCGGCATCAAGAATTAACATCGAGGGATTTGCTTATGATGTGGGACGACCTTGCTTCCATCGAACCGCGTTTTGCCTATCAGGGCAAACGCACGCGCTACATCGCCTTCCCGCTCGGCGGCATCGGTTCCGGTGGCTTTTCCATTTCCGGCAGCGGCCGGCTGATCGACTGGTCGATCCGCAACCGACCGGCTCTGCAAGGCTATAACGGCTATTCGCATTTTGCGATCAAGGCCGAGAAGGATGGCACCCTCGTAGATGCGCGAGTGCTGAACGGTCCCTATGATCTCAACCCTTCCGGTGCACCTGGTATCCGCAAGATGTTCGACGGCTTCGGCCACGGTGCCAATCGGCAAACCCTGGTCGGCGTCCCGCATTTCAGTAAGGTCGATTTCTACGGCCGCTTTCCGATTGCCGACCTGGTCTTCAGCGACGAACACTTCCCAGGCGGCGTGCGGATGACGGCTCTCAGCCCGTTCATTCCGCACAATGACCGCGACTCCTCGATGCCGGTCGCGATGTTCGAATTCGAGATCGTCAACGACACCACCGACGCGCTCACCTACACCCTTGCCGGCACGCTCGGCAATTACGGCGCCAATAGCGGCAGGCACAGTTTCCGGCAGCAGGACGGTATCAGCAGCCTGCACCTGACGTCTTCCGACAAGGACCTTTCGCCAACGCAGCACGGCGACCTGACGATCGCGACGGACGCCGACGATGTCGATCACACCGATCATCACTATCGCGGCCAGTGGTTCGACGATCTCGCGGTCTACTGGAAAGAGTTCGCACGTCCCGGCCGACTGCCGAAACGGCACTACGACGAGCCGAGAACATCCAAACATATGAGCCAGCAGCCGGAACACGGTACGCTCGGCGCGAGCGTAACCGTCCCACCAGGTGGCCGCAAGACGGTACGATTTGTGATTTCCTGGAACTTTCCGGAGGGCGATGTCTACTGGGCCTATCGCGACAAGCCGGACGGCATCATTCCCGAACGGCAGACGCCGATCTGGAAAAACTACTACGCGACACAATGGCCGGGCTCGAACGCCAGCGCCAGCGATGCGCTCAAGCGCTGGGACGCATTAGCCGCAGCAACAACCTCTTTCCGAGATGGCCTTTTCGACACCACATTGCCGGCAGAAGTGAAGGACGCTGCCAGCGCAACGCTTGCGCTCCTGCGCACCGCGACCTGCATTCGTCTCGAAAACGGCGAGCTTTGGGCCTGGGAAGGGCAGCATACCAATGACGGCTCCTGCGAGGGATCCTGCACGCATGTCTGGAACTACCAGCAGGCGCTCGCCCATCTTTTCCCCGCAATCGAGCGCACGCTCCGGGAAACGGAATTTACCTATAACCAGCTGCCGACGGGTGGCCTCACCTTTCGTCAGAAACTGCCGCTCGGTTCCGGCTTCGATATTATCGGCCCCTGTGCCGACGGCCATTTCGGCGCGATCGTCAAGACCTATCGCGATTGGAAGCTTTCCGGTGACACGGACTGGCTGCGTAGCTACTGGCCGAACGTCAAACGCGCCATCGAATATGCCTGGTCGCCGGCCAATCCGGACCGATGGGATCCCGATGCGACGGGCATCCTGTCGGGCAGGCAGCACCAGACGCTGGACATGGAACTGTTCGGGCCGAACTCCTGGCTCGGCACGATATATGTCGCCGCACTACTCGCCACGTCCGAAATGGCGGCGGCTCTGGGCGATACCGACCTTTCGGAAAAGACGGCACGCATGGGCAAGGCGGGAGCCGCCTATATCGACGATGCGCTCTTCAACGGCCGCTGGTTCATCCAGAAGATCGATCTGTCCGATAAGGGCGTCCTGATCCCCTTCGATGTTGGCCGTGCGGCCGGCGTGCTCGCGGATGATTTCATGGAAACTTATTGGTCGGAAGAGTTTTCCGAGCTCAAATATCAGATGGGCGAAGGCTGCATCTCCGACCAGATCCTTGGGCAATGGCATGCTGAAGTTGCCGGGATCGGCGGCTTTCTCGATGCGGGCAAGGTGCAGACGGCACTCTCGTCAGTCCACACCAACAATTTCCGCCCGACGCTCAGGGATCATTTCAACCCCTGCCGCAACTACGCCTTCGAGGACGAGGCCGGCTTGCTGATTGCAACCTATCCCGAGGGCATCCGCCAGCCGATGGTGGCGGCTCCCTACGCCGAGGAGGTCTGGACAGGCATTGAATATATGTCTGCCTCGCACATGATCATGCATGGATTGATCAAAGAAGGACTAGACATCGTCCGCGGCGCGCGCGATCGCCACGATGGGAGCAAACGCAATCCGTGGAACGACATTGAATGCGGCTCTTACTACGCGCGTTCGATGTCGGCCTGGCAGCTGGTCAACGCGTTTTCCGGCCTGCAGGCCGACATGGTTTCGGGCCGGGTGACCTTCAAACCAAAGGTTGACGGCGACTATTGCCTGTTCTGGTCGGCCGGGACGGGATTCGGCACGTTGACGCGGCGGAGCGGGACGGTCAGTCTGAACGTTCTCGGCGGCAGCCTCGACATCGGTGAAATCGCAGTCGATGACCACGTCCGGCAACTCGGCGACCGCCGCCACATTGCTGCAGGCCAGTCGATCGAAATCGGAGCGATGGGATAATGGCAGGCATCGAACTGAAATCGGTCCGCAAGGCGTTCCAGAGCCTGGAGGTCATTCACGGCATCGATCTGGCCATCGCCGATGGTTCGTTCACCGTATTCGTCGGCCCATCCGGTTGTGGAAAGTCCACGCTCCTGCGCATGATGGCTGGTCTGGAGGAGATTTCCTCTGGAGAAATTCGCATCGATGGCGCCAGATGCGATCATCTGCTTCCCTCTGCCCGTGGCATGGCGATGGTGTTCCAGTCATATGCACTCTATCCGCATATGAGCGTGGAACAGAACCTGCGGTTCGGTCTGGAGAACCAGAGGTTGCCAAAGGCGGAAATCGGTGCCCGCGTCGCCAAGGCGGCGGAAATTCTGCAGATCGAACATCTGCTTTCGAGACGCCCCAGCCAGCTTTCAGGTGGTCAGAGCCAGCGCGTCGCCATCGGTCGCGCCATCGTCAAGGAGCCAAAGGCCTTTCTCTTCGACGAGCCGCTGAGCAATCTCGACGCCGAATTGCGGGTCAAGATGCGCGGCGAGCTTACCGCCCTGCACCGCCGGCTTGGATCCACCATGATCTATGTCACGCACGATCAAGTGGAGGCAATGACCATGGCCGACCAGATCGTCGTCCTGAACGAAGGGCGGATCGAGCAGGTCGGTCCGCCGATGGAACTCTATGCACGCCCGAAAAATCTCTTTGTCGCACGGTTCCTAGGCGCGCCGCCCATGAACCTTTTGCAGGGAAAACTGGCGCGCAGCGGCGAGCATGTTGGCGTCGACCTCGATGGTGGTTTGCATGTGCCCCTCGCTCGCGAGCGGCCTATCGCGTTGCCTCACGGAGCACCTGTAACGCTCGGCATCCGCCCCGAACATGCTGAGGTCGGTGAGAGTTCCTTCAAGGTCGCTGTCAACAGCACCGAAATCCTGGGATCCGAGACCATCATCCATGCCGAGACAGCGAACGGCCAGCCCTTCACGATCGCGCAGCGAGGTATCAGTCCGGCGCGAAGCGGTGACTGGATCCCCGCCTCGATCCGCGAAACCTTTGTTCATCTCTTCGACGAACACGGATCGGTCATCGGCGCCACGAGCGACTGGCGGAGCGCCTATGTGGGCTGATCCCGTGAGCTTGAACATCGTTTGGGAAAACCAGGCGGCTGATGACCGGAACCTTCGAAATGGATGGGAAGCCTCCCTTAATATTAGGGCCCTGTTAACCATCTTTGCCTTATGAATCTCTGATCGAAAGGCACGTCCGCTTTTCCAGCTCACGCGAATAAGTCGATAATGTCGATCATTCATGCTTTAAGCGCAAATAGCGGCCGCCTCGTCAGGCTCACCTTCGGTCCGGGATCGCGCGGGCGCCGGCCGATGCAGGCCACGGGAAAAAGCAAGCTTGCAAAAACTCGCATCGTAATACTCTGCGGCGGCCTGATCATGGTCTATGCCGTGATCTTCGCCAGGCTTACATTGTTCGGTATGCTACCGAAGGATGACACCTCATCGATCCCGCCCGAGCGAGTGACCGCCGCCCGCCCGGATATCGTCGACCGAAACGGCGAGCTGATGGCAACAGACATCCGCACCGTCTCGATGTTCGCCGAGCCAAACCGCGTCGTCGACGCAGACGAAGCAGTCGAAAAGATTGCAACGGTATTTCCCGATATTGACCGCAAATCGCTTTACAAGAAGCTGGCCGACCACCGCTCGCATTTCGCGTGGCTACGCCGCCAGCTGACGCCGAAACAGCAAAGCGAAATTCTGGCGCTCGGCATTCCTGCAATCGGCTTCCGACCGGAGGTCAAACGCTTCTACCCCGGCGGACGCACAGCCGCGCACATTCTCGGCTATGTCGATATCGACAATCATGGCGTGGCCGGAATGGAGAAGTATCTTGACATGCAGGGCCTGTCGGATCTCGACTCCACCGGCCTGACGAGCCAGGATACGCTGCAGCCCGTCAAACTTTCAGTGGACCTGCGCGTCCAAAGCATCGTCCATGACGTGGTGTCGGATGCGCTCGGCCGCTATCAGAGTCAGGCGGCCGGTGCTGTCATTCTTGATATCCACACCGGCGAAGTGTTGGCCATGGCCTCTGCGCCCGATTTCGATCCGAACGATCCACAGGCAGACGGCGACAAGGGTTGGCTGAACCGCATGTCGAACGGCACCGACGAGATGGGCTCGGTATTCAAGACCTTCTCAATCGCGCTGGCCATCGACACGGGTACGGTCAAGCTGTCGGACACTTTCGACGCCAGCGCTCCTCTGCATTACGGCGGCTTCACGATCCATGACGACCGCGACGTGCCGCGGCGTGTTCTGTCGATCCCGGAAATCTTCCGCTATTCGTCCAACATCGGCACGGCCAAGATGATGGAAAAGGTGGGCATGAGCGATCAGAAGGCCTATCTGACCCGTTTCGGACTGTTGTCGAAAATGCAGACGGAACTGCCTGAGGTGAAAACGCCCAGCCAGCCAAAAGTTTGGAAGAAGCTCAACTCCATAACCATAGCGTTCGGCCACGGCGTCGCCACCACGCCGATGCAAACCGCCGTCGCGGGCGCGGCGCTGATTGACGGCGGCAAGCTGATCGAGCCTACTTTCCTTCCGCGCACGCAGGAAGAGGCAGAAAAAACGGAAACGCTAATCGTCAAGAAGAGCACCAGCGATACCATCCGCTACCTGTTCCAGTTGAACGGTGAGCAGGGCACCGGCAGAATGGCCGATGTTCCCGGCTATCACGTCGGCGGAAAGACGGGCACCGCAAACAAGGTAATTCACGGCGTCTATTCGCATAAGCTCAGCTTCAACTCCTTCCTGGCCGCCTTTCCCATGAAGAACCCCAAATATGTGGTTCTGGCCTTCATCGACCAGCCGCTGACCGGGGTACACAACCTGAACCTCGCTGCCGAAACCGCAGCACCGATGGTTCACGACATCGTCAGCCGTGCGGCACCGATCCTAGGCGTCGAACCGGATTTCGGCACGAATCTCCTTGCCGCCTATTGAGTGGCCGTCGGTTTTCGGCGGCTCACCTCATCGCTACGACACCTCCCCATCTCTTCAACCGCCAGGCTGTTGATGATCGACCCGTCCATGCACCTCATTGCCGCGTTTCAGCAGGTTGAGAATCGGGCATAGCTTCTCCACAGTCGCTTGCAGCCGGGCGATGTCCTCCGCACTTGCGGAGGAAACCAGCGTCACCAGATAGCTGATATCCTGAGGATAGACCGGCACGTCTTCATGGCCTTCGGCGCCGGCGCGGGCGTCGATCACAGCCGTGACTTCCGCATGAAGTGACTCCAACGGTATGCCCTGATCGGAGGCATGGATCAGGTAGGTATGCGTGAGGCAACTGGAAACTGAGCCAAGCAGCAGTTCCGGCGACGATGGACCCAGATTGTAGCCGGCAAAGTCGGGCGGGCTGTCGGAAATCACCTGAAAATCCCGGATTCTGATCCGACGCACGCCGCTGCGCCCCTCGGCGCTGGCGCTTGCCTTCAAGGTGACCGCACCAAGCTCTCCAGATTTCACACGCGCTCGCCGATTTAGCAGCGCTGCCCGCTTCTGCCCGAGATATTCATTCAGAGTTGTCATTGTCGCATACCTTTGCTGTCGGTTCGATCCGTCGCCCTCGCCACCATCCAGAGCGGAGATACGGTCATTTTATAGCCGCGGGGCAAGCAATTAGTCTATAAATTTAATAGACTAATTACGAACATAAGGCGAAGAATATTGCCGAAATGGACAGATTTCAGAAAAGTCCTGCCGATTGGACATTCCAGCGACGAAAAGGCGAAAATCCTGAAGCTAAACCTGCCATTGCATAGGTCAGCTGGAATTCTTTTCCACGTTCATGGGGTTCTTTTGGAATCAATCGGAATCGCCACCGAAATCGGCAGGCTATATAGATTACAAAATTAGTAGACTAAAGATTTCCATTTGCTGCCGGATGTGCTGCCCGATCTCAAGGCCGCCTCAACCAGATCAGCGCCATCCAACAGACCCTTTGCCCGGAGACCTCCGTCATGCCCGCCACGGCTCAGCCACTCATTCTCGATCACGCTGTTATCGGCGTACACGATAAGCTTGACACCGCTGCCGACGTCTATCGCAAGCTCGGCTTTGCACTGACCCCACGCGGCTACCACACCCTCGGCTCCATCAATCATCTTGCCATTTTCCGCGATAACTATCTGGAGCTTCTCGGTTTTCCATCGGAGGGCGAAAAGAAGAGGGCCGATCTTTGGTCCTACCCATCCGGCCTCAATGGCCTTGCCCTTCGCACCAGCGATGCAGCAGCCCTGCAGCGCGAATTGGCAAGCGCGGGCAAGCCAGTCACCGACTGGAAGGATTTTTCGCGCCCAGTCGAGGTCGACGGCGTGCAGAAACCGGCGAGCTTCCGCACGTTCCAGATCGGTGCGGAGGTGGTCTCCAATGGCCGCTTCTTCTTCTGCCAGCACAACACGCCTGAGCTTGTGTGGCGCGCCGCCGATCAAGATCATCCGAACGGCGCCTTGAATATCAGCGATGTCTTCATCGTGAGCCGCACACCACAAACGATCATCGAACTGCTTGACGGCTTTCCGTCGGCAACGCCGGAAGCGACCGATGCTGGTATCACCATCCCAGCGGGTACGGCCGTTCTTCACATTCTATCCGAAGAGAGCGCGAATTCGCGTTTCGGATCGGCCATCCCGCAGAGCTTTGACGGCAACGAGAGCAAGGTGGCGCTCGGATTGACGGTCCGCTCGCTTGAGGCTGCAGCAGATGCCTTGGCCAGTGGAGGTTTTTCACCCAGGCCTTTCGAAGACGGCTTGCTCGTCGATGCCGAAGCGGCCAATGGCGTTGCGCTCTGGTTCAAGGAGTAGTTCGCGACCGATTGTGCTGGCGAACTCCCCGTCAAAGGTTAGAATTCTGATACTAGCAAGCAGGAACCATAGGCATGACCAGCAAACCCACCTCTTCGCGCATCGTCCTTGCATCGCGTCCGTCCGGCAAGCCGGTTGCGGCAAACTTCCGGCTTGAGCGAGAGGAGGTTCGCGATCTCGCCGATGGCGAAGTTCTACTCCAGATCCTCTATCTTTCGCTTGATCCCTATATGCGCGGCCGCATGGACGATGCAAAATCCTATGCGAAGGCGGTCGAAATCGGTGGCGTCATGGAAGGCGGGACCGTTGCGCGCGTCGTCAGCAGTCGCGATGCGGCATTCAAGCCGGGCGACATAGTCCTCTCGCATTCCGGCTGGCAAACCCATGCGATCGCGGACGGCGCCACACTACGCAAACTCGATCCGGATGCAGCCCCTATCACCACCGCTCTCGGCATTCTTGGAATGACGGGCTTCACCGCCTATGCGGGGCTTCGTAACATCGGCAAGCCCAAAGCTGGCGAAACGCTGGTGGTTGCAGCGGCAAGCGGCGCCGTTGGTTCCGCGGTCGGCCAGATCGCCAAGATCTTCGGCGCACGGGTCGTCGGGATCGCCGGCGGCGCAGACAAATGCGATTACATTCGCAGTGAGTTCGGCTTTGACGCTGCCATCGACCACCGCTCGAGCGATTTCGCCAGCCAGCTCGCAGCCGCCTGCCCGAATGGCATCGATATCTATTTCGAAAACGTCGGCGGTCATGTCTGGAACGCAGTCTTCCCGCTGCTGAACGACTTCGCACGCGTACCCGTTTGCGGATTGATCGCCCACTACAATGACGGGGCTGCGGCTTCCGAAGGGCATGATCAACTCCCCACCGTCATGCGCGCCGTTCTTCGCCAGAGCCTGACAATCAGGGGCTTCATACAGCGCGAATTCGTTGATCAGCGCCCCGACTTCTATCGGGAGGCGACGAAATGGATCTCCGAGGGCCGTCTTAGATACAAAGAGGATATCGTGGACGGACTTGAAAAAGCGCCAGAAGCCTTCTTCGGCCTTCTGGAAGGAAAGAACTTTGGCAAGTTGATCGTGCGTATCGCTGAATAAGTTTGGCATTTGCCGTATCGTGGAAGCCGGCATGGTCAATCGTTGCCAGCTTTCACGGCGTTTCGATCCGAATAAACGCGATTTAGCGATCGCGCGGTGACAGGCCGCGCGCATCTGCGTTTCTCCGCAAGGCTGGGCAACCCAGTCCTGAGAGCTGGGCCTTTGGCAGGCGCCTACACAAAATTCTCCTTTTACTTCCTAAGGTTAGCGCTCGCCTCCTTCGCCCGCCGGCGTTTAGCATAATTTTCTCCTCAGGGGCCGTCGTTCGGCACAAAGCTTTCTAGATAAATCCTATCAATTTAGTAGTTTAAATAGAAAGTGAGGGATCATGGTTGTTGCAGCAGTGCATTTGGATACCGACGTTCTTGTCATCGGCGGCGGCCCGGCAGGATGCTGGGCTGCATGGAACGCGGTATCGAACGGCTCGAACGTCGTTCTGATCGAAAAAGGCTATGTCGGTACGAGCGGCGCGACCGCCGCCGGCAATACCACGACGATCTACACGAAGCGAGGTACATCCGAGCGAGCCGCCACCGTCGCCCAGCGGATTAGGCTCGGTCATGGTTTCTCCGAACCCGACCGCATCGAACGTGTTCTCGACCGCACCTTCGAGAACCTGAATTTACTTGCCGAATGGGGATACGACTTCCCTCAATATGAAGACGGACGGCCTTATCGGGGTATGCTGCGCGGACCGGACTATCTTCGTTTCATGCGCCAGAAGCTCATCAAGGCCGGCGTGAAGGTCATCGACCACTGTCCAGCGGAAGAGCTGCTGATGTCCGACGGGATCGTGGCCGGTGCACTTGCTCGATTTCGTCGCTCCGGAGAAACCTTGGAGATCAGGGCCGGAGCCATCGTTATCGCGACGGGCGGCTGTGCCTTCCTCAGCGGGGCGCTCGGCACCAACAATCTGACCGGCGACGGCTATCTGATGGCCGCAGAGGCAGGTGCTGTGCTGTCGGGAATGGAGTTTTCCGCCCAGTACGGCATCTCTCCGGCCTATTCCAGCGTGACGAAAGGCGTGGTCTATTTCTGGGGGACGTTCAGCGACGAGCAGGGAAATGTCCTTGGGTCGAGCGGCGACCGCCAGAGCGTCGTCGCGCGCGAACTCATCAATGGGCCTGTCTATGCCGTGCTCGACAAGGCCCCGCCCCGGCTCCAGGAGGGTTTTCGCCGCGGCCAGCCCAATATCTTCGTCCCGTTCGACAGAATGGGTATCGATCCGTTCACCGAACGGTTCCCTATTACCCTGCGTCATGAAGGAACCGTTCGCGGAACCGGCGGCCTCAAGATCAATGATCGGTCGTCGACGACGATTCCGGGCCTTTTTGCCGCCGGGGATGCGGCAAACCGGCAGGGAATGTCCGGCGCGACCTCGGGAGGTGGCGGGCCGAATTCCAGCTGGGCGATGGCGACGGGCTCCTGGGCCGGCGAAGACGCGGCAAGGTTCGTTCGCGCGCTGGGAAGAAACTGGCGAACAAGGCGCACTACCCGCGTCACCGATCCTGCCAAGGGGACCGCGTCGAACGACGCCTCGGATGTTCTGGCCGTGATCGAGGTGGCCAAACGCCATATTCTTCCTCTCGATGGCGGGTTCTTCAGAACCCAGTCGACGCTGGAAGCCGCGTCGAAAGATCTGCGCGCGCTTTGGGACGATCGCAGCTGGCGCTCGGCTGGAAATGCCAGGGCACGAGAAGCCGAAGCGTTCATTGCCACCGCACGATGGTCGACCGAAAGCGCGCTTTTGCGCAAGGAAAGCCGCGGTCTTCAGCGACGGCCGGACTTTCCGAGTGAAGACCCAACCCTGCTGCGCACGATCGAGACCGGCGGCACCGATGGCCTCTGGGCAGCCTTTCAGACCGACATCCAAGTAATGAGTGAAGCATCATGATCGAAATCGTGAGCGCAGACCGCTGCGTCAAATGTGATCTTTGCGTGGAGGCCTGCCCGGACAATGTGTTCGATGCGGTTGCCGACGGAGTGCCTGTCATCGCGCGCCAGGCAGATTGCCAGACATGCTTTCTCTGCGAGCTTTTCTGCCCGACCGATGCGCTTTACGTCTCCCCGCTTTCCGAAAGCATCGAAGGCGCAACGGAAGCGGATCTCGTGGCGCGCGGCGTCATGGGCAGCTTCCGCCGCGAGATGGGGTGGAAGAACGCAAAGCCACGCGGAACGGCTGGCGACATGAGTTACCGGATCTTCGAGGCCGGCACGATTATTCCCTAGAGCCGGACGATGCTAGGTCGAGGCGAAATAATATCAGAATCCACTATAGAATCAAATGCTTACAACATGATTTCGCCCGAAAACCGCTAACACTTTTGGGCATCATGCTCGAACTGGAGAAAACTATGCGCAGACTTTTTTCGTCCCTGTTGCTCGCAGCCGCGGTCGCTTTGAGCGCAGCGCCATCGCAAGCGGAGGATGCACCAGCCACCATTCGTTTCGGTGATGTAGGCTTTGGGTTCGGCACGCCGTTCGGCGTGGGCCTGCAGGCGATCGCCGATGCCAAGGGTTTTATCGCCGATGAATTCAAAGGCACGCCCACCAAGATCGAGTTCACCTATTTCACCGGCACCGGCCCGGCTATCAACGAAGCGCTCTCCAACGGGCAGCTCGATTTTGCCTCTTATGGCGCCGTGCCGAACATCATCGGTAAGGCGAATGGTCTGGACACCGTCATTCTCGCCTCCTATGGCGGCACCGCCATCTTCGGTGCGGCACGACCCGACCTCGACATCAAATCGATTGCGGATCTCAAGGGCAAGAAGGTCGCGATTCAGAAGGCCACCATCATTCATTGGGGGCTGATTACAGCGCTGAAGAATGCCGGGCTCTCCGAAAAGGACGTCACCATCGTCGACCTGAAGAATGCCGATCAGCTCGCGGCCATCGCGGCCAAGAGCGTCGATGCGGTGTTTGGAGCGGATTTCCTGCTTCCGCTTGAGGACAAGGGCGTCGCGAAGATCTTCTACAAGTCTTCCGATGCGGGTGTTGGCGGAGAAGGCTTCGGCGCATTTCTTGCAACCGACACGTTTCGCAAGGCCTATCCTGAGGCCACACAGAAAGTCGTGACCGGCTTCGTCAAGGCGGCGCAGTGGCTTGCCGACGACAAGAACCGCGATGAGGCCTATCAGATCTGGTCGCGCGCCGGCACGCCCATCGAAGTGCTCCGCAAATCCAACGCCGGAAGCCCACTCGGACAGAAGTACAATCCGCGCCTCGATGATTTCTTCGTCGCTCGCTACCAGAGCGGCATTGCCTTCGACCGCGAGCAGAAGCTCATTCGCCGCGATATCGATCTCAAAACCTGGGTCGACCGCAGCTTCATCGACAATGCCGTCGCATCGCTCAAGCTCCAGGCTCTCTGGCCTGATCGCTCTGCCGCCGGCAGCCTCGAAAACTGACGGGAGCAGATCATGGCAACGTTCGAAGCGCAGGATGATCTTTCCCTTTCGGGAAAGGCCTCGGACGTTCGGCCGGGACCATGGCGGCCGGATTGGCATCGAACGATAGCCACAGTATTGCTCGTTCTCACTGCTCCGGCGCTTGCCCTCTCTCTCTGGTGGATCAGCGCCGCGGAGGGATGGGTTTCGTTGCAAGTGTTGCCACCGCCGGATCCGGTGCTCCGAACATTTCTCGAGCTTTTGGCGAGCGGCGACATTCTCACGGCCGCCCTCATCAGCTTCCAACGCATCGCCGAAGGCTTCCTGATCGGAGCGTCGCTCGGCTTCCTTTTCGGCCTTCTTATTGGCCGATCCGCGACCGCCGATGCCTATCTCGGGCCATCCTTCCGGGCGCTGGCCGCCGTGCCGTCCCTCGGCTGGTTGCCGATCCTGATACTCCTGCTTGGAATAGAGGAAAGCCTGAAGATCGTTATCCTGGCGAAGGCCTGCTTCGTGCCCATGGCCATCAGCACGGCCGAGGGCGCTAGGAATATTCCGACGAGATTTGGCGAGGTTGCCGACGTACTCGGCCTTCGCGCCAGAACCCGCTTCTTCAAGCTGATAATGCCGGCAATGGCGCCATTCATCGCGAGCGGCGTGAGGCTTTCCCTCAGCCAGGCTTTCGTTTCCCTGATCGTCGTCGAAATGCTCGCGGGAACGGATGGCCTTGGCTACATGATGGTTTGGGGACGAACGCTGTTCCAGCTCGACATCGTAATTGTCGGCATGATCATCGTCGGCGCCGTCGGCTTCGGACTGGACCTGCTGCTGAAAATGGCTGAGACGGCCGTGCGCAACGGGAGTGCCGCCAATGTCTGAGAGCCTCAGGCTTCCGGTGTGGATCCCGCGCGGGGCTATCATTCCCCTGACGGCGGCTCTCATCTGGTGGGCATCGGCAGCGGCGGGCTTTCTGTCCGGTCCGATGGCCGTCACGCCTCTGCAGGTACTTGAAGTGCCGTTTCTGGATCCCTCGGGACGCGAACTCTGGCCCTCTCTTCTTGCAAGCCTGTTGCGTGTGCTGATCGGGAGCGTGACCGGCAGTGTGATCGGCATCGTTCTCGGCTATTTCGCGGGAACATCCCGTGCCATAGCATTGAGCATATCACCGGGCATCCATACCGTCAGACAGGTCGCACTCTTCGCCTGGATCCCTCTATTAACGGCGTGGTTCGGCAATGGCGAAGGCACGAAGATCGTTTTTACGGTTCTCTCCACCTTCTTTCCACTTTTTCTTGCGACGGAGCAGGGCGTTCGCCAGGTTCCTCCGGCACTGATCGACGTCGCGAACGTCCTGAACCTGCGTCGCGGCACGCGCATCCGGCAGCTCTATTTCCCCGCCGCCCTCCCCAGCATCTATCTCGGCCTGCAGATCGCCATACTCTCAGCCTGGATTGGAACAATCGGTGCGGAATATGCCGTAGGGAACGGGCGTGGACTCGGCAGCTATCTCGCAAGCGCGCGCGACCAGTTCAGAATGGATATCGTTCTCGTTGGCGTCATCGCACTCGCGGTCGGCGGCGTTCTGCTCACCTATTCCGTCCGTCTTGTTGCGGCATCCCTCTCTCCCTGGACGAAAGAACAGCGATGAATGCGCTATCGATCGAACATGTCAGCAAGGCCTATTCCCTTGATGGCGTTGCGCGGCCGGTCCTGAAGGACATCAATTTCACCGTGCGCCGGAACGAGATCGTCGCAATGGTCGGCGCATCGGGATGCGGCAAGTCAACCTTGCTGCGCCTCATCGTGGGCCTTGATAGCGATTTTCGAGGATCGATCGTCTGCGATACGCAGGCATCATCCCGAACCAAGGTCGGCATGGTATTCCAAGACCATCGTCTCTTTCCGTGGCTTACCGTTGAGGGCAATGTCGCCCTCGCCTTCGACAACAGCGATCTTACTGCCCGCCAGCGTCAGGAAAAAGCCAAGCACTATATCGAGCTGGTGGGGCTCGCCGAATTCTCGAAGGCCTACCCGCGCCAGTTGTCGGGAGGGATGGCACAGCGAGCAGCAATCGCACGCGCTCTTGCGCAGGAGCCCGATACTCTTCTGATGGACGAGCCTTTCGGCGCACTCGACTCAATCCTTCGGATGCGTCTTCAGGACGAATTACTGTCAATCTGGGAAAGAAACCAAGTCTCGATCATCATCGTCACGCACGATGTCGAGGAAGCCCTTTATCTTGCCGATCGTGTTATCGTCATGGAGCCCAATCCGGGTCGAATACGCGAGACCATCGACGTCGCGCTCCCGCGACCTCGGGATCGCAACGGCGTTCTGCTGGCAAATTTGAAGAAGCATTGCCTCAGCATGCTTATGTGACTGCCCGGGAAGATGGGGCCTATCTTCTTACGATAAGGAGCGAAAGAACGATCCCGCAAAGCACGCCGATGAAACATATGGCGGGCGTGAGGCGGAATATAATTGCGAGGATTTCTCTACGCCTGGAACCTGCATCGAGTGTCTCGTCTGCGGCATCGTTCTCTCGGACATCGGCTTTCAAGCCGAGAACGTGGCGTCCCTTTCCCGTCAACACGAAACAAAGGCCGAATTGTCCATGGGCGTCGCCCGCGCGAATGAGCGAGGATTCAAGCGCATGCTTCAACAACAGTCCGGTTTCAGCATCCGGGGTGCGATTGCCGGAGAACTCCAGCAGACCCTTGCGATGGATGGCGTCAAGGAATTCCAACATGTCCGAACCGGTTTCTGGTTTCATCTTCCTTCAGCCTGTCCTGAAAATGAGACGGATCCTTTCCGGCCGCTGTTTTGACGAAGCTGTGTGAAGATCGCGTCGAGGGCACGTCAAGAATTTGTGCCGTCAGACGATGCCCTGCCGTATTCGCAGGAAAACTGCGAGGCGGACTTAGGTCCGGAATGCGTGAGGAAACGGGAAGATAGCGCGCACTCACGATCCGGGGAAGGAAACGCGCAAGCGCTCCGGGATTGTGCCGGTTTAATAGCGCGGAACGGTGAAGCGGACGGTCGTCCCGCCGCCTTTGCGGCTTTCGATTGAGGCTTTTCCACCATGCGCCTCGGCGATTGCCTTAACGACAGACAGGCCGAGACCGGACCCTCCAGCCCTCCTGCTCCGCGCCTCGTCGGCTCTCCAGAAGCGCTCGAAGGCGTATTCCAACTCAAGGGGGGTCATTCCGGGGCCGCTGTCCGAAATCTGCAGGATTGCGAATCCGCCCTTCATGAAGGTCTTGACCTCCAGCCGCGACGCTGGTGCATAACGCGCGACATTGTCGATCAACGCGAGAACGACCTGCCGAAGCCGCGCCCGATCCGCTATGATCGACGCACTGCGCAAGTCCGTTACGATTTCGAGCCGCTGTGCCGACAGGGTCGGCCTCATCGTATCGACGGTATCGCCAACTTCGGCAGCCAAATCGAAACGCGACACCTGCAGCTCCATCCGGCCCGCATTCATCAGCGAAAGTGTCTTGAGATCGTCGACGATGCGAGTGAGGGAATCGATATGTTTGACCAGGCCGAGAAAGACATCCTGGCTTGGCTCAAAGACGCCGTCGGCAAGCCCCTGCATCCGCCCCCGAAGGATCGTCAGCGGCGTGCGAAGCTCATGGGCGATGGCGGAATTCGAGTATATAAGCTCCTTTTCTGCCCTCTGGAGCTTCTCCGCCATCTGATTGAAATCTTCGATCAGCCGATCCGCCTCACCGAATGTGCCCTGCCCCGTGGCGCGGCCGGTGAAGTCTCCCTCGGCTATGGTCCGTGCCGTTTCCGCAACGGCGATGAGCGGCTTGACCAGCCGCCGAGCAAGCCGCCACCCGACATAGGCGCCAACCGCCTGGCCGATCGCCACATTGATAGCAAGAACGACGAAGTCGGTCGGCGCCCATTCCTCCGCCGTGGCGGGCCCAGGAAAGAGCCAATCCCAGACCCAACCGTAGATCAGGAAGCCGAAGAACATGACCGACAGGGATACGAACGCGACGATCGTCGTTGACCAGACGATCTGCCGATTGAGGCTGTTTTTAACCAAGGTCGCCAAGGCGGTAGCCTACTCCCCTGACCCCGTTGAGGAGGTTACCGACGCCAACCGCATCCAGCTTCTTGCGAAGCTTGCTCATATGACTGTCCACCGTCCTGTCAAGCGCGTCACCTTCTGGAAGGCAGGCATCGATAATCTCACCTCTTTCGAAGGCCCGGTTCGGATAACCGGCCATGAATTCGAGAATCCGAAACTCGGTTCGGGTCAAGGGCAGAACAATCCGACCATCGCCGTTGTCGACCGACGCCACATGCGCAACAGGATCGATCGATAACCGTCCAACCCGCAGGACCTTGTTCGCCATGCCGCCGCTGACGGAGCGCCTGAGGATCGCGCGGGCTCGGGCGACGACCTCGGCCGGGTTGAATGGCTTCACCACATAGTCGTCGGCGCCTGCACGCAGGCCCTGCAGCCTGTCCACATCATCGGCAAGCGCGGTCACCATGATGACCGGCGTGGTGCCGCGCTTATGGATCGCGGCAAGGACCGCGTAACCATCGAGCTTGGGCAGCTTGACATCCAGCACGACCAGATCGGGCCTGAGACGCTGGTGATGGGAAAGCCCGATCTCGCCATCCGATGCAGTCAGAACGCGGAACCCCTCGCGTTCGAAATAGCGTTCGAGGATATCGGAAATTTCCGGTTCGTCCTCAATGATCAGTACAAGAGCGTTTTCCATTCGCACCTCCGGCCCCGAGAAAAGGCCCCGCGACGCTGGCCGTCAACATTCATTTCGCATCTCCACGAAACCTCCACATACACTCCATCGAACCGCAACGCTTCTCCTGTTTGGTGTCAGATAGAGCAATTCCCGGATAAGTGCGCGGCAGTTTTCCGCCCGGAATCGCGCGAAGACAGTAGCCCGAAGCCGTCAGACGATCTTGAGAAATCATCTGACGGCTTCGGTGTGAACCACAAGACTAGACACGAACGTTCGAAAATAAAATCGAAGCGGTGGGGCGGCGTGACGCAATGTCCGGAAAAATCCTCACCCTTCGGTCCAGACAGGAAACCATCAATGCTGATGAACAAGGGACTGCGCGGGCGAAAAGCACTGCTGACGGTAACGGCTATGCTCGCGCTGGTCGCAGGTCAAGTGTGCTCCCAGGAACAAGCAACCTCCCCGGAAGAAGGCCAGATGCCGACGCCTGCCGTGGGGTTCATTCAATTGAAGGCGCATCCCGTTCCCGTGATGAGCGAACTTCCAGGCCGTATCGCCGCGACCAGGGTTTCGGAAGTGCGGGCCAGAGTCTCGGGCATATTGCAGGAACGGGTTTTCGAACAGGGCAGCCTGGTGCAGAAGGGTGATGTCCTGTACCGGATCGATCCGCGCCTGTTCGAGGTTCGCGTCGCCAGCGCCGAAGCGGCGCTGAAAAAGGCAAAAGCGATTGAAGCCAATGCCAAGCAGCAGCTCGAGCGCCAGCGAACGCTCCGCGAGCGCAACGTCGTCAGCGCGGTGGACTACGATACTGCCGCTGTCAATCTCGATCAGGCCGATGCCGACGTCGCGTCCCAACAGGCCGTGCTTGACGAGGCCAAGATCAACCTCGGCTACACCGAGGTGCGGGCGCCGATTACCGGCGTCATCGGCGGCGCCCTTGCCACCGAGGGAACGTTGGTGACGGCCGACAGCACCTCCAATCTGGCGCTCATTCAACAGGTCGATCCCGTCTACGCCGACTTCACACAGTCGGCCCAGCAGCTTCTTGCGCTCAAGCAGGCGGTGAGCGAAGGCAAGCTCGACAGCCCGGCTCCCGGCCAGGCGCGCGTCGAACTCGTCTTCGACGGCGGCAAGGTCTATTCGCTGCCCGGCAAGCTGCTGTTCTCAAATGCGAACGTCGACCCGAACACTGGCCAGGTCACGCTTCGGGCAGAATTCCCGAACCCGAAGGGCGATCTGCTGCCTGGCATGTATGTTCGTGTACGCATCGAACAAGCGGTTCAGCAGGCAGGTCTCACCATCCCGCAACGCGCGGTCACCCGAACCTCAGAGGGTAAGCCCCAGGTGTACGTCCTCGCCGCCGACAGCACCGCGCAAGTACGCGACATCTCGCTCGGCAGTTCCCTCGGCTCTGAATGGGTCGTCCTTTCCGGGTTGAAAGAGGGCGAAAAGGTGATTGCCGACGGAGTTCAAAAGGTCCAGCCCGGAGCAAAGGTGAACGGGGAGGCATGGAAGCCCGACGCCGCCGAACCCAGCGCGTCCATACAGGCCACGAAGTAACAGAAACATGGCACAGCTATTCATCAAGCGGCCCGTCCTTGCATGGGTTTGCGCATTCTTCATCATGATTGCCGGGGTCATCACGATCCCCATGCTACCGGTCGCGCAGTATCCTAATGTGGCGCCGCCGCAGCTGTCGATTTCAGCCTCCTATCCCGGTGCCTCGCCCCAGGAGATCTACCAGGGCGTGACCCGGCAGATCGAAGAGGAATTGAACGGCGTGCACGGGCTGGTCGACTTTGAGTCGACATCCGACAATTCCGGCTCGGTCAGCATCAATGCGACCTTCACCACGGGGACCGATATCGGCAAAGCAACCGTCGACGTGCAGAATGCCGTCCGCCGCGTTGAATCTCGACTTCCGGCCGCGGTGCGTACACAGGGGATTTCGGTCGAGGAAGCCAGCTCCGGCTTCCTGCTGATCGCGGCTCTGACCTCCACCGACGGCACAATGGATGAGATTGCCCTTGGCGACTACATCAACAGAAACGTCCTCGGTGAACTCCGCCGACTGCCAGGCGTGGGACGTGCGCAGGTTTTTGCCTCGCAGCGCGCACTGCGCGTCTGGATCGATCCGGACAAGATGGTCGGACTGCATCTGACGAGCGCGGACATCAACGCCGCGATCGTAGCGCAGAACGCCCAGGTTGCGGCCGGTCAGATCGGCGCAACCCCGAATCCGATCAGCCAGGACCTGACGGCCAGCGTCATCGTCGAGGGTCAATTGAAGACGGCCGAGCAGTTCGACGACATAATCCTGCGCGCCAATTCGGACGGCTCGACCGTGCGGCTACGCGACGTAGCCCGTATCGAGGACGGCGCGGAAAACTATTCGACGACAAGCCGCCTCAACGGCCAGCCAAGCGCTGGTCTTGCAATCCAGCTGACCTCGACAGGTAACGCCGTCGCCGTTTCCGCTGCAATCAAGACCAAGATGGACGAGCTGTCGAAGTTCTTCCCGAAGGGTGTCAAATACTCCATTCCCTATGACACGAGCCCCTTCGTCAAGGCTTCGATCGAAAAGGTCGTGCACACGCTGATCGAGGCTATCGCTCTCGTCTTCATCGTGATGTTCGTCTTCCTGCAGAACTTCCGCTACACCGTCATTCCGACACTCGTCGTGCCGGTGGCGCTGCTTGGAACCTGCGCGGTGATGTACGCGACAGGCTTCTCGATCAACGTGCTGACCATGTTTGCGATGGTGCTGGCAATCGGCATCCTCGTCGACGACGCTATCGTCGTAGTGGAAAATGTCGAGCGCATCATGGCCGAAGAGGGTCTTTCTCCGAAGGCCGCGACCCAGAAGGCGATGAGCCAGATTACCGGGGCGATCCTCGGCATCACGCTGGTGCTGTCCTGCGTCTTCATTCCCATGGCCTTCTTCCCAGGCGCGTCCGGCATCATCTATCGCCAGTTCTCGCTGACCATGGTCGTGTCGATCCTCTTCTCGGCCTTCCTGGCGCTTTCGCTGACCCCAGCGCTGTGCGCCACGTTCCTGAAGCCCATCAAGCAGGGGCATCATGAGAAGAGCGGCCCTGGCGGCTGGTTTAACCGCAAGTTCAGCAGTCTCACCGCCGGCTATGCCCGGACGGCTACCGGAATGGCGCGTCGATCCGGCCGCATGATGGTCGTTTATCTGGCGCTCGTGCTCGGCCTCGGTTGCCTCTTCGTCAACCTGCCCGGCTCGTTCGTGCCTCAGGAAGACCAGGGTATTCTCATCGTCGATATCCAGGGACCGCCGGAAGCAAGCGCCAACCGCACGATCGCCTCGCTCAAGCAGGTGGAAGCCATATTCAAGGCTGAACCGGCCGTCAGGGACGTCTTCGCCGTTCAGGGCTTCAGCTTCTCGGGCAGCGGCGCGAATGCGGCAATGGCCTTCGTCACGCTCAAGGACTGGAGCGAGCGGCCAGCAGGCAGCTCGGCCGATGAAGTTGCTGCCCGCGTCAACCAGCAGCTCTCCACCTTGAAGGATGCAACCTCCTTCGCCCTGTCGCCGCCCGCGATCGACGGCTTCGGCACAACGAGCGGTTTCTCGTTCAGGCTTCAGGATCGCGCAGGGCGCGGACAGGAAGCGCTCAAGAATGCCGCCGCCGAACTGATGGAGAAGGCAGGAAAGAGCCGCCTTCTTACCAATGTCCGCACCGAGGGCATGCCCGAAGCCGCACAGGTCATCCTTCTAATCGACCGCGAGAAGGCAAACACCTTTGGCGTCGGTTTTGCCGACATCAACGATATCGTCACGGCTAACCTCGGATCCTCCTACATCAACGACCATCCCAATGCAGGGCGGATGCAGCGGGTGATCGTCCAAGCCGATGGACGTAGCCGCATGCAGGTGGAGGACATGATGAAGCTGAACGTTCGCAATGCGAACGGCGGCATGGTTCCTCTGGCCTCCTTTGCAACCGCGACATGGCGCAAGGGCAACCCGCAGATCGTCGGCTATAACGGCTATGCCACGATCCGCATCACGGGCGAGGCGGCCGCAGGTCAGTCGTCAGGGGCGGCCATCGCAGAGATGGAGCGTCTGGCGGCGGAGCTTCCGAGTGGTTTCGGCTACGAGTGGTCGGGGCAATCGAGAGAAGAAATCGCCTCGGGCGCACAGGCGCCGATGCTGTTCGGCCTCTCGATCCTGTTCGTATTCCTGTTGCTGGCAGGCCTGTATGAAAGCTGGTCTATCCCGCTTTCGGTCATGCTCGTAGTCCCGCTCGGCATCATCGGCTGCGTGTTGGCGATGATCCTGCGGGAAATGCCGAACGACCTCTATTTCAAGGTCGGCCTCATCGCGATCATCGGGCTTTCCGCCAAGAACGCAATTCTCATCGTGGAATTTGCCAAGGATTATTACGGGCAGGGCAAGTCGCTGCTGGAATCGGCCATCGAGGCTGCGCGGGTCCGGTTCCGGCCGATCATCATGACATCACTCGCCTTCACTCTCGGCGTTGTTCCGCTTGCGATCGCCACCGGTCCGAGTGCCGCGAGCCAGAACGCGATCGGTACCGGTGTCCTCGGCGGCATGATCTCGGCCACAGTCCTTGCCGTCTTTTTCGTCCCGGCATTCTTCGTCTTCGTTCTCAAGATCTTGCGGACGAAGAGACCGGTCGAGGACCATGCCGGAGAAGAAGGTTCCAAATCGACGACAGTAGCCCATCCCTAACCGGATGGGCGGCACGATCTCCATCTAAAAAGGAAGCCGAAATGCCAGTCGACGTCGCTCAATTCCATCCGCCATCGCCTATGCGGGCGTCTTTGCCAGTCGCTGTCTATCAGTACGATTTTCCGCGCCTCGGACGAGCACGGCCTTAAGGCTTGCTCGTCCGACGGGGAGACGCGAGCGGCAATCGCACTAATACGATCTGCTTTTTGATGTCTCCGGTCGCTCCTTGTTAATTTTGCGAACGCTCGTACGTCAATTCCAAGTGAGAAAACGACCGTTCGAAACTATCTGCCCAGGTGCCTTAATGCATTCGAGTCGCTGGTTCATCCTCGTCGCCGTCATGATGGCATTCACACCCGTCGTGGTGGACATGACGATCCTCCATATCGCCATCCCTTCCCTCGCGGTCGCCTTGGGAGCCTCGGGAAATGAGGTCCTGTGGATCATCGACGTCTATCCGCTAGTCATGGCCGGTCTACTCGTGCCGATGGGAACGCTGGCGGACAGGATCGGCTATCGCCGGATACTCCTGATCGGGCTTGGGGTGTTCGGAGCGGCCTCAATCGCCGCTGCATTTTCCACCTCCGCGCCGATGCTGATTGTCGCGCGTGCGGCGCTCGGGATCGGCTCTTCGATGATCATGCCGTGCGTTCTCGCCCTGATCCGGCAGACCTTCGAAGACGACGCCGAACGGGCGACTGCGCTCGGGATCTGGAGCATCGTCAGCATGGCCGGCGCCGCGATTGGCCCTCTCGTCGGCGGGGTACTGCTGGAGCATTTCTGGTGGGGCTCGGTCTTCCTCGTCAACGTGCCTATCATGCTGATCGTAATTCCGGTCGTTTGGCGGCTTGTCCCACCGTCATCAGGCAATTCGCAAGCGACATGGAAGCCCGGGCAGGCACTGATCCTGGTGGCAGGACTGATTCTCACGGTCTATGGCGTCAAATCCGGCTTCAAAGCAGGACTCAACGTCGAAACCGGGGCAACGCTCATCGTTGGCGTCGGCCTGCTTGCATGGTTTTCCCGCCTACAAATATCCTCCGAAAACCCGATGCTCGATCTGTCCTTGCTGACAAAACCCGCGATTGCCGTTGGGCTGATGATGGCGTTCGTGGCGAGCGGTTCGCTTGCCGGCTTCGAACTGGTGCTGGCACAGGAGCTTCAATTCGTTCTGGATAAGACACCGCTTCAAGCCGGAGTGTTCATGCTGCCCCTCGTCGTTGCCGCAGCAATCGGCGGACCGATAGGCGGCCAGCTCGCCAACCGATACGGCCTTCGGGCGGTCGCCTCATCGTCGATGGCGTCAGCGGCGCTCGCATTGTTTGCAATCTCGCTATCCGACCTTGTCGAAAAGGCCTATATCGTCGCGGTTCTTCTTGGCATCCTCGGCTTTGCGCTTGGTGTCGGGCTTCTAGCATCGTCCATCGCGATCATGGGAAGCGCACCCGCGGAAAAAGCCGGAGCCGCAGGCGCACTCGAAAGCACCGGATATGAGCTGGGCGGAGGATTGGGCATCACGATCTTCGGCGTTCTCGTAAACTCGATCTACCGCTCTGCCTTCTCCAATCCCGTCGCCGGCGACGGGATCTCCAATTCTATCAGCGAAGCGATGACGGTGGCTCGAGAACTCGGCGGGAGCGATGGCCTGGAAATCGCTGTGGCAGCCAAAGCCGCCTTCGCGGAAGCGCACGGTTCGGTCCTGGTGCTGGTGGCAGCGATGATCGCTTTGCTTTCCGCCTTGGTCTTCATCGCGCTTCGCAATGCGCCCAAGGCGGAGGCGCACTGAGCGCGACGCAAATCGGCAGAGCTAAGGGCTGACTTGCATCTGGATATCGAATGAAGGAATTTCGGTAGGCCGTAACTTACTTACGGCCCACCGATCCGTTCCATTACCAGGCAAGCTTCGGAACTGCGTCCAGCAACATTCGTGTGTACGGCTGCTTCGGCTCAGCGAAGATATGCGAGACCGCACCTTCCTCGACGATCTTCCCGTGATGCATGACGACTACCCGATCGCACAGATGTCGGACGACGGATAGATCATGGCTGATGAAAAGCAGCGTCAGATTTAGGCTGCGCTTCAGCTCCAGAAGAAGATTGATGACCTGCGCCTGAATCGACACATCGAGCGATGCCACAGGTTCGTCGCAAACAATCAATTCCGGCTGCATGGCAAGCGCGCGCGCAATCGCGATGCGCTGCCTCTGTCCACCGGAAAACTGGTGCGGATAGCGGTCTGCCAGTGCCGGGTCGAAGGCGACAGCCTTGAGCCAGCGGTTGACATAACTGCGCGCGTCTTTCTTCGTGCAAAGCCTATGTGCTATCGGACCGTCCGTAACGGATTGAAATATCGTGCGCCGGGGATCAAGCGATGCGAAGGGGTCCTGGAAGATCATCTGCACCGAAGTCCCGATCTTGTTGTCGTTTTCCCGCACCTTGCGGCCATCGACGAGGACATTGCCTGAGGTCGGCGTGTAGATGCCGCAGATGATCCGTCCCAGCGTGGATTTGCCGGAGCCGGATTCACCCACCAGCCCCAGCACCTCACCGCGTGCAATCGTCAGGCTTGCCGATTGCACGGCATGATTGACATGAGGCGGCTTGGCGATACCGAGGCGCTGCGCAAAACGGCCCGCCGACCCCATCGGCTTCTGGAACACCATGTCGACGTCTTTAACGCTGACAAATTCCGGGTTCGCTTCGATCGGCTTGTTCGGCTCCTCGCCCGAAACAGAAAATTGCTCGGCATTTTCCGTAGCGGACGAGGTCAGCAGCTCTCCAGGCCGTTTTCTCGAGGGCAAGGCATCAAGCAATCCTCGCGTATAGGGGTGTTTCGGCGATCCCAATACCTCCGGCACAGATCCCATCTCGACGATCTTGCCGAGGCGCATGACGGCAATCTTCTGCGATATCGATGCGACGGTCGCCAGATCATGGCTGATCCAGATCATCGAGATGCCGAGTTCGGCGACAAGCGCCTTCACTTCCTTCAGGATCTCGGCCTGAACGGACACGTCGAGCGCCGTCGTCGGCTCGTCCGCGATCACCAGCTTGGGCTTGTGCAATAGAGCGATCGCGATTGCGACGCGCTGACGCATGCCGCCGGAAAACTGATGCGGATATTGATCGACCTTTTTCTCAGGCTCGACGATGCGCACCCGCGCCAGAGCATCGATCGCGCGACGGCGAACCTCGGCGTCGGACGCCTTTTCATGCGCTCTTATCGCCATCGCAATCTGGTCGATGACCTTCAGCACCGGGTTGAGGGTCATCATCGGGTCCTGAAAGACCATGGAGATTTCCCGGCCGCGAATGCTGCGCAGTTCACCCTCGGACAATCCGACCAGTTCGCGCCCCTCAAATCGGATCGAACTTCCTGGCTGAATACGCCCCGGTCTATCGAGCAGCCCGATCAGCGAAAAACCCGTAATGGATTTGCCCGAACCGGATTCGCCGACCAACCCCAAAATCTGGCCCTTCTCGACATCGAACGAAATGCCATCGACGGATTTGACCGTGCCGCGTTCAGTTTCGAAGTAGGTGCGAAGATTGTCGACTTGCAAAAGAGCGGTCATTTGCGCAACCTCGGATTCAATATGTCCCTGATCTGATCGCCCATGAGGTTGATCGCCATGATCAGAATAATCAGCGCGACGCCGGGATAGATGGAAATCCAGTAGCGTCCTGACAGAAGATACTGGAAGCCGTTGGCAATCAGCATGCCGAGCGAGGGCTCGGTCGGAGGCAAGCCGACACCGAGGAAGGAGAGCGTCGCCTCGAGCGAGATCGCTGATGCGACCTGAACGGTTGCGACTACGATCAGGGGCGGCAGCGAGTTGGGGAGAATATGTCGCGTCACGACGTGCCAACCGCTCATCGGTATCGAAAGAGCGGCCTGCACATAGTCCTTTTGCCGTTCAGCCGACGCGGCACCATGAGCGGTTCTGACGAAGTAGGCGTATTGTGCAAAGACGAGCGCCAGAATCAGCTGCGACTTTCCCTGCCCGAGCAGAGCGGCAACGACAAAGGCCAGAAGAATGGCAGGAAAGGAGAGCTGGACGTCGACAAGACGCATGATGAATGTCTCGGTGCGCCCACCGAGATAGGCTGCAAAACACCCGACGATTGCACCTAGGCTGAAGGCGATCGCGCCGGCGATCAGTCCCATCTCGAGAGAAATGCGCAGCCCGTAGATCATCGCGGAGAAAAGATCTCTGCCCTGACTGTCCGAGCCAAGCCAGTAGTGCATTCCATTCGCACCGACATAGCCGGGAGGTCTGCGCGCATCGCGTAGCACCAGAGACTTGAGATCATATGGATCCTGCGGCGTGATCCATGGTGCAAATATGGCCAGCAAAACGATGACGGCAACAGCGATAAGGGCGACAACCGCGACCTTGTTCTTCGCAAAAGCGCGCCAGAACTCCATCATCGGCGAGACACGCCGTTGCGGAGTGCTAATACGATTGGAAGCCGACATCTCAACGACCTTTCTGACGCAGGCGCGGATCGAGGAGAGCATAGGCCAGATCGACGCAGAGATTGATGACGACGAACAAGACGGCAACCATCATCAAGTAGGCGACCATGACAGGCCGATCCAATGACGCAATGGAATCGACAATGAGCTTGCCGAGGCCTGGCCAATTGAAGATGGTCTCCGTGACAAGCGCGAATGCTAACGTGGAGCCAAGCTCAAGCCCAAACACCGTCACGAGTGGAATGGAGATCAGCTTCAGCACATGCTTGCGCAGGATCGTACCTTCCGGAATGCCGGCGGCGCGGGCAAACTTGATCGTGTCGGTGGTCATGACTTCACGCGTACCCGCTGCTGCCAATCGGCACATCATGGCCATTTTGAACAAAGCGAGATTGAGAACGGGCAAGGCGAGATGCGTCCATCCGTCGCCGGTCAGGAACGAGAATGGAACGCCGAAAAGATTGACGGTCGCCCCTCGTCCACCAGCCGGCAGAATACCCAGCTGCACGGCAAAAACCATGATGAGCATAAGTCCGATCCAAAAGGTCGGTACGGAAAATCCGAGAATCGAGCCAGCCAGGATCAGCTTCGGCAGGAAGCCATCGGGCCGATAGCCCGCATAGACGCCGAGCGGCACGCCGATCACCGAGGCCAGCAAAACCGCAATGACGGCAAGCTCCAGCGTTGCCGGCAAGCGCTGCGCAATCAGCTCAACGACCGGCATATTGAACACGAACGATCTGCCGAAGTCGCCACTAACCGTTTTAAGGACAAAATCGATATACTGCTTCCAGAGAGGCTGATTGAGCCCGTATTCCTCGATGACACGCTGGCGAATTTCCTGCGTAACGTCAGGAGATATGAGCACGTCGATCGGGTTACCGATGACGTAGACACCGATGAAGACGAGAATGGACATGACGATCAGGACCATGAGCGCCTGTCCAGATCTGCGAAAAATGAATGAAGCCATGTGCTTCTCTCTGGATGCGTCCCCTGCGATTGCGCAAGGGACCCTGCGTTAAAACGATAGGTCCGGCGTCTCAGTGCCAGTCATGCTCGATTTCATGCCGCGTCTCTTCGACGGCGACCTTCCAGATTTCCATCATGTCCTGATCTGGCCGCTGGAATACGCCGTGGTAATTGCCTTCGGCGATGCGTTCGCGCTTGCGTCCCGCGTCGACGCGCGCCGCCGCTGCAAAATCGATGCGATCCTTCTTGAAGTTCGGAACCGGCGCGCCTTCCAGGCGCGTCCATGGAAAGTTTTCCATCCAGCTTGCATGGCTGGCGGCCGAATCGATTTCCAGCACCTTTGCCATGGTCTTCGGAGCGCGCCACCAGTCATGGAGTTTGACTGAGGTATCGCGATGGCTGTTCATCCATTCCGACAAAAGCGGGTTGATCGGCGTATTGCCGCCATGGCCGTTGACGATGAGAATACGCCGGAAACCGGAATGATAGACACTGTCGAGTATGTCCTCGATGACGTTGATATAGGTACGAAGCGAAAGCGTTACCGTACCTGGAAAATCTGCAAAGCCGGACGCCATGCCATAGGGCAGGCATGGGAAGACGGGCACGCCTGTCGGCTCCGCCGCGTCAACCGAAACACGCTCGGCCAGGATCATATCGGTCGCAAGGCTCAGATAGGCGTGCTGCTCAACCGACCCGATTGGTATGATGCAACGATCGTCTTCCTTCACACGGGCCTCGACCTGCGACCAATGCATGTCCTGAATGCGCATTTTCGTCTCCTGCAATGATGGGGGATCAGCCGGTTGAACGCACTAACCCCTCACGAAGAGCCCAGTGCGACGAGCATCTCCGCATTTTATTTGTTTTGTAATTCGGTTCCATTAGGAACAAAAAAATGGAGTTGACGCAACAAATTTTTTAAATATCGTCCCAAATAGTACTAATTGGAAAATCTGATCGGGTTTTGTCGATGGACGAACTGTTGCGCACTGCCCTATATGAAGGGAGAGCCGGAAGAGAGGAGCCGGGGCTTTCGAGCCTCTCGGAAGACGATCCGCTCTACCCTAAACTTTGGCGGAACCCCTGTTGGTTTTCCTTCCGTCTTAACTACCTGGCATTGCAGTTCAACAATCCGGTCTATGGGTTGATCCAGCAGCAGCTGGGCCTGCTTCGACCCGAATTCGTGGTGCTCTGGTCCCTCTATCTGAGTGATGAGCTCACCTTGACCGAGGTCGTCCGCTCCTCGGGCTTTCCGAAAAACACTCTGAGCCGCGCCGTCACCAAATTGGACACGCTCGGCATGATCAGCCGCGAGCTCGACCGGATCGATCAGCGGCGCGTCGCACTCAAGTTGACGGAGAAAGGTCGCGCCGCGGTCGAGGCCGTCGAGGAGAAGATGATGAGCTACGAGCGGACGATGCTCGAATGCCTCTCGCCCGCCGAACGCCTGAACCTCTCCGAAATCCTGACCAAGCTTGTGGTGGCTTCCGAAAACTGGCCGCAGCAGCTGGTCCCTGACCTTGAGCCCGAAGGGGATGGAGACGAGGTCTCCTGACGCCGGGCACAAACAACCGGCGGCAAGCCGTTCTTGCCCATGAGAAAGAGATAAGGGAACACATGACAATACGCTCCGTCTTCAAGGCCGCATTGCTGGCCACCACCATCATGATGCCGCTGTCGGTGATGGCTGCAGATCTCGTCATCGCCACCAAATCCGGCCCGGCCTCGATGGATCCGCATTTCACGGCAACCTCCGCCAATGCCGAGGCCACCAAGCATGTATTCGATACCTTGCTGAAGTCCGGTAACAAGCTTGAGGTCGAACCTTCCCTCGCCGTGAGCTGGAAGCCGGTCGACGACACCACCTGGGAATTCAAGCTGCGCGAAGGCGTGAAGTTCCACGATGGATCCGACTTCACCGCCGAGGACGTCAAGTTCTCGATCGAGCGTATTCCGAACGTCACCGGTCCAAACCCATCGACGATCTATGTCCGCAGAGTGAAGAGCGTGGAAGTCGTCGATCCGCACACCGTTCGCGTCAAGACCCTTGCGCCCGCGCCGACCCTTCCCAATGATTTCGTTCGTCTGTTCATCGTGTCTCACAAGGCAGCAGCTGCCTATTCGACCAAGGAGACGGCGGCGGATGGCTTCAACTCAGGCAAGGCAACGATCGGCACTGGCCCGTACAAGTTCGTAAAATGGGCACCGACGCAGGATCTCGTCCTTGAGAAGTTCGACGGCTACTGGGGCGGCGTACAGCCTTGGGATCATGTCATCCGCAAGGAAATCCCGAATGACGCGGCCCGAGTCGCGCAGTTGAAGGCCGGCCAGGTCGACCTGATTTCGAAAGTCCCGTCAACGGATCTTGCCGCTCTGGAATCCGATTCCAAGCTCACGGTAGTCAAGGACGAGTCGGTCTACATCCCCTATCTGGAGTTCGACTTCCGCAAGGACACTCCGATGGTCTGGGACAAATCCGGAAAGAAGCTGGATAAGAACCCCTTCCTCGATCCGCGCGTGCGCGAAGCGTTCGACCTTGCCGTCGATCGCCAGACAATCACCGAAGTCGCACTTGAGGACATGGGCAAGGTTCCCACGCAAATGGTGGCCTCGAACATCTTCGGTTACAACAAGGATATTGCGCCCAGCCCATTCGACGTGGCGAAGGCAACCAAGCTGATGGCTGATGCCGGCTATCCGAACGGCTTCAAGGTGTCGCTGAACTACGCAAACGACCGCTTGCCGACGGAACTTGGACCGACCGTCGCTCAGTTGCTTGCTGCGATCAATGTCCAGGTCGACGTCAACGGCGTTCCAGCAGCCGTGTTCAACCCCGCCAAGACCCGCGGCGAGTATTCGCTGTACATGGCTTCCTGGGGTACGCTGACCGGCGAAGCCAACTACATGCTGTCGTCTTTAATGCACACCAATGATAGCGCCAAGTCGCTCGGTGCGTTCAACACGCGCGGATACTCCAACCCGCAGATGGACAGGCTGATCGAGGATGCCGCAAGCGAGATGGACGAGACCAAGCGTCGCGATCTCCTCGAAAAGGCAAACCTTCTCGTTTCCACCGACAGGCCGGATCTTCCGCTTGCAGTGAACGTATCGGCATGGGGCGTCAAGAAGGACAAGATCTCCTACGCGCCGCGCTCCGACGAGGACACATTGGCGATGGACGTCAAGCCGAAGTGATATATTGCGGACCCCGGGGTGGTTTTGCCGCCGGGGTCCGCCCTTTCATTCGATGCATTCCGCGGCAGCCTTATGTCTTGGTTGGCGCGCATCTGTGCAAGGGATGGAGGCTGACGTTTCGCCTTAGGCGTCCTTCCAGGTGGAAAACGTCGCCGCTTGCCCGCGGTGATTTCCATCATTGTCAATGAGCTGCCAGACAATACCGTCTTCGATCCAGAATCGTCGCCCGGATTTTGCGATTCTCAATCCACGATAGTCGGAAATGAAGCCGTTGCTGCTGACGGCATCCAGCAATCGCTGGCGCTCCGCGCGATTGGGAAGCTCAGCCGACAGTCGTGAGGGCAAGGTGACGAACTCGTCCCAAGGGTATTCAAAGCAATTCTGGGCCGTCTTGTTGGCAAAGACGAAGCGCGGATCAGGATCGGTATTGTGGGCCACGACCACAAAAGGGGCCTTGTGATAGAGCCAGTCCGGCCCTTGCCCTTCGGCGACAAGCGAAGTTCCGACAATCCGGCGAAAACTGCCGGTCAATAGGTCGAAAAACGCCGGATCGACCGACAGATCCCCAGCGTTGTTCTCAGTGTCGCTAGCCATTCACGCCCTTCCCATTCATTTGATATCGTCAGATGCGGCGTTCATCAGCCGCTTGCACAAACCGATGTGCGATAAAATGCCCTGCAGCCGCACGGGGCCGTCGCCAAGCAGCCCCATAGCAGAACTCATGTCATCCACTTCCGATGTTCGGCGAAGCGTTCCACAAGTAGGTCAATAAACAGCCGCACCTTGGTCGGCAGATGGCTGCGGTTCGGATAAATCGCGCTGATGATGAACTCCACTGCCCGATAGTCTGGCATTACGCGTACGAGCCGGCCGGCAGCGACGTCTTCAAAGACGATGAAGCTCGGAGCTAGGAAGATGCCTTGGCCGCTCGCCAGCAGAAATCGCAGCGTTTCAGCGCTGTTGGAGACGACATTACCGGAAATCTTGACGCCCGTCTGATTACCGTCGGCATCTTCGAAGCGCCATTCGTCGCCATAGGGATAATAGGCATATTGCAGGCAATTATGCTCAGCCAGATCGGCGGGCACCTTTGGCATGGAATGCGTGTCGCGATATTCGGGTGAACAAACCAGCATATGTCGCCACGGCGTGAGCTTGCGCGCAACCAGCGTCGATTCCTGCGTGGGCAAGGTGCGGATCATCAAGTCATAACCCTCCTCGATCATGTCGATCGCGCGCTCACCGACGCTGAAATCCAGAGAAATTGCCGGATATTGCGTCATGAACTCGTTGACGACGGGAAGCAGAAAGCGAACGATGGCGCCGCTGGTGTAGATTTTCAACGTGCCGCGCGGCGTGGTGTTGAGCGCGCCTGCTGTCCGGTCGATCTCTTCAAGGTCTGCGAGGATCTGTGAGGAACGCTCGTAGTAATATTTCCCGGTTTCCGTCAGACTGACCTTGCGCGTCGTGCGGTTCAAAAGCCGCACGCCGAGGCGATCTTCCAGCGATTGCACATGATTGCCCACCATGGTGACGGACATATTGAGCCGGCGGGCGGCGGCGGAGAAACCGCCACACTCCACCACCCGGCCAAAGACTGTAAGGCTGGTCAGCCGATCCATTTGTTCCTCGGATTATCCACTCTGAATTGATGATCCTTCCAGATTCGAGGAGATTATCAGAAAGACCATTCGGACGCATCTTCACCTCAACAAAATGGCCCCTGGCAAGCGGGCCATGATATTGAAGGAGATGGAAAATGGTCGAGCTGCCCCGCAATGAGGCGTTCAAGAACGCAAGCCAGGCCGAAGTCGTGCCGGCAGGTGAGGTGACAAAGACGCCCCGCATTGAAGCTCCGCAGGCGCCCGTGGCCGAAGCCCCTGCCCCAAGCACGGCAAAAAACCCGAGAGCAGGACGCAAGCTCATCAAGCGTGGCGTACTCGTCGCGGCCCTCCTGGCCGGCGCCGCGTTTGCTGCCGATTTCGGCTATCGCTATTGGACGATCGGCCGCTTCATCGAATCGACCGACGACGCCTATGTAAAGGCCGATTACACCGCGATCGCCCCCAAGGTCGCCGGCTATATCAGGCAAGTGCTTGTCAACGACAACGACACCGTCAAGGCCGGCCAGGTGCTGGCCCGCATCGACGACCGCGACTTCCAAGCGGCGTTGTCGCAGGCCAGGGCTGACCTCAAGGCCGCAGATGCGGCGATTGCTAACATTGATGCGCAAATCCTGCTGCAACAATCGCTGATCGCACAAGCCAAAGCGACGGAAACCGCTTCGCAGGCTTCGCTCGTCTTCGCGCAGTCCGATGCCGCGCGCTCGGCTCGGCTGAACTCCAACGGCGTCGGCAGCCAATCTCAGGCCGAACAGACGCAATCGGCTCGCGATCAAGCCGCTGCCGCCGTCGAACGCGATCAGGCCGCCATCATTGCCGCCCAAAACAAGGTGCCGGTGCTGCAGAGCCAGCGCGATCAGGCCGCCGCCCAGCGCGATCGGGCTGCCGCAACCGTTCAGCAAGCGGAACTCAATCTTTCCTATACGGATATCGTTGCAGCCGTGGACGGCACGGTCGGTGCCCGCTCGATCAGGGTCGGGCAGTACGTCACATCAGGCACGCAATTAATGGCGGTCGTGCCGCTGCATTCCGTCTATGTCGTCGCAAATTTCAAGGAGACGCAACTCACCTATGTGCGCCCCGGCCAGCTAGTCGAGATCAAGGTCGACAGCTTCCCTGACGTGGCGATCAAGGGGCATGTCGACAGCCTCTCGCCAGCAAGCGGCCTGGAATTCTCGTTGCTGCCGCCGGACAATGCCACCGGCAACTTCACCAAGATCGTTCAGCGCATTCCGGTCAAGATCGTCATCGATGACGAGCGCCTGGCCGGCCTGTTGCGCTCCGGCATGTCGGTCGAGCCTGAAATCGATACCAAGGCCGCACAGACATCCACCGCCAATGCGGGGGGACCATCCGGCCACGCTGGATGATCCTTACCGTTCTTCGCCGATTATCGCCTCAACACTGTCATGAGATTATTCCGGCTTGAGCCGGAAGGAGCCGCATCATGGCCACTCTTCAGATCGCCGCCAACAATAATTCCACTTTGCCGACCACTAGGTCAGCTGCCCCGGCCGCCAGGCCTGCCATGAGCCCGCTGCGCATGTGGACCGCCGTCATCGGCTCCACCCTTGGCGCCTTCATGGCCGTCCTCAATATCCAGATCGTCAATGCATCGCTCGCCGACATCCAGGGCGCGATCGGCGCCGGCACGGATGACGGCGGCTGGATCTCGACCTCCTATCTGATTGCCGAGATCGTCGTCATCCCCCTCAGCGCCTGGCTTGCCCGCGTCTTCTCGGTCCGCCTCTATTTGCTGACCAACGCGATCCTCTTCCTCGTCTTCTCGGTCGGCTGCGCGTTCGCCGCGAACCTGCAGCAGATGATCGTGTTGCGCGCCATCCAGGGCTTTTCGGGCGGCGTGCTGATCCCGATGGCCTTCACCATCATCATCACCTTGCTTCCAAAACCCAAGCAGCCGATGGGCCTTGCGCTCTTTGCCCTCTCCGCGACCTTTGCGCCGGCCATCGGCCCGACCATTGGCGGCTACCTCACTGAAAGCTGGGGCTGGCAGTATATTTTCTACGTCAATCTTGTGCCCGGCATTCTTATGGTTGCCATGCTCTGGGTGTCGCTTGACCGCTCGCCGATGAACCTCTCCTTGCTGGCAAAGGGAGACTGGCCGGGGATCATCACCATGGCGGTCGGTCTCGCCGCCCTGCAAGCAGTGCTTGAAGAAGGCAATAAGGACGACTGGTTCAGTTCGCCATTCATTGTCCGTCTGTCGGTCATCGCCGCAGTGTCCCTGTCGCTCTTCCTGATCATCGAGCTTCGCGCCGCTCATCCGCTACTCAATCTTCGCCTGCTCGTGCGCCGCAATTTCGGCTTCGGCATGCTTGCCAATTTCCTGCTCGGCATTGCACTCTATGGTTCGGTCTTCATCCTGCCGATCTATCTCACGCGCATTCAGGGCTACAATTCCGAGCAGATCGGCCTGGTGCTCGCTTGGACCGGCATTCCGCAGCTGATCCTGATCCCGCTGGTGCCACAGCTGATGAAGCGTTTCGACGCCCGCCTGCTGATCATCGTCGGCTTTGCGCTCTTTGCCGCCTCGAACTTCATGAATGTCTATATGACCGGCAACTATGCCAGCGATCAGCTCTTCTGGCCGAATATCGTGCGTGCCGTCGGCCAGGCATTGGCATTCACACCGCTCACCGCGATCGCCACCGCAGGCATCGAGCAGGAAAATGCCGGCTCGGCCTCGGCACTCTTCAACATGATGCGCAATCTCGGCGGTGCAGTCGGCATCGCAGCGCTGCAGACCTTCCTCACCAAGCGCGAGCAGTTCCACTCGAATATCCTGACGAATTCCGTCTCGATGTTCGAGGACGCCACCCGCGACCGCGTCGCCAGACTGACAAGCTACTTCCTCAATCATGGGGTCAGCGATCAGGCGCTCGCCACACATAAGGCGATCGTCGCCATTGCCGGCAGCCTGCGCAAACAAGCAAACATCATGGCCTTCAGCGATACCTTCTATCTGCTCGGCGTTGCGCTCGTTGTTGCGCTGCTTGCCAGCCTGTTCCTCAAGAAATCCTCTCACCTTTCGGGTGCCGGCGCTCACTAGAGCCGGATGGTTTCAGGTCTATTCGACCTGAAACCTGAATCCGCTCTAGAATCAAAAAGATAGAGCATGATGTCGCTCAAGAACCACACACGCTTTTCGGCATCACGCTCTAGACGCCGCATCTGCAACACGAGGAGATGGTCATGACCATGCTGCTGGACATACCTCAAGCTGCAATTCCCAGTTCCAAAACCACTCAACCCGGCATCAACGCGGCCGCAACCCTGAGCCTGATCGAATGGCTGACTGGGGACGAGTGCCATGCTCTCGATGAAGTCGGCCTCGTTTCCGGGCTGGGCCGCCGCTTGCAGGCGCTCGGCGTCCCCGTCGATCGGCTGACGCTGCACCTGATGACGCTACATCCCGAATTCATCGGCCGCACGTTCGCCTGGGCGCCGGGCGAACCGATCGAAATCCATGACCGCGAGCACGGCAGGCTTCAGACTATTGCCAACACGCCGCTGCAAAAAGCGTTGGAAACGCGTGAAACCCTCATCGTTGGCCCCGGAGAGAGCCGGCATGGCCGCTGGCAGCACATCGACGTCTTTGCCGGCCGCGGGCTAGTTCAGCTGATGATCGCCCCTCTCTGCAATGCCGACGGACCGATCAGTTCGGCGGCCTTCGGCACGAAACGGCCTGGCGGCTTTACGCCAGCCGAGCAGCAGGTACTTGCGCGCATCCTACCAGCACTGCGCACCGCCAGCGAATTGCGTGTGCTCCGGCAATGCGAACTCAGCCTGCTCGACACCTATATCGGCCCCATGACCGCAAGCCGGATCCTGGCCGGACATATCCGGCGCGGTGAGATAGAATCGATGGACACCGCCCTTCTGCTCTGCGATCTGCGCGGCTTCACCGAGCTTTCCAACCAACTGCCGGGCAATGTCGTGCTCGGCCTTCTGAATGCCTATTTCGACAAAGTCGTACCGGCGATCACCCGGGAAGGCGGCGAAGTCCTGAAATTCATGGGCGATGCCGTTCTCGCCTTCTTTCCCGGCATCGATCCTGCCGGCGCCTGCAATGCCGCATTGGTAGCCGCAAGTGCGATCCGCGATGATGTGGAGGGCTTTCAATATGACGGCATCCGCATCAAGGTGGGCATTGCTTTGCATTATGGCGAAGTCAGTTACGGTAATGTTGGCGCCGGCAATCGGCTTGATTTCACCCTGATCGGCCCCGACGTCAATGTCGTCAGCCGCATACAAGGCATCTGCAGCGAGAGCGGCGAGGCACTGCTGATGTCCGGCTGCTTCTGCGAGACGGCCCGGATCGCCAATACGGCTTCGATAGGAACGCGGAAACTGAAAGGCTTCGCCGAAGCCGTGGAGCTGTTTACGGTCAGAGACTGAGGGGCACATCCTTTCCGGTCGAGGTTTCGACTTTTACGGCGCGCGTTATGTCCTTGAAACCTGGAGTTGGCGCGTCTGGCCACACATGCAGCCGAAATCGCATCCGTTGAGCGACAAGAAGAATGCTGATCAGATATTTTCTGAAGACACCCGTTTTTTTGTGGTAAGTGCGCCAGATTCCAATAGCGACGGAGACTGCTCGCACTCATGATTGAACTGACACCATCAAAGATCGCCGGACTGAAACTTGCGCACCAGGGCGACCTCTATCCGCAATCGGACAAGAAGTGGACGCACCAGAACGCGACCGTGACATATGCAAAAACGGACCGTTGGAAAGAACGCCCGCAGAAAATCAAGTTCATCAGCGACAAGACGCTGGAGGAATTGAAGGAGCTTGGCCTTCTGGAGCGCCTCAACCTCAACGAAGATGCCGGAAAAGATGCCTACACCATAACCATGGCCGGCAAGATTTGGCTTTTGAAGAACAAGTAGGGCGACGCAACATTTTCGGTCGCCCCGTCGAGCCGTCAGTTTCACCGGCTCGCGAACAATGTCCTGCGACTGAAATTTCGCTGGTTTCGCGTTGCCATCTTCGGCAGAGCTTCATGGAGCCGCCGAAATGGAACGCAACCATGCCCGTCGAGATGATATCTCGACGCCATCATCACCGGGCGAGCAATATCGAGACGCGCTCGCTCGGGCAATTTGGGAGCAGCACCAAAATTGCGTTCCCGTCGGCCACCATTGAAGTGACAGGCAGCCGCTAGAACTTCGCCATGAGCCTGCGTCCTTTCTCAACTCGACAAATGAGTTTGCTACCAATCGTAGTTCACACCTATGGCGGCACGAGCGCGATGAGCCACGCCACGTTTTGGATCACGGCTACAACGATGACATCGCCTTCATCAAACGACCGATCCGTTCATCAGGCACTCTCCGCCGGGAGGAGTGGGAATAGGTTTATTGGAAGCATCATCGGAAACGAAAAAAGCCTGCCGCGGGAGGAGGTGCGGCAGGCTTTTCGAAAACCGAACAGCGACTGGGAGGAGGAGTGCCGCTGTTCCTACAGACGTCCCTGGGAGGAGGAGGAGTGGGCCGTCTGAATTCGAAGCGCCGCGGGAGGAGGTGCAGCGCTTCAATGAGTATTGTTATACTTTAGCCAGCGAAAACTTCCAGAACTTATGCTGCACTGCAGCTATGCAAGAAACGCAACCCTCAAAAAGCGACAGACAGTTGATGGAAGGCCTACGTGAAACACGGTTTCAAAACGCAAAAACGCCCGCGTTTTCAGCGAGCGTTCGACGGTCCTGATGACTGAATGGGACGCTATTAGCGGCCCATGGCTGCGCGAGCGACGCTGCGGATATCTGCGCGCGCAATGCCGAGATCCTGCAGCTCGCGGCTGGACATGCGATCAAGCTCGGCTACGGTCTGACGGAACTTGCGCCAATTGTTGAAGGAGCGTGCGACGTTCATGATAATCCCCTTTCCTGAGGGCTGTCTGACGTCGGCAGCCTCTATTGGTCCGGCGTCGTTTCGATGGTTGGAATATAGGCTATTCAATCGATTTAAAACAGCGACAATTCCGCACTGCACCTATGCGAAGCACGCATCTCTTCCGCACATTCGATTGCTGGTGGACATTTTTTAGGCTGCGAGAGGCAATCGAAACATGCAGCCTCGCGACAGATAGCCCCCGCAGTTCGTCAGTGATGCGAAGCCGAAAACGCTGGCATTTGCGGAGAACACAGCTGGAGGATTGCCTGGCGCACCTGTTCTGCATCGACGGGCTTGTGCAATAGCAGATGGCCGCTTGCCGCGACTTCCTTCAACCGCTCCGGCGAAGTATCGCCCGTGAGGATCACGGCCGAGACAGAATGGCCAAGATGCGCTCGCATCTGCTTGATCGCATCCAGCCCGGTCGTACCGGCTTCCAGCCGATAGTCGGTAATGACGAGATCAATCGGCGCTTTGTCATTTCCTTCCACGGCATGCGCAAAACATGCCTCCGCCGCCGAGCGCCCCGGATAGACGCGGTAACCCAAGGTCCTCAAAAGCAGGCTGATCGCTTCGAGCCCGTCGCGCTCGTCGTCGATCACAGCGATTCCGATCGATCCATCCCCTTCGCCCCGATCGATATCAGCTGCAATGTGAGCATCGGCGGAAACGGCAATGGGCACGAGGATAGAAAACATCGACCCGCGCCCCTCCTTCGAGATCATCCCGAGCGGATGATCGAGAAGCTGTATAGCCGCCTGTAGCCATCATGGCATCGCTCACCGCTCCTGCCGTCTTGAGTACTCCCTCAAGCACAGATCGGACAACCGCCGACATTATCTGCACCCATTAGAACGGCTCTGCAAAATAGCATCAGGCGTTCCTGCGCTTGCCTTCCAGAAGGTCAAGAATGGAGTTGGCAGCATAGAGCACATTGGTGCCGGGGCCAAACACCGCGCTGACGCCATGTTCGAGCAGGAAATCATAGTCCTGGCGCGGAATAACACCACCGACCACGACAATGACCTGATCGGCGCCCTTCTCCTTCAGCGCTTCGACAAGTTGGGGTGCAAGCGTTTTATGCCCGGCAGCAAGCGAGGACATGCCGATCACCTGAACCTTTTCCCTGACGGCAAGGTCTGCCGCTTCGTCCGGCGTCTGGAACAGCGGACCGGCAACCACGTCGAAGCCGACATCGCCGAAGGCCGAGGCGATGACTTTGGCACCGCGGTCATGGCCATCCTGACCGAGCTTGGCGACCATGATCTTCGGCTTGCGCCCCAGCGATGCAGTCACGTCGGAGAGGCGGTTGCTGAGCGTCACAAGCTCGGGATCGCCGGCATAGGCGGCACCGTAGATATCGCTGACAACTTGGGGGACGGCTGAGTGATCGCCGTAGACGGTGCGCATGGCGTCGGAAATCTCGCCGACGGTCGCGCGGGCGCGCGCTGCATCGACGGCGGCGTCGAGGATATTGCCCTCGCCCGTCGCTGCCACCGTCTTCAAGCGCTCGAGCGCCTGCTCGACCTTGACGTCATCGCGGCGCCGGCGTGTCTCTTGTATGCGCTTGATCTGAGCACTACGAACGGCGGCATTGTCGATCGCCAGGATCTCGATGTCTTCCTCCGTCTCCAGCCGATACTTGTTGACGCCGACAATGACTTCGTCGCCCCGGTCGACCGCTGCCTGCCGGCGCGTCGCCGCCTCCTCGATCAGTCGCTTCGGCAGACCCTCGTTGACGGCCTTGGTCATGCCGCCCAGCGCTTCCACCTCTTCGATCAGCGCCCAGGCCTTATCGGCCAGTTCATTGGTGAGGCTCTCGACGTAATAGGAGCCTGCAAGCGGATCCACGACATTCGTCACGCCTGTCTCATGCTGAAGGATGAGCTGGGTGTTGCGGGCGATGCGCGCCGAAAACTCCGTCGGCAAGGCGATTGCCTCGTCGAAGGAGTTGGTGTGCAGAGATTGCGTGCCGCCTAGCACTGCTGACATAGCCTCGAAGGCAGTGCGGATGATGTTGTTGTACGGGTCCTGTTCCTGCAGCGAGACGCCTGACGTCTGGCAGTGCGTGCGCAGCATCAGCGACGATGGCTTGGCCGGCTTGAATTCTTCCATGATGCGCGTCCAGAGCAGACGCGCCGCCCGCAGCTTTGCTGCCTCCATGAAGAAATTCATGCCGATGGCGAAGAAGAAGGACAGGCGGCCGGCGAAATCGTCGACATTCAGCCCCTTGGCCAGCGCCGCGCGCACATACTCGCGCCCGTCGGCGAGCGTGAAGGCAAGCTCCTGCACCAGCGTCGCTCCGGCCTCCTGCATGTGATAGCCGGAGATGGAGATGGAATTGAACTTCGGCATCTCCTTGGCCGTATATTCGATAATGTCGGCAACGATCCGCATCGAGGGCTCGGGCGGGTAGATGTAGGTGTTGCGGACCATGAACTCCTTCAGAATATCGTTCTGAATCGTGCCCGAAAGTGCGGCACGCGGCACGCCCTGTTCCTCGCCGGCAACAATGAAATTTGCCAGGATCGGGATGACGGCTCCGTTCATGGTCATCGAGACGGAGACCTTTTCCAGTGGAATGCCGTCGAAGAGGATCTTCATGTCCTCGACGGAATCGATCGCCACGCCGGCCTTGCCGACATCTCCGACCACTCGCGGATGATCGCTGTCATAGCCGCGATGAGTGGCGAGATCGAAGGCGACGGAGACACCCTGCTGACCGGCGGCGAGCGCCTTGCGATAGAAGGCGTTGGAGGCCTCGGCGGTGGAAAAGCCGGCATATTGGCGGATCGTCCAGGGGCGGCCGGCATACATGGTGGCGCGCGGGCCTCTCGTGAATGGCGCAAAACCGGGCAGCGATGAGAGGTGCGGCAGGCCTGCCGTATCCGCCTCAGTATAGAGCGGCTTGACCGCTATTCCCTCAGGCGTTTCCCAGATGAGCGTCTCAGGCGATGCCTTGAGCTCCTTCTCGGCCAGATCAGCCCATTCCTCTAGGGATCGTTCAACCATCATTCGAACTCCAGAATCAGCTCGTCGACCGCAAGGCTATGCCCTACTTTCGCTTCGATACGTTTAACGACGCCCTTACGTTCCGCTTTCAAGGCATTTTCCATCTTCATGGCCTCAACAACGGCCAGCGTCTGACCCGCTTCGACGACACTGCCCGCCTCTACGATGAGAGAGGTAAGCACTCCCGGCATCGGGCACAACAGAAGCTTCGACGTATCCGCCGCCAGCTTGATAGGCATCAGGCGGGCAAGCTCCGCAACACGCGGCGAGCGGACACGGGCGATTATCTCCGTTCCCCGCCAGCGCAGGCGGATCGACGACCCCACCAGATCGACCTTGACGCCCAGTATATCGGAGCCGACAGCAAAAGCGCAGTGCGTTTTGCCGGGCAGCCAGTCGGTCTTCACACGCAGCATGTCACCGTCGGCAAACGATACGCTAAGATCACCGTCCATCAGTTCCACGGAAGTCTCGAAGCGCCACTGGCCGAAGCCGACGACCCAATCCCGGCCAATCTTGCGGCGGTGATTGCCGATCGTGCCGGAAATATCCGCAGCGCGCCTTTGAACAGCCTGATTGATCGTGACTGCGATCGCTGCAAGCTTTCGGGCCGACGCCTGGTCAGGTTCGACGCCATGGAAGCCTTCGGGGAATTCCTCGGCGATGTAACCTGTTGTCAGCTGACCGGAACGGAAGCGCTCTTGGTTCATGACAGCGGACAGGAAGGGCAAGTTGTGCCCGATCCCTTCGACTTCGAAATCGTCGAGAGCACCGCTCATCGCATCGATCGCTTCTTTGCGGCTGGGTGCCCAGGCGCAGAGCTTGGCGACCATGGGGTCATAGTACATCGAGATTTCGCCACCCTCATAAACGCCGGTGTCGTTACGCAGGATAGCACCAGCGCTCGTCGGGCCTTCGACCGGCGGGCGGTATCGCGTCAACCGGCCGATCGACGGCAGGAAGTTGCGATAAGGATCTTCGGCATAGAGGCGACTTTCGATCGCCCAACCATTGAGCTTTACGTCGGCCTGGCCAAAGGACAGAGGCTCGCCGGACGCAACCTTGATCATTTCCTCTACGAGATCGAGCCCGGTCACGAGTTCCGTCACTGGGTGCTCCACCTGCAGGCGGGTATTCATTTCAAGGAAATAGAATTTGTTCTGCTTGCCATCGACGATGAATTCCACCGTTCCTGCGGAATGATAGCCGACAGCCCTGGCGAGCGCGACGGCCTGTTCGCCCATGGCTTCACGGGTCGCTTCATCAAGGAAAGGTGACGGCGCTTCCTCGATGACCTTCTGATTGCGCCGCTGGATGGAGCATTCCCGCTCGCCGAGATAAAGGACCGTGCCCTGCTTGTCGCCGAGCACCTGGATCTCGATATGGCGCGGCTCGGTGATGAACTTCTCGATGAAGATGCGGTCGTCGCCGAAGGAGTTTTTGGCCTCGTTGCGCGATGCCTGGAATCCCTCCCGGGCCTCGTCGGCATTGTGTGCGATGCGCATGCCTTTGCCGCCGCCGCCCGCCGATGCCTTGATCATCACGGGATAGCCGATCTCATTCGCGATCAACACTGCTTCGTCGGCATTTTCGATCAACCCCATATGTCCAGGCACCGTCGAGACGCCAGCGCGAGCCGCCAGCTGCTTGGACGTGATCTTGTCGCCCATGGCCTCGATCGCGCCGACGGGAGGGCCGATGAAAATCACGCCTTCACGCTCGAGCGCGGCTGCAAAATGTGCGTTCTCGGAGAGGAAACCGTAGCCCGGGTGCACAGCGTCGGCACCGGTCTTGTGAATGGCATCGATGATCCGGTCGATGACGATATAGGACTGGTTCGAGGGCGACGGACCGATATGTACCGCCTCGTCCGCCATCGACACATGCAGGGCGTTGCGATCTGCATCGGAATAGACGGCGACTGTCGAGATGCCGAGACGCTTGGCGGTCTTGATGACTCGGCAGGCGATTTCGCCACGATTGGCGATCAGGATTTTCTTGATCATGGGAATGGCCTGTCAGAGAGGTATCGTGTCGTGCTTCTTCCAGCGCGCGTCCACCTGCTTGTTGCGAAGCGAGGCGAAGGCACGGGCGATGCGACGACGGGACGAATGCGGCATGATGACTTCGTCAATGAAGCCGCGCTCGGCAGCGACGAAGGGATTGGCGAAGCGCTCCTCGTATTCGCGGGTTCGCGCGGCAATTTTTTCCGGATCGGCCAAATCGGCTCGATGGAGGATTTCCGTCGCGCCCTTGGCGCCCATGACGGCGATTTCAGCGCTCGGCCAAGCGTAGTTCACATCCGCACCGATATGCTTCGACGCCATCACGTCATACGCGCCGCCATAGGCTTTGCGCGTGATCAGCGTCACCATCGGCACCGTGGCCTGGGAATAGGCAAACAAGAGCTTGGCACCATGCTTGATCACCCCGCCATATTCCTGCGCCGTGCCGGGAAGAAAGCCGGGCACGTCGACCAAGGTCAGGATCGGAATATTGAAGGCGTCGCAAAAGCGAACGAAACGCGCAGCCTTGCGCGAGGAGTCGATGTCCAGGCAGCCGGCCAGCACCATCGGCTGATTGGCAACGACACCAACCGTCTGTCCTTCCATGCGCATGAAGCCGGTGATGATGTTGCGCGCAAAAGCGGTCTGCAGCTCGAAGAATTCAACCTCGTCGGCAAGGGCGTGGATCAGTTCCTTCATGTCGTAGGGCTTGTTCGAGCTATCGGGTATCAGCGTGTCGAGCCGATTTTCCAGCCGCGCCGGGTCGTCGTGGAATGGCCTTACCGGTGGTTTCTCGCGATTGTTCAGCGGCAGGAAGTCGAAGAGCAGCCTGACATGTTCGAGCGTATCAATATCATCGTCGAAGGCGCCGTCGGCCACCGAGGATTTCGAGGTGTGGGTGCGTGCGCCGCCAAGCTCTTCCGCCGTGACGATCTCGTTCGTTACCGTCTTCACCACGTCGGGGCCGGTGACGAACATGTAGGAGGAATCCCGCACCATGAAGATGAAATCCGTCATGGCCGGCGAATAGACAGCACCGCCCGCGCATGGTCCCATGATGACGGAAATCTGCGGCACGACGCCGGAGGCCTCGACGTTGCGCTTGAACACCTCGGCATAGCCGGCAAGCGAATCCACGCCTTCCTGAATGCGCGCGCCACCGGAATCGTTGAGGCCGATGACCGGCGCGCCGTTCCGCATCGCCATGTCCATGATCTTGCATATCTTTTGCGCGTGGGTCTCCGACAGGGAGCCACCGAGCACGGTGAAATCCTGGGAGAAGATATAGACCTGGCGGCCATTGATCGTTCCCCATCCGGTCACGACGCCGTCACCCGCGATCTTCTGCTCCGCCATACCGAAATCAGTCGCGCGGTGAGTGACGTACATGTCGTATTCTTCGAAGGAGTCTTCATCGAGAAGCACTTCGATGCGCTCGCGCGCAGTCAGCTTGCCCTTTCCATGCTGGGCCGCGATTCTGCGCTCGCCACCACCCTGCCGCGCCTCGGCGCGGCGTGCTTCGAGCTGATCCAATATCGTCTGCATGATGCCTCCCTCGATATGCCGAAGTCATAGCGAGGGTCCGGCGACGAGAAAATCATTGAACGCGCAGATATGCGGACTTATAAAAATTCAAATTAACAATTGCGAAGTTGCGAAGATGGCCATCGGGAAACTCTTCATCGGGCGAAAAGTCCGGGAGCTGCGTCTGGAACATGATGCGACACAAAGCCAGTTTGCCGAACGTCTCGGCATCTCGTTGAGCTATCTCAACCAGATCGAGAACAATCAGCGCCCCGTATCGGCCGCCGTCCTGCTTGCCTTGGCCGACAAATATGGTCTCGACATTGCGGAACTCTCCACCGGCGAGACCGATCGACTTATGTCGGCACTCACCGAAGCACTCGGCGATCCCTTGTTCGAATCCTATTCGCCGACCTTGCAGGAGCTGAAACTGATCGCGCAGAATGCGCCGGGATTTGCCCGCGCATTGGTCAGCTGTCATCAGGCCTATCGGCGCAATAGCGAACAGCTTGCCAGCCTGGACGACAGGCTCGGCCGCGCTGCAGCCCTTGAAGCGACGCCCTATGACGAGGTGCGCGACTTCTTTCACTATGTCGACAACTATGTGCAGGAACTCGACACCATGGCCGAAGCGCTCGCAGGCAAGCTCGGGCTGCAAGGCGGAGATGGCCAGCCGATCCTGACGGACTATCTGGACAGTCAATTCAGCGTTCGCGTCATACACGGGCCGTCGGCCATGAATGCGGTCCGCCGCTACGATCCGGCGGGACGGGTGCTGACCCTCAATCCCTATGCCCCGGCCGAAACCCGCACGTTCCAGATGGCGGTACAAACCGCGCAACTCTACGCCAGCGAGGTCGTGGAAAGCATCGTTCGCCAGGCAGGCTTCCGTAGCGAAGAGGCCAGCGAGGTCTGCCGCATCGGCCTGCACAATTATTTCGCCGGCGCGCTTCTCATGCCCTATCAAAGTTTTCTGAAAACCGCCCGCGACCTTAGGCACGACATCGAACTGCTCGCCGCCCGCTTCGGCACGTCGCTGGAGCAGGGCTGCCATCGGCTATCGACCCTGCAGCGCCCGGGCATGAAAGGGATACCGATCTTCTTTGCCCGCATCGACCGCGCCGGCAACATTACCAAGCGCCACAGCGCCACCAAGCTGCAATTCGCACGCTTCGGAGCCGCCTGTCCGCTCTGGAACGCTCACCAGGCCTTCGAGACACCGGGCCGCTTCATCCGCCAACTCGCCGAAACGCCGGATGGCGTCCGCTATCTCTGTCTTGCCACGCATGTGAGCAAGGGCGTTGGCGGGTTTCGCACACAACGGTCCAGCCATGCGCTGGCGCTGGGCTGCGAGATCTCCTATGCGAGCGCCTTCGTCTATGCCGACGATCTCAATGTCACCGACAAATCCGCCTTCGAACCAATCGGCATATCCTGTCGCATATGCGAGCGAAACAATTGTGCCAGCCGGGCCGTTCCGCCTTTGCGCCGCAGCATCTCCGTCGATCACAATGTCCGAGAGACGACGCCCTATCAGCTGTCGTGAGACCAAGCTCGGCCGCAGGAAACAGCAACGCTGCATCCCCGCGGCTTCCAATGGAGCTCAAGCTCGCACGGTTCCGATGTGCCGCAGCAAGGCGGCGCCGAACTTTCCGTCCAGCAGCTCGGCTGGAAGAACATGCGGGCAAGCCGCACTGGCCGCCCGCAGGAGATCCATCTCGCTCGACGGCTTCGATAGCGCTTCGCGCAGGACCGCACTTTGCGGGTCGCTGACTTCATAGGCCGCTAGACCCTTTGCCCAGCGCTCCACATAGGCGATCCAGACTGCGATCGCAAAGGCGAACGGCTCGAAGTCCGTTCCGCGCTTCAACGCGGCGAAGGCAGGAGCAGTTATTCGTTGCGGCAGCTTCTGCGTGCCGTCCATCGCAATCTGCGCCGTCGCATGGGCAATCGCAGGATTGGAGAAACGCGCCTTCAGCTTTCCGACATAGGCGTCAAGATCGATGCCTAGCTGCCCGATCGCGCTCGAAGCCGCCGAGAGATGCCGCGCCACCAGGTCCTTCAGGCGGCCATCGGCCATAACGTCCCGGACATACTTCTTTTCGTAGAGACAGCCGCAATAAGCGATCAGCGAATGGGTGCCGTTCAGTATCCATAGCTTCATGCGCTCATAGTCTGTTATATCGGGCACGAAGAGTGCGCCTGCCGCTTCCCAGGCGGGACGGCCGACGCAGAAGCTGTCCTCCAATATCCACTGGCGGAACGGCTCGGTTTCAATGGCCGCCAGGTCATCATAACCGGTCTCTGCCCGTGCTAGCACGAACACCTCTTGACCCGGAATGGGCGTGATGCGGTCAACGACACCAGAGGGAAAGCCTGCATGGGCCTCAATAAAGCGGACGAGCGATGGATCGTGCACGAGCGCGGCAAGCTCCAGCACCGCCTCCCTCAGTCGGCGGCCGTTTTGAGGAAGATTGTCGCAGCTAAGGACGGTGAAGGCGGGAAGCCCTTTCTGCTGCCGCAATGCCAACGCGGCGACGATTAAGCCGATCACTCCCTGCGGCGATTGCGGCCGGCCAAGATCCCGCGCGATGTCGGGATGAGACGTGTCGAGCTTTCCCGTGCCGGTCAAGCCATAACCCTTTTCCGTCACGGTCAGGCTGACGATCCGGCATGCGGGGGAGGCCATCAACGCGAGCACGTCTGGAATGCGCTCTCCTCCGGAAACCACGGAATGAAGAGCGCCGATGACGGAAGCCTTCGTTTCCACGCCTCTTTCCACAAGGGTATAACGATAGTCCTGAGGCTCCAGAAGGCCGGCAAACGGTGAGCCGCGCAATGATGCGCCAACGACCCGCCAGTCACCGCCATGGGCTGCAAGCGCATTGTCCGTATAGGACAACAGGTGGGCGCGGGCGAAGTTGCCGATACCGAGATGAACTATGCCGGCGCCATGGTCCTGCGGCCTATAGGCAGGCCATTTGGCCGCCCTGTGCGGCAACGGTACACTTGCAGCGCTCAGCCTGCTCATATCTTGCCGCCGGCAACAATCGGATGCGACAGGGCTGTCATGATGCCGCGCAGTTCCGCAAGTCCCTTGAGGCGGCCGATCGCCGGATAGCCGGGGCGCGTCTGCCTGATGTGGTCGTCGAGGATATTCTGGCCGTGATCAGGGCGGAAAGGAATCTGCCAGTCTTTACGGCCCTGCCCTTTCCGTCTCGTCTCTTCGGCAAGCGCGGCGGCAATCACCGCCACCATGTCGGTATTGCCTTCGAGGTGCGCCGCCTCGTGGAACGAGCCGCCATGCTGATTGTCTTCCAGCGCGACGTTGCGCAGATGCAGGAAATGAACGCGGTCGCCGAGCCTTGCCATCATGCCCGGCAGGTCGTTGTCGCGCCGGGCACCAAGCGAGCCGGTGCAAAGCGTGACGCCATTGGCCGGAATATCGACAGCTTCGACCATGGCGCGGTAGTCGGCTTCGGTCGACATGATGCGCGGCAGCCCCAGCAGCGGGAACGGCGGATCGTCCGGATGGCAGCAAAGCCGCATCCCCAGCTCCTGCGCAAGCGGTGCGACTTCGCCCAGGAAATCGATGAGGTGCGCCTTCAGCTTTTCAGCGGACAGACCGTTATATTGCGCGAGATGATCCTTCACCTCGTCGATCGTCATGTGGATCGCGGCACCCGGCAGGCCGGAGACGATGTTGGCGACGAGCTGGCGCTTGCGCTCATCATCCATTTCGGAAAAGCGGCGCTGCGCGGCCTCGCCGACCTCCGGCTCAAGTTCCTCCCGCGCCGCTGGGCGTTGCAGTAGGAACAGATCGAAAGCGGCGAAATCCACCGCATCGAAACGCATGCACGTCGCACCATTCTTCAGGCGATAGGCAAGATCGGTCCGCGTCCAGTCGAGGACCGGCATGAAATTGTAGCAGATGGTCTGCACCCCGGCATCGGCGAGATGGCGAAGGCTCGTCTTCCAGCTGCCGATATGCTCCCGCCAAGGCCCGCTCTGGCGCTTGACGTCCTCGGAAACCGGCAGGCTTTCGACCACATCCCAGCTCAATCCTGACGCGCTGCCATCGCTCATGACCGAGATTTCGCGCTGACGGGCGGCAATATCCTCCGACGTCCACACCTCGCCGGGGGCGCGATGATGAAGTGCTGTGACGACGCCTTCAACACCCGCCTGTAACATGTCGTCGATCGATACCGGATCGGACGGGCCGAACCAACGCCAAGTCTGCCGCATCATCTGTCCCTTTCTTCAGTGCATATGTTGTTTGGCAAAGTGGGAGAATCGAAGTCTTACCGAGCCTATTCCTTCATGCCGCTCGTCGCGACACCTTTGACGAAATTGCGCCGCATCGTGCCGAAGAAGATGACGCTCGGAATGAGCGACAGAGCGGCGGCGGCGCTAAGGCGGCCAAGATCGACGGTGAACCCGGTCTGGAACAGGGCCAGCCCGACCTCTAGGACATATTTGTCTCGCGCCGTGTTGACGATCATGGGCCAGGCGAATGTGGTCCACGCCTGGAAGAAAGCAAGGACGGTCAGCGTTCCGATCGGACCGCGCATCAGCGGCAACACGATGCGAAAGAAAATCCACCATTCGCCGGCGCCGTCCATGCGTGCGGCTTCCAGCAATTCGTCGGGAATCGATGTCAGGGCATATTGCCGAATGAGGAATATGCCGAAGCTCATCACTAGGTACCCGGCCAGGAGGCCGCCGATCGAGTTCAGCAGGCCCAGCTGCTTCACACCGAGATAGAGCGGAATCATATAGACTTCGAAGGGAACGATGGCGGTCGCCAGCACCCCGACAAAGATGAGATTGACGCCGGGAAAGCGGAACTTCGCCAGCACATAGCCCGTGATCGATGATGTCAGGACGATCGCCATCGTGGAGATCGCTGCAAATGCAAGGCTGTTGCCCATCCATGTCAGCAATGGCGTGTCGGTCAGAACCGAGGAAAAATTGTCGAGCGTTGGCGATTGCGGGATCAGGCGCGGCGGCCATGCCAGCAATTCGGCCGGTGTCTTGAAGGCGTTCGCCGTGAGCATGATCAGCGGCAAAACCATCAGGATGCCGAAAACGGTCAGGACGCAATCGATGGCGAATTTGGAACCGGAATATCGTTCCCGGCTCTTCTTACTTGGGGTCATGCTCATCGACGTGCTGCCTTGTCACGAAAGAAAACGAATTGACCGGCCGTCAGGAGCAAAACGATGGCAAGGAGAACGACGGCCTCGGCGGCAGCGTAGCCGACGCGATAGTTGCGGAAGCTGTTTTCGAGCATATCGAGCACCAGCACCCGCACCAGCTTACCTGGCGCCCCTTGTGAATCGGAAGCAAGCACGAAGGCCTGACCGTAGATGTTGAAAGCCGCAATCATTGTGACCACCGAGACATAGAGCGTAACGGGTCTCAATTGTGGTATGGAAATATAGCGGAAGCACTCCCACGCCGTGGCGCCATCCAACCTTGCGGCCTCATAGAGCGAGGTGGAAATATTGCGCAGCCCGATCAGGAAGATCAGCACTGCGTAGCCGAGCGCCTGCCACGAGCAGAGCACGATGATGCAAACGATTGACCAGGCGGGATGAAAAAGCCACGCCTGCGCCGGGATGCCGAAGATCCCGAGAAAGGCATTGAGCGGCCCCAACTGCGCGTCGAATACCCATTTCCAGGCCATGGCGGCAGGAACGAGCGAGACGATATGCGGTATAAACAGGCTGGTTTCATAGAAGCCGGAGAGCGCGCTGCCAAAGCGGTGCTGGATGAGCGCCGCTAGTCCAAGTGCCAAGGGGATCGTCAGAGCCAATACCCCGAAGGCAATGATCGTGGTGTTGCGCAGCGCTTCCAGAAACAACGGATCGCCAGCAAGCTCCTGGAAGTTCGCAAGGCCGATGAACGGCTTGTTTTTGGAAATGATATCCCATTTGAACAGGCTGAGCCGCAGCGTCTCGAAAATGGGCATGACTCTGACCAAAACGAAGAGCGTTAGCGGCGCCGCCAGCGCGCTTATCACAAACCCCAATTGTCTGCGCTTTTTCATCAGACAGTCCTTCCCTTGCGGGGACGGGAGCGTCCCATCCCCTCTCTTCTCTGCCTCTGCCGGCGCTATTGCGCCAGAAGACCTTCGCGCTTCAGGATGTTGTCGATCTCGCCGCTGGCTTCCTTGAGCATGGCATCGATGGCGGCGTCATCCTTCGCCAGGGCCGGATTGGCGAAAGCAGCTTCGAGGCGGGCGGCAAATCGGGTCAGGATTTCACTGGATGGTGCAATCGGCGGCAGGCTGAAATAGGTGTAATCGACCGGCGGCGCGACGAAAGCTTCGAGAACCGGCTTCTTGGCGATGATCGCGGAGAAATCGACATTGCTGCGCGAAGGCAACCAGCCGACATTGTCCAGAAGCCATTGGAGATTTTCCGGCGCGTTGGTCTTCTGCACGAATTCCCAGGCAAGCTTGCTCTTGTCGTTATCAGCAGGAACGAACAGCGATGCCGGCACGACCAGAGACCCCGTCGGCAGCGGCGCGGTCGCGTATTTCAGACTAGGCGCCTTCTTGGCGATATCGCCGATGACCCAGGATTCGCGAATGAACATCGCCGTCTGCCCCAGTTCGAAAGCCTCGGCATCGGCCTTCATCTGCGGGCTGACAGTCTTGGCGACAAAAAGCTGATCCAGATATTGCTTGAGAGCCTTGCGGCCGGCCTCGTTTGCAACAGCCGCTTTCCATCCCTCGCCATCCTTCTCGACGAGCTTGCCACCGAACTGGTGTAGATTGATCCAGAACTTCTCGCTGATCCCCTGGCCGCCGCCTGACAGGCGCAACGACCAGCCGCTGATGGTGGGATTGCCCGAGGCATCGCGCTCGGTCAGCTTCGCCGCATATTGCGAATAGTCGTCCGCCGTCTTCGGCGGGCCGAAAAGCCCGGCTTTGGCGAATTTCTCCGTGTTGTAGTAGAGCGCCGATTGGCCGTGATAGAGCGGCACGCCATAGACATGTTCGCTGTCAGAAACGGCCGCAATGTAGACCGGGCTGAAGTTCTTAGGGTCCTTCACGAAAACATTGATCGCCTCCGGTGCCGGCGCCAGCAGCCCCGACTGTACGTATCGCGGCGCCTCCGACTGCATTTCGACGATGTCGGCCGCCGAGCCTGCCGGCAACGCGAAAGCAAGCCGCTTCTCATGCTCCCGCAGGCTGATGGTTTCCACCTTCAGTTCGAAATCCGGATGAGCCGCCTTCATCTCTGCCGCGACGTGATTGTAAAAAGGCTCAAGCTCGGGAGAGCCGCCCCAAAGGGTCAATGTCTCAGCCTGTACCGAGCTGGCAAGACCGGCGAGCATTGCGGCGAGCGAGACTGTCTTCAAAAAGTGCGATGCCATTTCAGTTCTCCTCTTCACGAATTGGACCTTCGTGGTCGATTATTATGGGATATTGTCCGGCACCCTTGCGCCGGTTGCCTTGTCGAACAGATGTGCGCCGGCGGCCAAGAGTTTCAAACTCAGCGCTGTACCGGGCTTGTCGGCCAGGCGCTCCCGAATGACCGCGACGATTTCCTCGCCGCCAAGTGTAAGGCTCACATGGCTTTCCGCGCCGGTCGGCTCGACCGAAACAAGCCTCGCCGTCACGGCGGACGGATCGGCAGGATCGCAAAGAACCAGTGCCTCAGGGCGAATACCGAGCAGCAACTCTCCGGCGGCGTGGGGCAAGTTTTGCGGAAGAGGGATGGCGGTGCCGTCCCGCGTAATGAAGGCAGATCCCGTAATGCTACCCGCCAGGATATTCATCGACGGGGAGCCGATGAAGCCGGCAACAAAAACATTGACCGGACGATCGTAGAGTTCCAGCGGCGAGCCGATCTGTTCGACGACTCCGCCCTGCATGACGACGATCCTGTCCGCCATGGTCAGCGCTTCCACTTGATCGTGGGTCACATAGATCATCGTATTGCCGAGGCGGCGATGCAGCGACCTGATCTCGGAGCGCATCTTCACGCGCAGCTTGGCATCGAGATTGGACAGCGGCTCATCGAACAGGAAGACTTTCGGCTTGCGCACGATCGCCCGCCCCATGGCGACACGCTGGCGCTGCCCGCCGGAAAGCTGCTTCGGATAGCGCTTGAGATGATCGCTCAAGCCGAGGGTAGCAGCGGCGGCCTCCACCTCCTTGCGGATCTGATCCGCCGGAGCCCGACGCAGCTTCATAGAGAAAGCCATATTGTCGTGAACGGTCATGTGCGGATAGAGCGCATAGTTCTGGAAGACCATTGCGATATCGCGGTCCTTGGAATCGACCTCGTTGATCACACGGCCGTCGATCAGGATTTCTCCGTCGGAGACGTCCTCCAACCCGGCGATCATGCGCAGCAAGGTTGACTTGCCGCAGCCAGAGGGGCCGACGAGCACGACGAACTCACCATCCTCCATGGTGATTTCGAGGTCGCGCAACGCATGAAAGTCGCCGTAGTGTTTATGCAGTTTGCGGATTTCCACGCGTGCCATTTTTATTTCCCCGATGTCTTCTTGGGCGAAGCGGGAAGGCCCGCTGCCAATGTCGTTTCACACAGGCGCAGGTGGCGATCTCCCGGCGCCCAATGGAAAGCAATGAAATCCGCTGCCGCGCCCTCGACGAAGCCCGTTTCCAGACCAAGCGCTCTCGCCGGGTTGACCGCCGCCATGGTGACCGCATCGCCGAGGCTGAAGCCCTCAAGGCTTGCTGCCAGAGCCACGCCGTCGGCAAGCGGCGTCGCCGCGCCTGCAAGGGTCGCCATTCCCACCATCGCCAGACGTCCATCAGCCGACAGCTCAACGTCGCCACCGATCGGCTGGCGATAGCGGCCAGGCGCCATGCCGGCGAGCGCAACCATATCGCTGACGAGCATCGACCGCTCCACGCCTTTAGCCCTCATCATCGCGGTCAGAGTTTCGCGATCGACATGATGGCCATCGGCGATGAACATCGCCTGCAGCCTCGAATTTGCGAGTTGCGCCCATAGGAGATTGGGGTGACGGGGCAGTGTCGAGGCAATGCCGTTACCGAGATGCGTGCTGAAGCCTGCACCGGCTTGCGCAGCCATGGCGATGTCAGCCGTGTCGGCCGCGGAATGCCCGATGGAGACGAGGCATCCTCTAGCACGGGCGTGACGAATGAAGGCATCCGCACCTTCCGTAGCCGGGCAGAGCGTTACCAACTTCACCAGGTTGCCGGATGCCTTCCGCCACTGGTCGAACTCCTCGCATGAGGGTTCGCGGACATGATCACGCGGATGCGCACCACGCGCGCCGTCTTGCGGCGAGATGAACGGCCCCTCGACATGGATGCCGGGTATCATGCCGGCGAGCCAGGCATGCTTCCGGCGCGCACCGGCAATGACGGAAAGCGCATTGCAGATCGTCTCTTGGGAAGCCGTGATCACGGTCGGCAGAAAGGCTCTGACACCCTGTTCGCGCAATCCTCTTGCAACGGCGTAAACCGTTTCTTCATCGATATCGGCACTGTTGAAGTCATGACCGCCCCATCCGTTGACCTGCAGATCGACCAGACCAGGCGCCAGCCAGGGAAGGTCTTCACCGGTCGCGCCATCCAGCTCTTTGACGGCAGCAATCCGGCCGTCGCTCACGGTCAGCTCAAGGATGTCTCCTGATATCGCGTGCCGCCCGACGATCATGCCGCTCTCCGAAAGACGTCGGGCGTGGAAGCTTCATCGAGATAGAGCACCGCTTGTGGATGCCGCCGCAAAATGCTGGCCGGGCAATCCTCCGCAATCGGCCCTGTCAGCATCCGCGTGACGGCGGCTTTCTTCAGCGCACCGGGGACGACGGAAATCATTCGCCCAGCCGACAGCAGAGCCGGGATGGTGACGGTAATCGCCTGTTGCGGCACATCGGCCAGACTTGCGAAACACTCGTCCTCCACCTGCTGAATGCGGCAGTCCTGCGCAAGCGTGACCACCTTCACGCTCTGCCGATCCTCGAAGCGGGCGTCAGGCGGGTCGTTGAAGGCAAGATGTCCGTTCATGCCGACGCCGAGACAGACGAGATCGAGCGGCTCTTCCGCAAGCCTTCCGGCATAGTCGGCCGCACAGGCCTCCGGCGAGGAAAAGCGATGGGGTTCGATACGGTGGATTTTCTCGAACGGAACCAGGGTGAAGAGGTGGCGATCCAGCCAATTGGCGAAACGCGCCTGATGACCAATATCGAGGCCGATATATTCATCCATGTGAAAGGCCGCGATTCGGCTCCAGTCAATATCTGCCGCATTGCGCAAAAGCGCGAGTGTATCCTGCTGGCTCGGAGCAGCAGCGAACATGACGCTGACGCGCGTCTTTGTAGCCAGAAGGCCGCGCAGGGCCTCGGCCAAATCGCGGCTTGCCGCTTCCGCCATCTCGTCGCGGGACGAATAGCTTTGGGTGGCGAGACGATCTGTTTGCCATGCAAGCGGCATTTGCTGTGCTCCCTGTGTCATTGCCTCCAAGTTATTTGCAACCGATTGCATAAGTCAATAGGACAGATATCGACATTCTAAGATTATTGGTATGGGATTGATGCGATAATCGCGACATTTGTACTGCTATCACTTAAATGCCCTTGCAATTTCCATGAAAGCGGTTGCATAAATAAGCAACAGAGCGGACACCAAAGGAGATAGATGTGACGGCAATCAAAGTCGGATTGGTCGGGCCAGGAACGATCGGCAGGGTTCACCGGGATGCGATCGCCGCCACGGACGGGGTGGAGCTGACCGCCGTTGCCGGAGGAACAGCAGAGGAGCTGGCAGCGTTCGGAACGCCGGCAAATGTGCAATTCTTCGCCGATGCATCGACCATGATCGACAATGCCGATCTGGATGTCGTGGTGATTGCGACCCCGAGCGGCTCCCACTATGCCCCCGCCCGCGCCGCGCTCGATAAGGGCTTGCATGTCGTCGTCGAAAAGCCGCTCGCGGTCGACCTCGAAGAGGCAATCGATCTCTATCACCGCTCCCTCGCCGCCGATCTCGTGTGCTCGACCATGTCCCAGCGACGGCTGGAAGCGCAGCATCAGGACATTCATCGCCGCCTGCATGCAGGCGAACTCGGCCGGCCTATCGCCATTGAAGGTCAGGTCTACTGGCATCGCGCCGACGCATATTACGATGAAAAACCATGGCGTAAGCTTGATGCGCAAGGCGGAGGATCGCTCTTCAACCAGGGCATTCACACGCTCGACCTGATGCTTTGGCTTTTCGGCCCCGTTGCCAGCGTCACGGCAGAGGCGACGAACATGGCCGGACGCGCCGGTGGCAGCGAGGATTTCTGCCAGGCACTTCTGCTCTTCGAAAACGGCGCTCGCGGCACGCTCATCACCAGCACGGCAACACCTCCCGGCCGGCCTGCAGCACTCATGCTGTTCACCGATCAAGGGCATGTAGCGCTCAATCACACCGATGTCGTCGATTGGAGCTTTCCCGACCAACCTTTGCCGGCCACCGCGGATTCCTCGATCAAAAGCGGGGCTGGAAGCCAGGTTAGCATCGGCATTCGCGGCCATGTCGACCAATGGGAGGATGTCAGGGATGCCATTTTCGACAAGCGCCCCGCGCGGATCACCTTCCGCGACGGGCTTGAAGCTGTGCGCGTGATTACCGCCATCTATCGCTCGGCCGAAACCGGCCGGCGAGTCGCGATGAATGAGATCGGAGGCGCGTGATGTCCGTCAAGAAGCTTGCGATCCTAGGCGCCGCCCATGGCCATATCAGCTATGTGACCGACGCCCTCGCCACACGCTCGGACGTCGAACTGGTTGCTCTTGCCGATCACGATGTGGCACGGCGGGCCAGCTATGGCGCCAAGCTTGGCGTTCCCGGTTATGCCGATATGACGTCGCTGCTTGCGCGGCATGATATCGATGCGGCTGCGGTGATTGCCGAACCAGGACTTCGTGCCGGGCTGATCGAAGCCTGCCTTGAGCGAGGACTTTTTGTCATCGCCGACAAGCCTTTGGCTCTGACCGTCGAGGAGGTGGAAAGGATCGCCAAGGCCGACGGCGGCCGCAACCGTGTGGCGCTGATGCTGGAGAAGCGCTTCTATCCCGTCACACGAAAGGCGCGCGAACTTTTCCTTGGCGGTGAGATCGGCGATCTGGTCGCCATCACCTCCACAGGCCCGCACAAGCTGCTGCCGTCGGCGCGGCCAGCCTGGTTTTTCGACCCCTCACTCTATGGCAGCATCGTGAACGATCTGGCTGTTCACGACATCGATCTTGTCCTATGGCTGACGGGCGCGCGCTCGGGCCGTGTCAGCGGCTGGAAGAGCCCCGCTTGCCCGGAGAAGCACGCGGGATTTGCCCTGGCCGGCCGTGCGCTGCTGACATTGGAGACTGGTTTGCAGGCTGTGATCGACATGGATTGGAGGCAGCCTGAGGCCGCAGCAAGGCACGGCGATTACGCCATGCGCCTCATCGGCACGCGCGGGCGAATGGATATTCTTTTCGGCGAAGGCCGTCTTCTTGTCGAGACCGACAGCCGGAGCCTTTGGGAACCTGATCTGCCCGCCCCTATCGGCCCGGCGGACGACGCCCTCGACGCGCTGACGGGCAAAGCACCCTTGCAGGTTTCGACCGCAGAGGCTCTTCTGGCAAGCTGCATCGCGGCCCTTGCCGCCGCGAGTGCCGAAGAGGGAGGGCACGACTATCGCTGGTAAAAGGGATCCGAAGACGAGGGTAAAGCCGACGCTGGATGAGATTGCCGAACGCGCCAATACGTCCCGCTCGACAGTGTCGCGCGCGTTCAGCCGGCCCGACCTGCTTAATCCGAAGACCGTTGCGCAGATCCTCGCGATCGCCGAGGAGATCGGTTATCGGCCAAACAATATGGCGCGCGCGCTGTCGACGGGCCGGACAGGCAATATCGGCCTGCTGGTGCCCGATATCGCCAATCCGTTCTTTCCGCCGCTCATCAAGGCGATCCAGAGCCAGGCAGACGCGCTGGGGCTCTGCCTGTTTCTCGGTTCCTCGGGCGAGAGCGGTGCGCGGGAAAACACGCTCTTCGAGCGGCTTGCCGGACAGACCGACGGAATCATCCTGGCGTCGACCCGCCTGAGCGAGGCGCAAGTGAAGATCCATGCCGCGCGCCACCCCATCACGCTGATCAATCGCGATATGGCCGGTCTGCCGCGCGTGTTGATCGATACGCAGGCGGCTGTGATGGAAGCCGTCGGTTTCCTGGCCGAAAACGGCCACCGCCACATTGCATATCTCTCAGGCCCAAAGGAATCCTGGTCCAATCAGCAGCGTATGGAGGCGGCGACCGAGGCATGCCGCCGGACGGACATGCGCCTTTCGATCATCCCCCTATCCGAACCGAGCTTCGAGGGCGGCGAAGCGGCCGCCGAGGAAGCCGTCGCGGCGGGCGTGACGGCAATCCTGGCGTTCGACGATCTGACGGCCCAGGGAGCGCATGCACGGCTCTCGGCCCTCGGCATAGATGTTCCCAGGGATATCAGCCTCATCGGATGCGACGACGCGCTGCCTGCCATGACCTACCCAGCGCTTTCGACCTTGAGCGGTCTTTCGCAGGAGGCCGGACGGCATGCGTTGAAGCTTCTCTGCGACGCCATCGAACACAGGGACGGTTCGCAGGACATGAAGGTCGTTCTGGGCGCGCGCTTCATACTCCGCGACACTGCTGGCCCGGCTCCTGCTGGTGATGCCAAGGATCGAGACCGCTCGTAACGCCGCTGCGCGCCCATTTTAACGGCCTTTAACGTTGCTCACGTCTTGGCAAAGTCGCGCGCAAAGATGCGACGGGGATAGTCAAGCTTCGGAATAGACATCGGCAATGGAGCCTATCCGCTCACCTCATGCCCGGCCAGCCTCGTTGCCGCTTGCCATGATCTTCAGCAGGCTTGCAGCAATCGCTTCGCCGTCATGCTGACCGCGGCTCCAGGCATCCTCGAACTCATCCCGAATGAGCAGATAGGCAGGCGTTTCGGACAAACCGTCCGTGAGATAGGGGAATCTGCCAACCGTCTTTTCGAAGGGAAAGAGCACGCGGTTTGCCAGAATGTGAGAAAACAGGCCCGACGATCCACCGTGGTCGCGCCAGTGAAAATCGAACGCCGATGACACATCCGCCAACGTCAGGCCGATCGTCTCACGGCACTGCAGAATATTGCCGATGAGCACTTTCGGACAGTTGGCCCGTTCGACAGCTGCGACGACATCATCCACCAGAAGATGCGGGATGACGCTCGTATAGACGCTGCCCGGCCCGAAGGCGATGAGGTCAGCCTGCGCTATTGCGTCGAGAACAGCCGAGTTTGCGGTTGGCCGCTCACCGCTCGTGCGACTGAGGTCGAGTTTAGCGACCCCGATCCGGGCCTCTGGTTCGGACATGGTCGTGATCGCATCCTGCGGAACCACTGTCCTTCCATCTTTCAACGTCGCCGACAGCACGAGATCACTATCGATCGAGGAGGGCCAAACATTGCCGTTGATGCCACATAGCTTTCTAAACACGAAGATTGCCGTGTTGACATCGCCGTTATGCGCAAGGCAAGCGCCGGTCAAAATGAAGTTCCCGATGCTGCCATGCCTGAAATCGAAATCGTCGCCGACAGCCGAAGCGAACGTATTGAGATAGTTCAGGATCGCGCTGCGCAGGCCCGGCTCCATTCTCTCGAGCAGCGGATGGCCGCGCTTGGCATAGAACAGGAACTCCTTCCGGGCGTCATCGAGACCGAGGTTGGCCGAGATCCGCGCATTGCAGATCTTCACCACATCGCCGGCACATCCCTCTCCATGGGCCATCGTCATCAGCGCCTGGCGGATGTCGCCGACGGAGAGGATGCCCAATCGCTCGCGAATGACCTTGGAACTTCCGCCGCTGTCCCAGGCGGGCACGATGCGTGTGACCTCGACACCGCTTTGGCACAAAGCGATGTTGATCGAACGACACGCGCTCCCACCGGAAAACAAGACGATCTTCTTCATGCCCACTCCTATAAATCTAAAGCGGAGAATATCGTGCGGCAACGATCCGCAAAAGAGAGCGGATCGTCACAAATCCTGACATGGGTGATATAAATGCATTTCCAAGCCGATCAGGCCGGATGCATCCTATCGATCATGAAGGTGCTTTTTCAGGAACGACCGGGTTCTTTCATGGCTCGGGTTCTGCAGGATCTGTTGCGGCGCGCCTTCCTCGACGACCACGCCGCCATCCATGAAGACGATGCGATCGGCCACTTCGCCGGCAAAGCGCATTTCGTGGGTGACGATCAGCATCGTCATGTGCTCGGCGGCAAGCTGTTTCATAACGGCATTGACCTCGTCGACCAGCTCTGGGTCCAGGGCCGATGTCGCTTCGTCGAAGAGCATCACCTTCGGCTGCATGGCCAGAGCACGCGCGATCGCGACTCGTTGCTTCTGGCCGCCGGAAAGCCGTGACGGATAGGCGTCGATCTTGTCGGCAAGCCCGACCTTGGACAGCAGCCCCACCGCCAGTTCCCGCGCGGCCGGCTTCGAAAGGCCCTTGAGCTTGACGGGGCCGAGCGTGATATTCTCAAGGACGGTCAGATGCGGAAACAGATTGAAATGCTGGAACACCATGCCCATTTGCTGGCGCACGGCGTTGATGTGCCGTTCGAATGCATTTCCCTTCAGCCGACGATTGACCAACTCGCCATCGAGCCAGACCTCGCCGCCGTTCAGCACTTCGAGATGATTGATCGACCGCAGAAGCGTGCTTTTGCCCGAACCGCTCGGGCCGATGATTGCGATGATCTGCCCGCGCGAGACCGACAGATCGATCCCTTTGAGCACTTCGAGCGCCCCATATGCCTTGCGGGCACCCTTGACTTCTACCATGGGCTTAGCGGCGCTCATCGGGACATCTCCACCTTGTTTTCAAGAAATTGCAATCCGGCTTCGAGGACGAGGTTTGCCACGTAGTAAATACCTGCAATGGTTAGATAAAATTCGAAGGGCGTATAGGTTTCGCTGATGGCGATCTGCGCGCTGTAGACGAGCTCGGCGATACCGATGATCGAAACAAGCGAGGTGTCCTTGAGCAGCACGATCAGATTGTTGCCAATCGGCGCTATCGTCTTGCGTAGCGCCTGTGGCACGATGATGTAGCGTTGAGCCTGGCCGCGGCTGAGGCCGATCGAGCGCGCACCTTCCATCTGGCCGGAATCGACCGACAGGATGCCGGCGCGGAAGACATCGGCGTTGTAGACGGCGAAATGCAGGCTGAGACCAATGATGCCTGCGCCAACAGCGGGAATATCGATGCCGATCTGCACGAGTCCGTAGTAGATCAGGTACAATTGCAGCAGGAGCGGCGTTCCCATGAAAAGCCAGGTGAGGAACCGTATGGGAAAGGCTGCGATCGGCGGGGCGTAGAGGACGATCAGCGCAAAGGCGATGCCGAACACAAGGCTGACCACACTCGAACAGACGAACATGATAAGCGTCCACCAGAGACCGGTCATCAGAAGACCGAAATAGGGCGTTACGACGCTGAAATCGAGATTTTGCATATGGGCATCCTCACCTTGGCGCGAAATGCTGATCGAGGCGATCGACGAGGAACCGAACCGCGTAGACCATCACGATGTAAATCGCGGCGGACACGGTAAAGATTTCGAAGGGCTTGTAGGTCGAGCTGATAAAGCGCTGAGCAGTGTAGGTGAGTTCGATAACCGAAATCGTCGATACCAGAGCCGATCCCTTGATCAAGGCAACGGCATTCACGCCGAGCGGCCTGATCATCAGGCGCGCCGCCTGCGGCAGGGTCACCAGCCACAGCGTTTGGCCGCGACCGAAACCGATCGAACGCGCTGCTTCCGCCTGCCCGCGATCGACATTGATGATGGCGCCGCGAATGGACTCTGCCATGTAGGCGCCGATGTTGAGGGCAAGGCCAATGACGCCGGCCGAATAAGGCTCAAGTTCCAGCCCGATTTGCGGGCCGCCGAAATAAAGGACGAACAGTTGCACGAGACAGGGCGTACCCCGAAACACACTGACATAAGCCCGCGAAAACCATCGAGCGACGAAGAAATCCGACAGCCGACCCGCCACCAAGACGACTGCGATGCAGAAACCAAGCAGGATAGCGAGGACGGAAATACTCAATGTCACCCACGCGGCCTCCAGAAAAAACGGGAGGACGCGCTGCATTAGCGCCAAATCCATAGAAACGCTCCGAAAACTCGTAATGAATGGGCCGGATCACTCCGGCCCAAGCTGAAATGCTGGTTAGCGAATATCGCTACCGATCCATTTCATCGAGATCTTTTCATAGGCACCGTCGGCGAGCATGTCCTCGAGAACCTTCTGCATCTTTGCCTTGAGTTCCGGATTGTTCTTGCGGATCGCGATACCAAGAGCGACTCGGCCGCCTTCGATGTTCGGCGTATCGAGAATGCGGATCTTCTGGCCGGTTTCCTTGACGGCGACCATGACCGGAACGCTGTCCATCACGAGAGCGTTGATGCGGCCGGCGTCGAGATCGACGAGCATTTCGGGAAGACCCTTATAGGAGCGGACCGTCAGATTGCCCTGGGCCTTCGCCCACTTTTCATGCGCGTCGCCGAGCGTGACGCCGACGATCTTGCCGTTGAGGTCTTCCAGCTTCTGGATGGAGGAATCTGCCTTTACCACGATCGCTCTGCCAGCGTGATAGTAAGGGCCGACGAAGTCTACGGCCTTTTCGCGCTCCGGCGTGATGGTCATCGACGCGACGACGGCGTCGTACTTTTTCGCCAGGAGGCCTGCGATGATCCCGTCAAAGGGCGTCGTGATGATTTTGGCCTTGACGCCCAGACGCTCGGCAATGGCCTCGCCGATCGACGCGTCGAAACCGACGACCTGGTTCTGATCGTTCGTGAAGCTGAACGGCGGATACTGGCCGCTCATGGCGACGCGCAGTTCGCCCGACTGCTTCAGCGTCGCCAACTCGTCAGCACGAGCATGCGATAGGGAAAATGTCGCCGTGATCGCAACGGCCGCCGCAGCGATCAGATTTGTAAGCTTGTGTTTGAACACGTCAGTTTCCTCTGTTGGTATTTTGTTTCGTTTTGTCGGTTTCCCAGCAACCTTCACCATCAGAGTTTTGCATAGCCATTTTTGGCAAGCACCAAGCAAGGTGTCAGCGTACCTGACACATTGCCGGAACTGACCGGCATTGTGTCGGCCGGTGATTTTCGCGGTGCCATCGTCAGCCGAGAGCAGACGAGATAGGCCGCGCAAAATGAAGGTCCCCACATGTTTCGATGCAGCCGATCACACGGCCGAGGCGGTAGCGACAAGATCTGCGCTTGGCCACCTGAAACGTAAAAGGCCGCACCCCCGACCATTGCTGGAGCGGGGGTGCGGTCTTTTTGATGGCCTGCCGATGTGCTACAAACTATCTCAGTGCGGCTTCGAAGCTTGCACTCAGAACATCGAGCAGATGATCGGCGTTTGCCTGGCTGAAGATCATGGATGGGCGCATCTTCAGGACGTTGTCGTGCGGCCCTTCGGTTCCCATCAGGATGCCGCGCTCTCTCGCGCCGTCATTGATCTTTCGCGCGAGATCCGTTGCAGGCACCTTTGTCCTGCGGTCGGTGACCAGCTCCATCCCGAGGAAGAGGCCAAGGCCGCGCACGTCGCCGATGATGTCGAGGCGATCCTGCATCTTGCGGAAACCATCAAGCAGATAGTTGCCGACATTGAAGGCATTCTCGCGCAACTTGTCCCGCTCGATCACGTCAAGAACCGCCAACCCTACGGCGCACGATACCGGATTGCCGGCAAAGGTGTTGAAATACTCCATGCCGTTGTTGAAGCTGTCCGCAAGCTCGCGTGTCGTAACGATCGCCGACATGGGATGGCCGTTTCCGATCGGCTTGCCCATGGACACAACGTCTGGAACCACGCCCTGGGTTTCGAAAGCCCACCAATGGCTGCCGACACGGCCGAAACCGACCTGCACTTCGTCAGCAAGGCAAAGACCGCCCGCCGAACGCACCATGGCATAGACTTCCTTCAGATATCCATCGGGAAAGAAGACCTGACCGGCAACACTCGGGATCGATTCAGCCATGAAGAATGCGGGAGCCCGCCCCTTCTTGCGCATGCTTTCGATCAGTTCGGCAACGCTTTCGGCAAAACGCTTGCCATGTTCTTCGGCCGGCCACTCCTCCAGAGCACGATAGCTATCCGGAATGACCGCTTCATGCACATGCTCCGGACGTCCCTTGCCGCCCTTGCGCTTGTACTTGTACGGACTGAGATCGATCAGCTCCTGCGTCGTGCCATGATAGGCCCAGTCGACGACGATCGCGTCGTTGCGCCCGGTATGATTGCGCGCCATGCGAAGCATCAGGCTGTTAGCCTCGCTCCCCGAGCAGGCAAAGGACGCAACCGACAAGCCCTCAGGCAATGTCGCGGTCAGGCGCTCCGCATACTCGACGATGTTATCGTGCAGGTAGCGTGTATTGGTATTGAGCAGCCCGGCCTGACGGGACAGTGCTTCGACGACATCGGGATGCGCGTGTCCGAGATGGCAGACGTTGTTGAAGCAATCGAGATAGGCCCTGCCGTAATTGTCGATCAGCCAGACACCATCGCCGCGGACGAACTTGATCGGCTCGGAATAGGAGATGGAAAGATTGGGCAGCAGCAATTCCTTGCGCTTGGCGATCAATTCCTCTCTCGTCCGACCATCATGAGTGAAAGTTTCGGGTGGCAGGCCGGCTAGAGCCGACGCGTCCGGGAAAAGTTCGGCCCAGACGTCGAGATAGGCGGATTCACCGACGCCCAGAATCTCTGTCGCCGTCAGCGCGGTGTCGGTCGAAATCTGGAAGTGCAGATGAGGAGTCCAGCCGCCGTTCTCATGAATATCGCCCATATCGCCGACGAGATCACCGGCTTCCAGGCGTTGGCCGGGCTTCAGTCGGCCGAGCGCTTCATGCGCCATGTGACCCCAAAGCGTGACGAAGGTCGGGCAGCCTTCGGGGGCATGTTCGAGCGCGATGAGGCCGCCATAGCCAAGCGGTTCGTGTTCGATCTCGACACTTCTGACAATACCTGCCACCGGAGTGTAAAGCGGCGTTCCGGCGGGCATGAACAGGTCGACGCCGAGATGATGGATGCGTCGCTTGCCCTCGATGAACCGCGATTCAAAGGCCTTGTCCGTATAAACGGTTCTCTTCTCACCCCAGGAACCGACGCCGAGTTCTATCTTGTGCTGCTTGGCAAAGTCCGTCCACCATTTGGTCGCTTCCTGTGGGCGTTGTTCCGCCGATGCCACGGTCATGACATGCGACGCGTCGCCATAAGGGACGATCGCCTTGCTCATCGTGGCGGCCGCCGGGCGGACGATATCGGCAAAGCTCTTGCTGTTGTCGGCGATCCAACGGCGGACCGCGCCGGCTCCGTCGACTGCATCGAAGCCGCATGCCTTGCGCAAAACGGCAGTGGCAAAGCGCGGATTCATGGCATCCATCTTCTCAAGCAGACGCCATGCCGGCGCTTCGCTGATCGCCAGATAGGGATTGTCGTCGGTCTGGTCGTGACGGGAAGCGGAGAAGGTGACGCTCGTCACCAGACGCATAGCGATGAGGTCGTACAGGATGTCGATCTCTTCGGACTGCAGCGGATATTTCTCATGGAATCCGGCGGCGAGAGCCGCAGCCGCACCGATCGGATCCTCCATATCCAGGATCGAGTAGGCGCAGGCAATGGCCACTTCGGCGACGAGAACGGTGTGGACGGCATCGCCGAAATCGATAACACCCGAAATTCTCTGATTGTTGTGCTCGTCGACCAGCACATTCCAGTCGTTGGCATCATTGTGGATGACCTGCGCGCGCAACCGCGAGAGCTTGGGCTCGACGAGAGTTTCAAAGCGCGCGATAAAGCGTTCGAGGATCGCCCGCCTGGCGCCGTCGCGGACAAAATGCAGGCGAGACCGTGCCCGCGCCGCATGACGCAGATCCCAGTCAAGCTCGCGCAGGGCGCCCGGATGAATGAAGCCCTGGAGCGCCCGGTCAAGTTCACCAAGCGACCGGCCGAGGCTGCGCATCAAATCGATCGTTCTGCCGACCTCGGCAAGCGGCGTCCCGGCCAGCCAGCCGACCAGACGCAAGGCATGGGTCTCGCCATTCGGAGCCGTCGTGGAAGCCAGAAAGTCGCCGGAGAGACTGGGCTTCAGATGCGGAACCACAAGCTCCGAATTGGCGGCGGCAAGATGATTGAGAAGAGCAGTCTGAAACTCGCTTTCGATCCTCGGTTCGCTGGAGTTGACGATCTTCAGGATCCAGCCGGCATCGGCCTCCGTCTTCAATCGATAGTTGCGGTCGCGCTCGCTGTCGAGCGGCGAGGCCTTGGCCGTGACGCCGAATATTTCCTTGGCGAGCCTCTCGGCATCGCCTGCGGACAGTTGAGGAGCCGGATGGGAGAGATCAGTCATAGTTGTTGTTTTTCCAAGCTATTTTCTTTCCGATAGCTTGGCACGCAATCGGTTTTCAGGCATCAAGTATCCTGCCGGATCAAGCAAGTATCCTGTCGGATAGAACCGGCACACTGTCGGAATATGCCGACAGATGTCCGGCCTCAAAGCGAGAAGACCATGCGTGACCTTGACGCCAAAGATCGGGAAATACTCGAAATCCTGTCGAGGGAAGCACGTATCGCGGTCAAAGCCCTGGCCGGGCGGATCGGCCTGTCGAGAAGCGCAACGAGCGAACGCGTTACCAACCTCGAGCGCAGCGGCGTCATCCGAGGCTATCGCGCCGACATTGGCGAGATCGACGCGAACGTCATTCGCGCGATCCTTCTCGTCAGCCTCAAGCGCACACCGGCGCTCCACCTACTTGACCTGCTCGCACGACACACCGAGGTAAAGCGCGTTTCGTCGGTGAGCGGTCAGCTCGATCTGGTCGTCGAACTGGAGGCGGCATCGATCAACGACCTCAACCAGGTTCGCGACTTGATCGCCAGCCACGAGACCGTTGAAGACATCACAACCGCGGTGGTGCTGAGGCGGGATATCGACCGCGAGTCGCGATAATCCGAATAATCTCAGCTGTCATTTTCCCTGAATGAAATCGGCACAGCTACCTAGTTTCAACGCGCTACGATTTGCTCTTCAGATGGTCGGTCGGCAGCGCCGTCGTATATTTGATCTGGCTGAGCGCGAAGCTTGAGCGGATATTGGCAACGCCCGGAATGCGGGTAAGGAAATCGACGACGAGCGCCTGGAACTTCATCAGGTCCTCGACCACGACCCGCAGCATATAGTCTGCCTCCCCCGTCATAAGATAGCACTCGACGATTTCCGGTTTGGTCTTGATGGCGGCGTTGAACACGTCGAGCGATTCCCGGTCCTGCTGCTTTAGCGAGACCTGTACGAAGACGTTGACCGCCAGTCCAAGCGCTGGCGCATCGACCAGCGCCACCGACCCTTTGATGACGCCACTCTCCTTCAGATCGTTGACACGCCGCCAGCAGGGCGAGGCCGAAAGGCCGGTCGCTTCCGCTAGTTCGGAAATGCTCATTTCGGCATTCTGCTGCAACAGATCGAGAATTCGAATGGTGGCGGTATCGAGCGAAGGTTTTGGTATAGGCATGTTTAACCGTTAACTGATCATTTTTCGAAAGGAAATTTCGCATTTTCCCAAGATTTGGTCAACTGAGACCAATTTTACCTCGAATTCAGGTGTAGCATTTCGGAAAAGTCGCACATGAGGGAGAGAGTCGACGATGAGGGGAGCGTCCTTGACGCCAGCAAAGCTGGAATGCCTGAAGGATTTGGAGCGCCAGGCTCTTTGGCACGCATGCTGGATGATCCACAATGCCAATCATCTGCGCGAAAAGGGCGAGGTGAAGGTCGGTGGGCACCAGGCCTCGTCCGCGTCTCTGGTCTCGATCATGACGGCGCTCTACTTCCATGTCTTGCGGCCGGAGGATCGCGTCGCCGTCAAGCCGCATGCCTCGCCCGTCTTCCACGGTATCCAGTATCTGATGGGCAATCAGACGCAGGAAAAGCTACAGAATTTCCGTGGCTTCGGCGGCGCGCAGTCCTATCCGAGCCGCACCAAGGACATCGACGACGTCGATTTTTCCACCGGCTCCGTCGGCCTCGGCGTTGCGATTACCGCCTTTGCTTCGATCGTGCAGGACTATATCGCCGCCAAGTCGTGGTCGAAGGATCGCCCGGCGGGGCGGATGATCGCCCTGGTGGGCGATGCCGAACTGGACGAGGGAAATATCTATGAATGCCTGCAGGAAGGCTGGAAGCACGATCTGCGTAACACCTGGTGGGTGATCGACTATAACCGCCAGAGCCTCGATGGCGTGGTGCGCGAGGGACTGTGGCAGCGTATCGAGGGCATCTTCACCGCCTTCGGCTGGGATGTGAAGGTGCTGAAATATGGCGCACTCCAGCAGTCCGCTTTCAAGGAGCCCGGCGGCGAGGCGCTGCGCGGCTGGATCGACCGTTGCCCGAACCAGCTCTATTCCGCGCTGACCTTCCAGGGCGGCGGCGCATGGCGCAAGCGGCTCAGCGACGAAATCGGCGGCGAAGCCGGAGTTACCGAGCTTCTTGCAGCGCGAAGCGATGAGCAACTCTCAGACCTCATGAATAATCTCGGCGGCCATTGCATCGAGACGCTGACCCGCACTTTTGAAAGCATCGACCATGACCGGCCCACGGTGTTCCTGGCCTACACGATCAAGGGCTGGGGCACGCCACTGGCGGGCCACAAGGACAATCATGCCGGCCTGATGACCAAGGCACAGATGGAATCCTTCCAGGCCCGCATCGGGGTCAAGCATGGGGAGGAATGGGAGAAATTCGGCGCGATCCGCTCGCCCGAGCGGGTGCACAACTTCCTAAAGACTGTTCCCTTCTTCGCCGAAGGCAGGCGGCGCTTCAGCGCGCCCACGCTGCCGTCGGTCGGGCCAATTTTCCTCGATGATCGCGAATTGTCGACGCAGGCCGGCTTCGGCAAGATTCTCGACGCGCTGGCGCAACGTGACGATCCTATTTCCGCACGCATCGTCACGACCGCACCCGATGTCACGGTCTCGACCAATCTCGGCCCCTGGGTCAACCGCCGAGGTCTTTTTGCCCGCGAACAATTGCCCGACACATTCCGCGACGAGCGCGTTCCCTCAACGCAGAAATGGGAGTTCGGCCCGGCCGGCCAGCATATCGAGCTCGGCATTGCCGAGATGAACCTCTTCTTGCTGCTCGGGGCCGCCGGCCTCTCGCACTCACTATTCGGCGAGCGGCTGTTGCCGATCGGTACCGTCTACGACCCGTTCGTGGCCCGCGGCCTTGATGCGCTGAACTATGCCTGCTATCAGGACGCACGCTTCATGATCGTCGGCACGCCGTCGGGCGTAACGCTCGCACCCGAAGGCGGCGCGCATCAATCAATCGGATCACAGCTCATCGGCATGAGCCAGGACGGATTGGCAAGCTTCGAACCGGCCTATCTCGACGAATTGTCCGTCATCATGGACTGGGCGTTCGACTACATGCAGCGTGATGGCGACGCGACACACGATCCGCGCACCTGGCTTCGCGACGAAACCGGCGGCTCGATCTATCTGCGCCTGACGACGAGGCCGTTGGAGCAGATAGCCCTGCGGCGCGAGGACGACGCCTTCCGGCAGGGTGTGATCGACGGAGCCTACTGGCTGCGCAAGCCTTCCGCCCGCACCCGCATCGTGCTTGCCTATCAGGGCTGCGTCGCGCCGGAGGTATTGATGGCGGCAGGGAGCATGGCCGAAGCCTATGGCGACGTAGCAGTGTTGGCTGTCACCTCCGCCGATCGACTGAATGCCGGCTGGACAGCGGCGCAACGTGCCCGTCGCCACGGGCATCTCCGCGCCCACAGCCACATCGAAGCGGTGCTCGGCGATGTTTCCCGCGTGGCCAACCTGATCACCGTTACAGACGGCCACCCGGCAACGCTTGGTTGGCTCGGCTCGGTTCATGGTCATAAAACCGTGTCGCTCGGCGTCGAGCATTTCGGTCAGACCGGCACGATCGCCGACCTCTATGCGCATTTCGGCATCGACACGCACGCCATTATCGAAACAGCCGAAGCCCTGACGCGCAGCGAAGCCGCCGTGCCGTTCGGAGTAAGCGCAGCCTGACGCTGTGCCGACGCCCGTGAAATCAGCCGGGATCACCCCCTGGCTCTTTTCAGGGCGATGTCCATCTCCTTGAACGGCCGGCGAAAAGTCGGAACGCGCTCGGTAACGCCTGGAAGGGCACCGAACGGCTTATGCGGCTCGGCCTGATACCAGAAGGCGACCGAGGAAATATCGTCGGAACGGCGGTTGGCGTGGCCATGCTCGATCGTCACCCGAATATGCTCCTGAAAAATGGCCGGATCCTCGATATGCCAGCGGTATAGCGTCACCGGCTCGGTCCAGTTCGGGCCGCCGGCGGCGATGATGCCGTGATAGGGTGCGCAATATTCCTGCGTCGGGCACCACGCCGTGTTGAAATAATCCTCCGTCCCGGTTCCGTGCAGCGTCGGTGGCCAGGCGTCATTGGCGCCGGGTGAGGTCTCAGCCCGAGGATCGATCAAAGCCGCTTTCGGCCCAATGCGCGGATCGGGCTTCCGCACCGTATCAGGCACGGAAAGCCCTTGCTCGCCGTCGATGAAGATCATGTCATCGCCCTCACCATACCAGTCCCATACATCGGAGCGGCGCCGCGAATAGACGCTGTAGAGAACGCCGACATAGTGGCCCCGACCCTCGGCCTCCAAGATCGTGTAATTCTCCTTGCCGTCGACATTCTCGCCGCCGAAGAGATATTCCTCATTGGTAAGGCCTACATCGCTCATGCCCTGCGGCCGCGATTGCCGGTATTGTGCATGGAAGCGGCCCATTCCCTCTTCCAGCTTTTCGTGTAGTTCAAGATCGACATAATAGTAAAACAGCAGGTCGTGCTCGGCCTCGTTCGTCACTGTCAGCTTCATGTGCGATCCGAACGGCATCGGAAAATAGCAGTTGAACGCCTTGCCGTCCTCCGGGCTCGCCTGCATCGGCAGGCTGGCATAATTTGCGGTGCGGCCATGACCCATACCGAAGAAATCACCGATCGGGGTTTCAATGCTGGGTTCCGTCTCACCATCCCAATAGGCGCGAAGTACGATCTTGCGCAGGAAGCTCTCGCTCTCGCAGGCAAGCGTCGCCCAGATATGAGTGATGATGCCCGCCCCTTTGTGTTCGGCGATCACCTCGGTCTTGCCCGGCTCGATGTGGAAACGATCATCATTGCCGCCGGTACGATCGTAACTCGAAAACCGTCGCGTTTTTGCCTCGCGCAGTTTTGCCAGCCCGCGCAGGGGTGAAAGGCCGAGATTGTTCATGAAGGTCTCCTGTCTTGGATGAAGGCGGCTATTTCAGGCCGCTGGTCTTCAGCGAATCCATGATCTGACGCTGGAAAATCACGAAGAGGATGAGGGTAGGAATGGCGACGATGGTGGAGGCGGCCATCATGTAGTTCCAGGATGCCGAATATTGGCTTTTGAAGTTGGCGATACCGACCTGCACCATCCAGAGGTTGGGATTGGAGGTGATGGTGAGCGGCCAGAGGAAAGAATTCCAGTTGGCAAGGAAGAACAAAATGGCGAGAGCCGACATCATCGGGCGACTCAAAGGCAGGATGATGCTCCAATAGATGCGCCAATAGCTGGCACCATCGATCACCGCAGCCTCCTCTATCTCGCGCGGTAATGAGAGATAATATTGTCGCAGCAGGAAGATACCGAAAGCATTGAAGATCGCCGGCACGATCAGTCCCGCATAGGAATTGATCATGCCCATCGCCTTGACAATGATGAAGAGCGGCACAATCACGACAGGCAGCGAGACAAGGAAGGTTGAAAATATCGCGAGGAAGATAATTTCCCGCCCGGGAAACCGCAGTCGCGCAAGTGCATATCCAGCCATGGTGTGGAAGAATAGAGCTACAACTGTCACTGTTGCCGAGACGAAGAAGCTATTTAGCATATAGCGAATAAACGGTACGCCGGTCAGCACGTAGATGAAATTATCAAACGTCGGCGCTTCTGGGATGAGCGCCGATGAAAAAGATTCAGTTGCCGGCTTAAAGGCGATAGAGACCATCCAGAGCAATGGGAAAAGTGTCATCAGCGCCAATATGGCAGCGATGAGCATCCACAGACACCGCACCAGCGTTACCTGCGATCGCGCGACGTAGGTATTGGATGGATCATTCCGCATGGTCGAAACGCCCTCCGCGCGTGACGGCAAAGAAAATGGCGGTAACAGCCATGAGCGCAATCACCAGGATCGATGACATCGCCGCAGCGTAGCCGAACGCGCCGAAGGAAAATGCCTGCTGATAGATGTAGACAATCAGTACGGCCGTTGAATTTGCCGGACCGCCTTTGGTCATGACGTAGATGATGTCGAAGGCCTGCGCACCGGCCACGGCAGCGACCATCGACACCATGAGAACGAAAAAGCTGGTAGGCTTCAGAAGCGGCAGCGTGATGTACCGGAAGCGCTTCACCGACCCGGCACCGTCGATCATCGCCGCCTCGTAATATTCCTTTGGAATGTCCTGCAGGCCACCCAGGAAGATCAGCATGTAGAAGCCCATCAGGAACCAGACACTGACGAGGACGACAGTGATCAACGCGAAATTCGGATCGCCAAGGAAGGAAATCGAGTTGAGACCGAGGCTCGCCATCGTTTGGCCGACGACCCCGATCTTGTCGATGACCATGAATTGCCAGACGAGGGCGACGACCACGAGGCTCACCATGTTCGGCGCGAAAAACATTGAGCGGATGACGGCATTGAAGCGATTGGTCTGCTGCACGAGAAGCGCCAGCCCCAGGCCAGCGACAAAGAGGGAGGGCACGAGCATGACAGCATAGAGGGCCGTCACCCTCGCCCCCTTCCAGAACAACGGGTCATGCCAAATGCGGATATAGTTCTTGGCGCCGACGAAATTGTAAGCGCCAAATCCGTTGACTTCATAGACGCTCAACACCAGCGACAGAAGCATCGGCACGCCGAGGAAAAGGAAGAGGCCAAGTGCGTCAGGCAGCACGAAAAGATATCCTGCAATCCATTCACGATGGCGAGCGGAAAGCCCTTTGCACTCTCCGTTGACACGGTTTTCCGCTACATCCACAATTGTCGTCATGATCTCATCCCGAAATAGGAAGCAGCCGCCGAAGCCGATTGCCACGGCGGTCGGCGGTTCCTCCTAGAGGATTGGTGCGCCGCCATAGGAGCCAAGAAATGCGTCGAGCTGCTGCGAGGCAGAGGTCGCGGTCGCCTGCGGATCGGCACCACCGAGTTGTGTCTGCTGGATCGCATCGGAGATGATCTTGTAGACCTCCGGTGGCAGGCGCGGCTCAGCGCGCGTACCTGGGTGAACGTCAGCGGCAAACTTGCCGATCATGCCTGTCTTGAACGCGTCACCGCCTGCGGCAAGCGCGCTTTCGCGTGGCGGCATGTCGGACTTGCCCTTGGTGCACCAGTCGGCCACCCGCTGAACAGAAGCCGCGTCCTTCGAAGCAAGCGCCCAGGCGCAAAACTGTGCAGCTGCATCCGGATTTTTGCCTTTCGCATTGGCCACGAAAGCCCAGCCACCGCCAACAGTGACATACTTGCCTTTGGACGGCGTCGGCAGGCGAAAGACGCCATACTTGAAATCCTTGGCATTGCTCTGCAGTTGCGAGATACCCCAGATGCCGACATTCTGGATAGCGCAGTAACCCGAAGCAAGATTGGCGACGGTGTCATTTGCGCCAGTGCCCATGACCTGCCGTGGGGCGGCGCCCGAGTTGATCGCATCCTGCCAGAGTTTCAGCGCCTGTACCGTGGCGGGTGAATCGAAGGCGCTCTTGCCGTCCTTCGTCTGGAATTCGCCGCCGCCTTGCCAGAGGAAGGGATACCAAGTGAAGTTTTGATAGTAGCCCGGCTGGGTCTCAAACAGCACGCCGAAGCGCTTCGGCGTCGTCAGCTTTTTGGCGAGTTCGAGCAATTCCGCCCACGTTTTGGGGACATCATTCTCATTCAGCTTCGCCTCTTCGAAGGCTTTAACGGAGTAGTACATCGCCATCGGCTCGACTTCCATCGGAATGCCGTAGATCTTGCCGTCGACCATCCGGTTGGCGATTACGCTTTCGGGGAAATCAGCCTTGGCGTCGATATGCGGCGTCAGATCCTGCAGGACACCGCCATTGTAATAACGCAGGAAATCGCCCGGCGAGATGAGGAAGACATCCGGCCCTTCGCCTGAGGCGAAGGCGGTCGCAAGCTTTGGGCCGTTTATGTATTCCGCATTGGGCACATATTCGAGCTCGACCTTCTGCGGATGGCTATCGTTCCAGGCGGCCACGGCCCTTTCGAACCAGTCGACCTGGCTCTGCACCGCGCCGCCCGGCGCGTAGAACTGCCAGAACTTCAGCGGCGCGCTTTGTGCCCGAACCGCCATGCGGTTCAAATATGGAAATCCGCTCAATCCGGCAGCACCCCCGATTGCAATGGTGGCGCCGGCCTTAAGCACGCCACGCCGGGTGATTGCGGCAATAGACTTGTCCTTACCTGTCATGACTACCTCCCATTTTATCAACGCGCCACGACAGCTCCCCCCGCGTGGCATCAGTCAAATCATGCGGTATCGAAGGCGTGCAGATTGCACGGAATGACTTCGGAGCGCGGCGGCCCCGCATAGGCTCCGGAGAGCCTTTCGAGCAGCAACTCGGTGGCACGATGAGCTAACAGCGATGGCGTGTTGCCGACCCTGGTGATCCGCGGCCGCACATATTCCAGCTGCGGCTGATCGCCGAAGACGGCAACGCCGATATCCTTGGGCACGCTGACGCCGCGATCGAAGAAGGCGGCGAGCGCACCTGCTGCCATCAGGTAATTTCCAAAGAAGATCACCGATGGCAGATCATCGCGATGTGTCGCAAGAAGCCAATCCACCGCCTCCTCGCCTGACGGGCCGAGATAGCTTCCCTCGCGCCGCAACTCAGCCAGCGGCTCGACGCCATTGTCGCGCAGCCCCTGTTCGAAACCGGCAGCGCGCGCCATGGCTTCGGCAAAGAACGAAGGGCCGGTCAGATGCGCTATCCGGCGATGCCCCTTCTTGGCCAGATAGGCTCCCATTTGGTAACCGCCGCCGAAGTCATCGATCTTAACGCTGTCGACGGCCTGATTGGGTAGATCGCCGATGAACACGGTCGGAAGGTCTATTTCGAGAAGTGCGTCATGCATGCCGTGCAGCGCGAAATCACCGACAATCAGCCCGTCGATCCGGCGGTTGCGGATCTGGCGGAGATAGTGCTCGCCGTGCTCCTGCGAGTGCCCGCCTGGAACGTCGGTGTTGAAGATCAACAGGTCGAGCCCGAGAGCTTCAAGATCGGACTGCGCGGCCTGGACCATTTCCGGATAGAACGGGTTGCGAATATCCGGGATCAGCATGGCGACAAGATTGGTACGGCCCGTCCGAAGGCTTTGCGCCATCGGGTTCGGCACGTAACCCAGCTCGGCGATCGCTTCCAGCACGCGCTTGCGCAGATCCGCCGAGACCCGATCGGCATGATTCAACACATGCGACACAGTGGTCGGCGACACTCCCGCATGCTTAGCAACTTTGGCGATCGTGGTCATACGGGCAAGCTAGGAGATTATGAATCGATTTGCAAATAGTTTTGCAAATCGATTTACACGTAAGATCGGCTGATGAACACGCATGCGCTGGAAAGCAATGCCAGACTTCATTTCAGATGGCAGGTTGTCTCGCAGCGCTAGCTGTTGCTGCATCCCAGGCCAGAGCATCTCGTGCTCCGTGACTTTGCAGCAATGCCGGGATCCAGACTAAAAGCCGGAAAAGGTGGAAACACCTCTCGCCTTGAGCTTTGTTCTGGCGACCGTAACATAGAAGTAGTTTTTGAGTTCGCCGAGGCATGTCTTGACTCTGCCCTCAACCACCTTGCGATCCAGCTTTTCCGTTCCGGCTTCGCCATTTCGAAAGCGCATCAAAACGTCGATATTGCGATCGCAATCGGTCATCTGCTTCTGCAAGCCATCCGCCTGACGCTCTGTATCAAGCGGCCATCCATTTAACGCACCGCTGGCCAGCAGCACCATAAAGGCGCCAGCCCCAACCAGCTTCAGAATGCCACTCATCATGCCTCACCAAACCCGTCGGCACACAACTTTCAGAATTGTAGCCTCGGCACCACCATAAATGCAATCGACTGACAAGCCGCAATCATTGCTTGCTCTCAACGAGGATTTTCCCAAGACATACACGATTGGACAGCCAAATCGGCATGCCATTTCGGTTTTACACGGGATTGGCAAGCTTCAACAGGATGGGCCGGCTGGATGCGATCGGAACATGCCGGTGATGCCAAGGGATTTGAAGCGGCATCGCCTGGCTTTCAGGATCAAATCCTCAGTCCGTCACAAGTCCGAACCAGCAAGCGCGACGGTATTTCGACCGCCCGCTTTCGCCGCATAGAGGTTCCTGTCTGCGTCACCAAGGCAGCCTTCCGCATCGAAACCTGCTTCGCAATAGACCGCGCCGATACTGACTGAAACGCGCACAGTCGCTCCCGTCGACGCCCGAACATCCAGCCGCGCGACAGCCAGCCTGATTTCCTCGCAGCGTTCGAACATATCTCCGACGGCGAGGTCGCCGAAGAACAGCACGAATTCCTCACCTCCGAGACGCCCGGTCAGATCGCCCGGCCCGCAACGGCTGCTTAGCAACCGCCCAACCTTTCGCAGCACCTCGTCACCGATTGCATGCCCATATCGGTCGTTGATCGACTTGAAATGATCAAGGTCAAGAAACAGCAGCCCTCCAGGCGTGCCCATCTTGCTTATATCCGCCAGTTCCTTCTGAAAGGTCTGACGATTGGGAATGCCGGTCAGCCCGTCCAACCGTGACTGCACGCGCAACTCTTCATAGATCCTGGCCAATCGGACCAATGCGTTCGCAGCGCTAGCCTCGGCCCGCCGCAGCTTCTCCGCTTGATGAAAATGCACAGCCGATACTGGAATGGCGATCGTCAGGGGACAGATGATCGCCATCAGCAAGCCGGCACCATCGACCTGGCCGCCGAGAAGGGGAACGATGCTAAAGCAGATCGCCAGCGAGGCCATAAGAGACAGCAGACCGCTCAGAACGGCTTTGATCAGGACAACACGCATAGAAGACCGGCGGTTCATTGGCACTGAGGTCCAATAGCGACGATTTCCTTAAGATCCTCTACATGAATGGGTAAAAACCTATGTATCGGCACCCTGCACGCCGGCGAGGCCGGATAGGCCGCCCGCGCGAGCTGTTTTCATCACCGCCAATGACAACCGCTTGACGGCTTCGAACTGCAAGGCCTGTTGGCCGCTCCTATCAATGAGCAATCCGACGCTCGAGCAACCGATCAGATCGCTTGCGAGGCTCGACATAGGTTTGAGAGTGCCGGCCTCAAAATATTGTACACAATATTATTCAGTTTGGCCTCGTTCTTGCATCCAAGAGTTTTTGCATTCAGCCAGATTGGCCCTGTAGTGCCGCCAAACCTGCACCACATGACAATGAGCGGCCAATTTAGAAACATGTAGTTGTTATGGGTATTCTTTTATTGTAGACAATCATGTGTGCAAAATAAGCCAAGCGGAGGAGCGCGGCGTTGCACCGAATGAGAAAATGGGAGGAATTTAATGAGACGTGAGATCTTGTGGGCAGGCGTCGCTTGCGTGTTCGCGACCTTCGGTACGCTGGCACCATCTATTTCTCGAGCCGATACGCTCGACACGGTCAGGCAGCGCGGCAAGGTGGTATGTGGGGTATCCATCGCCAATCCAGGCTTTGCAGCGCCTGACGACAAAGGTCGGATGGAAGGCTTCGATGCCGATATCTGCCGTGCCGTCGCAGCTGCGGTGTTTGGTAACGGCGACAAAGTCGAGTTCGTTCCCACGAATATCAACACGCGCTTCCAGGCGCTCCAGTCCGGGGAAATCGATATTCTGTCCCGGCAGACGACATTGACCTTTTCTCGCGATGCATCGCTCGGTCTCGACTTCGGCCCTTATGTGTTCTTCGACGGTCAGGGCCTGATGGTTCCGAAATCACTGGGGATCACCAGCGCCAAGGAACTGAAGGACGCTGCAATCTGCACCCTGCCGGGAACGACCACGGCGCAGAACCTCACCGATTTCTTCAAGGCGCAGGGTGCCAAATTCGAGATGGTCGTGTTCGAAAGCCCCGACGAAAATCGCGCAGCCTTCTTCGGCGGCCGCTGTGAAGCCATCTCGTCCGACCGATCAGACCTCGCCTCAATCCGTGCGGTTGCCAACAACCCGAATGATTATGTCATTCTTCCCGAGACCATCTCGAAGGAGCCGCTTGCTCCTGCCGTTCGTCAAAATGATTCAAACTGGCACGACATCGTATCCTGGTCCGAATGGATGGTGATGGCAGCGGAAGAAAAGGGCATTACCCAGGCCAATGTCGACGAAAAGCTGAAAAGCGACGACCAGGAAATCCAGCGCATGCTCGGCGTGACGGACGAACTCGGGCCGATGCTCAAGCTAGACAAGAAATGGGGCTACAACATCATCAAGTCGGTCGGCAACTATGCTGAGATCTTCGATCGCAACCTCGGGGAAAAGACCAAGCTCGGCCTGACCCGTGGCCCGAACATGCCCTGGAATGCTGGGGGCCTGCTTTACGCACCGCCTTTCCGCTAAGCCTTCTCGGGAAGATGCACAGCCGCTTTCCATCTGGAATGCGTATAACCAAGACGATAGAGCGTTTCACGGCTCAAAGCCGGTCGGAAACGCTCTAAGGAAATCAATCCCGTATTCGGAAACCGAATACGGGACATCCCCCGCTCTCGAATGTACCGGAAGAACGCATGGCTTTGCTTCATGACGTGCGGTATCGCGCGCTATTCTATCAATGCCTGGCAGTCGTATTCGTCGTCATCCTCGCGTGGTCGATGTTTACGACGGCCAGTCAGAACCTGGCCAAGCAGGATATTGCAACCGGCTTCGGTTACCTGTCACGACAGGCCGGATTCGTTATCAGCGAGACCGCGATCGCTTATGAGCCGACAGACACCGTCGCGCGCGCATTGTTGGCCGGCGTAGCAAATACGATGAAGGTTTCCGTTCTGGCGGCCATCCTCGGCACCTTGATCGGCTTGCTCGTGGGCATCGGACGCATGTCACACAATCCGTTGCTACAGCACGTGATGCTTGCCTACATCGAAGTGATGCGCAACGTCCCTTTGCTGCTCTATCTGTTATTCTGGTATGCTCTTATCATAAATGTTCTGCCGCCGGTGCGCGCTGCTCTGGCAATTGCGCCAAGCGTATATCTTTCCAATAGCGGACTTGCTATTCCAGCAGTATCGGCAGCTAACGGTTTCGCTGTTCCGCTGCTCGCAGTTGCCACCGGCTTGGTAATAGGCTTCCTGTCCTATCGCTCGGCCTTGCGCCGCCGCCTTGCTAGCGGCCAATCGAACCATGGTTTGCTGATTGCAATTGCACTATCTATCACTCCACTCCTACTGGTTTGGCTTCTATACGGGATCAATCTGAGTTGGGATCTTCCTCAGCAGGGTCGCTTCCGCCTAAGTGGCGGCCTTCAGATACGACCGGAATTCGTCGCGCTTCTCGTTGGCCTTGCGCTGAACGTATCGGCCAACGTTGCCGAGATCGTGCGCGCTGGTATTCAGGCTATCAATAAGGGGCAATGGGAAGCTTCCATAGCCCTTGGACTTTCACGCGGCACCGCACTGCGCTTGATCATCCTTCCCCAAGCGCTGCGGATCATGATCCCTCCGCTTACCAACATTTATCTGACGGTGTTCAAGAACAGTTCGCTTGCAATTGCCATCGGCTATCCGGATCTCGTTATGGTGTCCAATACCATCATGAACCAGACCGGGCAGGCCATGGAAACGATAGCTGTGTTCATGGGGGTCTATCTCGGCCTTTCCATCGCAATTTCACTTCTGATGAACTGGTACAATGCCCGCATGGCGTTGAAGGAGCGCTGACAATGGCTGATCTCGACCTTCGACTGACCGAGTTTACCCCGCAACTGCCGCCCAAAAGGCAGACGCAATGGATGCGGACCTGGTTCGGAACGCCTGGCAACACCATGATCACGCTTGCCTGCGCAGGCGCCTTGCTGATGCTGGGAAGGCTGGCAATCGACTGGCTGCTGGTCAATGCGACATTTGCGGGCACTCCTGCCGATTGCAAGAGCGGTTCCGGGGCATGCTGGCCGTTTCTCGCCACGAAACTGCGCTACATGCTCTTCGGATTCTATCCTTACGAGGAGCAGTGGCGCCCGCTTTTGGCACAGATTTTATTTATGGCCGGCGCCTTGGTGTCAATGCTGCCCTGGCTTTGGGGCAGAACGTTGCTCGGCGCATGGTGCCTGGTACTGATGCCGACGCTGTATATTCTGATGGCTGGCGGCGCTTTCGGTCTGCCACCCGTGCCGACGAGCCAGTGGGGAGGTTTGCCGCTCTCGTTCCTGCTCTCTTTCGTCGGACTTGCTTGTGCCCTGCCTCTGGGCATCCTTCTGGCGTTGTCACGTATATCCGACCTGCCCGTCATCAGAATTCTTGCGGTCGGCTTCATCGAGATCGTCCGCGGCGTTCCGTTGATCAGCATTCTCTTCATGGCGACGGTGATGCTGCCTCTGTTCATGCCGGAGGGTGTCACGATCGACAAGCTGCTCCGAGCGCAGGTTGCCATCATCATCTTTGCCGCCGCCTATATCGCCGAGATCGTCCGCGGGGGTCTTCAGGATATTCCAAGAGGCCAGAGCGAAGCCGGATCGGCCCTTGGCCTCCATTATTGGCTTGTCATGTACAAGATCGTACTGCCGCAAGCCATGAAGAAGGTCATCCCTCCGCTGGTCAGCCTCTTCATCGGCTTTTTCCAGGACACCACGCTCGTGACCATCGTCGGTCTTCTCGACTTTCTCGATACAGTCCGGTCGGCGATGCGAGATCCTGCATGGCAAGGCATCGCTGTACTGGAAGGCTATCTCTTCGCTGCAGCCGTCTACTTTACCTTCAGCGCGTTGATGGGCAGCTACAGTCGCTTTCTGGAACGCTATTTCAAGACAACGCACGATTAAAGATAGCAGCAGGCTCAAAGCAGCAACGAGCTACTATCCGGCCTACGTTCCAACCCAGATTTTGGCGGAGCCTATCAATAGGATGGGCTCCGCTATCGTCTAAAGTGCTTCCGCCTTTTTGAAGCGCGGAAACGCTCTGGTGACGCTATTTGGCCTCGCATCGCATTTTCTGCGTACTGCATTGGTAACGATGAGGTTCTCTCGCAGAAGCAATCTTATCGAACGATCATTTCCGCGCGGGCAAGCGCGCTCGCAAAGCCGTTGAGGGAGACGGGGAAGGTGACGATCTGACCAGTGTCAGCGGCAATGGCGTGGATCTGCATCGTCTTGCCTGTTTTCAGCAATGAAAGACGCAGCGCATCGATTTCAAGATCGATGAAGCAGCCGGCGGGCAGCGCCGTGCGGAAGGGGATGGCAGGCGCTCGGCTGCCTTCGTCCACCTGCAGGACAACCCCTTTCTGAAACAAAAGTCCGAACGGCAGCACCAAGGTTCCGGTCACCTTTCCGGCATCCGGGCGCAATTCGATCAGCAGCAACCGCTGGCGCGTGTCGTTGTGGATCTGCTCCTGCACGATCACGCAGGATTTCTGCGTCGACGTCTCGTTCGCCTGGATCGCGCCGAGAACGAGCCAATCGCCATGAACCTCGCGCAACGCGTCGGCTCCGCCCGGTAGACGGGTCTTTCTGTCAGGGGTCATTTGGTCAGTCATTGTCATTCTTTCGTTGAGCCTGACGCTGTGGCGATGCAGAACAGGCAGTGGATAAATCGCAGAAATGCGGGTCTCGCGTCTGAGCGACCGCATGGCAATTGGCGAAGGCATCCGGACGCTCACGGCAACTCGATCTCTTTGTTGGAATTGCCCTTCTCGCCCGTCAGCGCTGCCGCGCGCTGCGTACATGATCTCGATATTTCTCTAAGCGCCTTTCGCATCCCCTCAGCCGTCTATTTCGATCTCAACACCGACAGATCGGCCAGCGCCGCCACGCCGGACCGATCGTCTCCCCCCAATTGGCCCGTGGCCGCGTTTTTTCGGTCGCAGGCTCAACAGTCACACAACCGGCTCAAACCAATCAGTCTCGACGCTATGAAGTTTCCCCTGCGCTGTCGCCGTCCATTTTTGACACAGTGAGATTTCCACTGCTGGAGGGCTGGAGCGTGCGTGTTCACCTGGCCGAAGGCGACTGAAGCCCGGCCTTTGCGCTACCGGCCTCGGCCAAGGGGAGCATCATTTTCGTAACATTGACCTCGGGTCACGTTGATAAATCGACCGGCCCATCTATAACCACAGCATGCTTTGAACAGGGAGGTTCGCTGTATGAGTGTTGTTTATTCTCCCATGTCTCTTCGTGATGCTCGTTTCATCGTCGCAGAACATGGTCTTGACGCCCTGCGTGAAATCGTTTTGGCGCGCGCCGCGGATAATCATGACAACGCTGTCATTCAAACGAACGCCAAAGCTCTTCCCACGGCCGAAAGCGGGCCTCTTCACGGTATCGCCTTCGGAGTGAAGGATAACATCGACGTGGCGGGCTATATGACCACCGGCGCATGCCCAGGTCTCGCTGAAAATCTCGCAAACGCCGATGCGCCAGCGGTTGCCGCCCTTCGATCGGCCGGCGGCTATGTTCCGGTCAAGCTGAACATGCACGAGCTTGCGTTCGGCATTACATCAAACAACCCTGCATTCGGCGCCGTCCGCAACCCATTCGACCCGAACCGCAGTGCAGGCGGTTCCTCCGGCGGCAGCGGCGCCGCGGTCGCTCGCGGCGTCGTGCCCTTTGCCCTAGGCTCCGACACGGGAGGGTCGTCGCGTATTCCGGCTGCCTTCTGCTCGATCGTCGGCTTTCGGCCATCGACGGGACGGTACAGGGAGGGAGGCGCTCTCATGCTGTCGCCAACCCGCGACACGATCGGCCCGATGACGGTAAACTGTGCCGATCTGGCCGAAATCGACGGAATCATAACAGGCGAGCATGCCCTCCCGGCGCTGCCGGAGCGGCCTTTGCGCCTCGGTGTTCTCTGGGACAAACGCTGCTTGTCGCAGAGTGTCGACCATGCCATAGCTAGCGCACTCAGCAGACTTGCCCTCTCGGGAGAAATAGATCTCGTTCCGATTTCCGCTTCTGAATTTGAGGATATCGATGCGCGCATCGGCGGGCCTGTGGTGTTCAACGAGGCATTCGAATTCTGGACGGCCTTTTGTGCGAACCGGCTCGGCAAAACGCTGACGGAATTCACCTCCACCATCGCCAGTCCCGATGTCCGCATGATTTTCGAGCGGCTTCCGTCGTTTGCCGCCGAAACCAGGGAGGCCTTTCTCTATGCCCACAACGGCGGATTGGCCTCGCTGCGAGATACATATGAGCAACTCCTCCGCAGCCACCAACTCGATGCGCTCATCATGCCGACCGTTCCGGTGCAACCGCCTCTGATGAGCGAGGATGAACGCATGCAAACGGATGCCGGTTTGGTTTCGACCTTCCATACGGTGACGAGCCATGCGGTGCTGGCGACCCTGACGGGAGCACCTTCTATTTCGATTCCCGCAGGACTGGATCGGGATGGCCTTCCCGTCGCCCTGATGATCGAAGGCAGCCGCCATGGCGACCGCGCATTGCTCGCGATTGCCGGTAAGGTCGAGGCCCTGCTCGCCCAATAGTTTTCGCCATCTGGAGCAATCCGGACGGAATGGCGGAAGCTTCCGCTCTCTCCAGCGCCTGCCATGAATGCTGGCCGCTTTCGTACCCTTGTTGGCACCATTCAAACCCTTTACCCGTTTGAACGCCAAGTCCTCTTCCGCGAGTATCAAGCCGGTTCCGACGGATCGGCAAACACTGGTTTCGGTGACAAGAGCGGTCCGTTCGCCCACAACCCACTCGACTGGAGCTGCAAATGTCCCCTACTTCCGAAGTCATCGCAGGTATCAAGATCCCGGACAGTCCAATGGCAAAAGCCGCGACCGGACTGGTCCGGGACACCGAGACCGACCTGCTCTATCACCACTCGCGCCGCGTCTTCCTGTTCGGAGCACTGACCGGCGAGCGCAAGGGCCTGAAATACGATCCAGAACTTCTCTATGTCGGGGCGATGTTCCACGACATGGGCCTCATGGATTCCTATGCCAGCGAAACCGAGCGCTTCGAGGTGGATGGTGCGAATGCCGCACGCACCTTCCTCAAATCTTACGATGTCTCGGAACGCGATTTGGATGATGTCTGGGATTCCATCGCGCTCCACACAACACCGGGCATTCCCCAGCATAAGAGACCAACAGTTGCCCTTGTTACCGCAGGCGTCGAGATGGATGTCCTTGGCCTTGCCTACGACGACTTCACGAGCGAACAGCGTCACGAAATCTGCAATTGCCATCCGCGCGGCCTCAAGTTCAAGCACGGTATCCTGTCGGCGTTCTGCTACGGCACGATCAAGAAGCCGGAGACGACGTTCGGCAATGTCAAGGCAGATGTCCTCGCCCGCATGGATCCCACCTACAAGCGGGTCGACTTCGCAGAACTGATCATGGGCTCGAAATGGGATAGCTGAGGACTGTTCGTCGCCGATGGCGATCGAAGGTAATGCCCTTCGGTCGCCACTTTTATCACGGGCTTCTGAAGCTCGCTCTATACTGGCCCGGCGTCACTCCAAGCCTCTTTGCAAAGACCTGCCGCATCCGATGCGGGGTGCCGAAACCGCATTGAAAGGCAATCTCCTTCAAGGCAAGCGGGCTTCCCTCCAGCAAGTTCCTTGCCGCGTCCACCCTTGCCTGCTCCACGAACTCCCCGGGCGTTGTCTTCGCCTCCTGCAAAAAGAAGCGCGCGAAATTGCGTCGGCTCATGCCCACATGTTCCGCCAGATCGCCGACCGACAGCTTCCCGTTCAAATTGGCCATGACGAATCTGTAGATGACGGCAAGCGGAGAACCATCGTCCGAAGGTGCGGCTATGTAAGGGCTGAACTGCGATTGGCCGCCTTGCCGCTGAGCCACGACGACAAGCCGCTTGGCGACAGCCAGAGCGACGGCGCTGCCGTGATCCTCATTGACGATGGCCAATGCCAGATCGATGCCGGCTGTAACACCCGCCGACGTCAACAGGGCGCCATCTCGAACGTGGATCCGGTCGCGATCGACCTCGGCGAGGGGAAATTGCTGCGCCAAGGCATCGGCATTCTGCCAGTGAGTAGTGACCCGTCGGCCATTCAGAAGCCCTGCGTGACCGAGGATGAACGCACCTGTGCAGATCGAACCGTAGCGGGTGGCAAGAGCGGTCAGTCGCTTTATGCAGGACAGGACGACCAAATCGGGCGCCTCGCTCGGAAGCGACGGGCCGCCGGCCACGAGAACCAGATCGAATTTCCGGGTCGCACGCTCATAGTGCTCGTGAGCGGCCATGGGCATGCCGTTGGACGCATGGAAAAACCCGCGGGGGCCAATCAAGGTCACATCATAACGACGCTCGGCGGCGACGAACGCATTCGCTTCGTCAAACACGTCCATTGGACCTGAGACATCCAGTGCCTGGACTTTGGGGAAAACCAGAATTGCAACCGAGGGCATCGACACTCCATGCGCCTGCCGCCGCCGGAAGAGTTGGGTAGGAGCGGAGCGGGTGATCGCGGATATTAGGAAACTGCCGCTGCCCGGTCAAAAACTTCCGATGGCAGTATGCTACTCATCACAGGCTAAAACAGCGAAAGAACTCCTGCGGCAGCCTTCAAGGATCGACCCACCTCGCCGTTGCACCCTATGAGGATATGGTGTGGCTGCTGGCCTCTGAAGGCGCTGCGGCAGATGGGCGCAATACAAGCTCTGTCGGCAGAACAATCCGCTCGGCTGGCGCATCCGGCTGCTCGATGCGAAAGAGCATTCGTCGCGCTGCCGCTCTGCCGACCTCGCCGGGATGCGTAGCGACGGAAGCCATGCGCGGGCGTAGAACCTCGATCGCCTGCACATCGTCGAAGCCTATCAATGCATGGTCATGCCCCGGTCGCAGCCCGCGATCATGAAACGCCGCAGCCAGATGAAACGCTACCACATCGTTGAAACATATGGTCGCAGTCGGCGCGGGCGTGGCGCTCAGCAGTGCGGCAACCCGGCTCCCCATATCCTCGAAGGTCTCCGGGATCTTGACGATGCAAGGAGCGCCAAGGCCAAACGCCTCTATCGCCGCGTTATATCCCTCCAGCCGCTCGACAAGGGCGGAATGCTCCGCCTCCTGGATAGCAAACGCGATATGGCGATGACCGAGCCCCGCCAGCGCTTCGACTGCCGCCCACATTCCACCGCGGTAATCGACGCCGACATAATCAACCGTTTCCACCACATGTCGCAGCACCTGCACGCAGGGGAGGCGGCGCAGCGACGGCATGGCTCGCCAATCTTCCGCGGTCCCGACAGCAGGGCAGAAAATGATCCCGTCCACGCCGTGCTCGCACATGCGCCGCATGAGATCCGCCTGCCGCTCCCGATCGTCGCGACTGTTGCCGATCAGGACCGCCAGGCCATGCGTTTCGAGCGCCTCTTCAATACCGGCGAACAGCTCCGCGAAGAACGGGTTGCGCAGATTGGGGACGATGACGCCGACGATCCCGCCGCTACGCGACCTCAACCGTGCCGCCGTCATGTTGCGTACGTAGCCGAGCCGTTCCGTCGCTGCCAGAACCTTGAAGCGCGTCTCCTGTGCCACGAGCGGGCTGTCACGCATGACGAGCGAAGCCGTGGCGCGCGACACGCCCGCTTCTCTCGCCACGTCGATGAGCCGCGTGGTACCCTTTCGACCCTTGCCATTCACCATCAATGCGCCATCTCCTCCCCCGCGCCGCTATGAACGCGGCTTATTGCGGGCGCTATGATTAGTCCTCCCGCATCGCTCGGTCCACTCCTTCCATCATGCCAGATTTTTGTTGACTTAGATCGATCCAAGTACGAAGAGCGAGGTGTGTCCGTCATCACCCGTCCGGTGCCCTCCCGCCGGCAGCTTTCAGGATATTGGATCATGAACACGCCAAAGACGCCCCAAGATGCCGCAACCGCGGCGCGCTCGAACGCGAAAGCGCCGGCAATCACCCGTCGTAGCTTGCTGGCCGGTACAACGCTTCTGCTTGCGGGCCTCAACGTGCCAAAGGCATTCGCCGACACACCCTCCGCGGCAGAAGCTGCCTTCTATATCGCGTCGAGCGTACTGACCGACAAGCGCGACCTCTCTCCAATAACCTCCAAGCGCATCTTCCAGATCCTGAATGCCGACGATTCCGGCTTCGCGGACAAAGCGATCAAGCTTGCCGTGCTGGCAAAAGCCAATGTGACCGGCACTTCGCTGAAAATGGCGGCCGCGGCAGCTGGCCTGGATGCCATTGCCATGAAAATCGTCTCGACCTGGTATACCGGCACTGTCGAAACGGCACACGGTCCCGTCGTGCTGGCTTACAAGGACGCACTGATGTACCGCCCCGTCGCTGATGGGCTGACGGTCCCCACCTATTGCAACAATGGCCCTATGTGGTGGACCGGCCTGCCGCCGGAGGTCACTCGCATGCCTGTCAATTCTCCAAGGGTGCTCTGATCATGAAATCTCCCGTTTTCAACAATGGCGATGCGGTTGCCGATGTCGTCGTCGTCGGGTCAGGTGTCGTCGGCGCCCTCGTCGCAGATGAACTTGCCGCCAAGGGCAAGTCGGTCCTCGTTCTCGATGCCGGCCTGCGCATCGAGCGCGCCCAAGCGGTGGAGAATTGGCGCAATATGCCCTTCGCCAACCGGTCGGGGTCGGATTTCCAGGGGTTATATCCGCAATCGAACATGGCGCCCGCGCCGCTCTATTGGCCCGAAAACAACTATGTTGCGCTCTCTGGTCCCGACGGAAAAGGCTTCAAACAAGGCTATCTGAAAACCGTTGGCGGAACGACATGGCATTGGGCGGCGTCCAGCTGGCGGCACTTGCCCGTCGATCTGAAGATGCGCTCCACATATGGGGTCGGCCGCGACTGGCCGATTTCCTATGACGAGCTCGAACCCTATTACTGTCGGGCCGAAGACGCAATGGGCGTTGCCGGCCCGAACGACCCGGCGCTTCAGTCTCCTTCCGAGCGGTCGCGGCCCTACCCGATGGACATGGTGCCGTGGAGCTATGGCGACAAGCGTTTCGCTGAGATCGTCAATGCACATGGCTATCGATCCGTGCCGATTCCGCAAGCCCGCAGCACCCGTCCCTGGAACGGACGTCCCACGTGCTGCGGCAACAACAACTGTCAGCCGATCTGTCCGATCGGGGCAATGTATAACGGCATTCACACGGTCCAGTCTGCCGAAGCGAAAGGCGCGATCGTTCTTGCCGAATCGGTCGTCTACAAAATGGATACCGATGAGAACAATCGCATCACTGCCGTCCATTGGTACGACGCCGACCACAGGTCGCACAAAGCGACGGCCACGACCTTCGTCATTGCCTGCAACTCGATGGAATCGCCACGCCTGCTTCTGGCGGCCGCCAACGATCGCAACCCGGCCGGTATTGCCAACTCCTCGGATCAGGTCGGCCGCAATATGATGGATCACTCGGGCTTCCACTGCTTCTTCCAGGCATCGGAACCCCTGTGGATCGGTCGCGGGCCGGCGCAATCGAGCTGTCTTGTCGGCCCGCGCGACGGCGCCTTTCGCTCGGACTATTCCGCTAACAAGATGATCCTCAACAACATCACGCAGGTTACTTCGGCCACATCGGCTGCACTCAAACAGGGGCTTGTCGGCGCGGAACTGGACGCGGAAATCCGCAAGAGGACCATTCATGGCGTCGACATGTCGATCAGCCTCGAGCCGCTTCCTGACGCCAAGAACCGCGTGACGCTCAGCAAAACGCGCATGGATCCGCACGGAATTCCTTGCCCCGACGTTTACTACGACGTCGGCGATTACGTCCGCAAAGGTTACGACGCCGCCGTCGTGCAGCTCAAGGAAATCGCCGCGCTGTTCAATGCGGCGGATCTGCAGATCACGACAGCACTCAACGCCAACAATCACATCATGGGCGGATGCATTATGGGAAGCGACCCCAAGGATTCGGTCGTCGACGGCAATTGCCGCGCCCACGATCACGCCAATCTCTGGATCCCCGGAGGGGCCGCGATCCCATCCGCCAGCGTCGTCAATTCGACACTGACCATGGCCGCGCTGGGCATCAAGGCCGCCGACGATATTTCAAAAGCCCTCGGCGCATGAGGGAGATGATGACGATGAGAACGATCCCCCGTCTCGCCGGCTTGGCGCTTTTGAGCCTTACGTTCGGCTCTGCCTCTGCGGCGGCTGCCGCCGAGGATCTCGCTGCCCTGGTCGACAAAGGCAAGGCAATTGCGACTGCGGCCGATTGCATGGCCTGCCACACCGCGCCGAAAACCGGGAAATCCTTTGCCGGCGGCTATGGCATCGTCTCTCCGCTCGGCACGATTTATTCGTCCAACATCACCCCTTCGAAGGCGTTCGGAATAGGTGACTATTCGGAGGAAGATTTCGAAAGAGCGGTGCGAAAGGGCATCAAGAAAGACGGCGCTCACCTCTATCCCGCCATGCCCTATGATGCCTATGGCGCGATAAGCGACCAGGACATGCAGGCACTCTATGCTTATTTCATGCATGGCGTTCAACCGGTTGAGGAAGCACCGGAGAACGCGACCCAACTGCCCTTCCCCTTTAACATTCGCTTCTCGATGACGGCGTGGAATCTTCTCTTCGCCGATCGCAGCCCCTTCGTGCCGGATACCTCCAAGAGCGACGAGATCAACAGGGGTGCCTATCTGGCCGGTGCACTCGGCCACTGCGCATCCTGCCACGCGCCGCGCAATCTGCTGATGGGGCAAAGCGCAGATGCGGCCCTGACAGGCGGCTTCGTCGGCCCCTGGTATGCGCCGAACATCACCTCCGATCCGATCAGCGGCATTGGTGCCTGGAACGAGGCGGATCTGGTGCAATATTTCCGCACCGGCCATCTGGACAGCAAGGCGCAGGCAGCCGGCGGGATGGCGGAAGCCGTCCAGAACAGCCTGCAGCATCTGCCCGAGAACGACCTGAAGGCGCTTGCCGCCTACCTGAAATCGACGCCGCCGGTCCGCGATCCCATGGACAAGAAAGCCGCGCACGATTTTGGCGCGCGGGCATCCGACGAACCATCGATCCGAGGCCTTTTTCCACCCAATGCGCATGAGAGCCTGAAAACCGGCGCCGAACTTTACAGCGGCTATTGTGCAAGCTGTCATCAGCCCGATGGTGCCGGCAGCACCAACCAGGCTTATCCCTCACTATTCCGCAATACGGCAACGGGCGCGCGCAATCCGGCCAATCTGGTGGCGACGATCCTCTACGGAGTGGAGCGCGAGGTAGGCGGCCAGGAAATCCTTATGCCGGGCTTCGGCAACCAATCCTATGTCACGCCTCTGACTGACGGACAGGTCGCAGACATCGCCAACTACGTGCTGACCCGCTTCGGCAATCCAGACGCAAAGGTTGCTCCGGACGATGTCGCGACTGCGCGAAAGGGTGGTCCGATGCCGTTCCTCGCGACGGTGCAGCCCTATATCGTGCCGGCAATGGTCGCAGCTGGCCTGATCGTCATCCTCATCATCGCGGTCATTGCAATGTCACGGACAGCCAGGCGGAAGGATGCCGCCAGCGCAATGTAAAACGAGATGCGCCAGCCATGCCTGGCGCATCTCCGCATTCGCGCAAGCCCGCGGCGCATGGTTCGGGACGGACCACTCACCTGCCAAATTGCCTGACATTGGCTGCCGAAATCAGCTCTCGGCGACAACATGATTTTCGAGCCAGCCGATCTTCTCGATCTCGACCGCAATCCGGTCTCCAGCCTTCATGAAGATCGACGACTTGCGTTTGAAACCGACACCCGCCGGAGTTTCGATCGCACGGTGATGGCAGAGCTTATTGCGCCGCAAGACCACGGATAGTCGCAGCCGGGAAGGCCCATCTTAGGTAAGTCAATACTTTCTACATAGACATCAACGGCGCGCGAACTAAGAACCGATTCCGCCACCAGCGCAGCAGAGTGCCGTGGCTCGATTAGGCTTCTAGAAATCGACGAAGAGCAGCCAGGCTGTCGGCGCGGTATCGCACCGTTACATCGGCATCCCTCTGAAAATCGAAGGCGTGAAATGCGCCGGGGTAAACATGCAATTCCGTCGGCACACCGGCCCGGATGAGGCGCCGCGCATATTCCAGATCTTCCTCAAGGAAAAGATCCAGCGTCCCGGTCATCATGAAGCAGGGTGGCAGTCCCGCCAGGTCGTCGGCGCGTGCAGGCGATGCGTAAGGTGAAACCTCATCTGTCCCGGGGGCATGCCCGAGAAGAGACGTCCACCCAAAGCGGTTCATCTTCGCAGTCCAGACAAACTCGCCGGTATAGGGATGCGGATTGGCGGCAACGCAAGTGCAATCATCGAGCATCGGATAGGCGAGATGCTGAAAGGCGAGCGGAACCTGCTTGCGATCCCGAGCCAGCAACGCCAGGGCGGCGACAAGCCCTCCGCCTGCGCTCTCTCCCTTGACGCCGATCCTGTTCGGGAGAACGCCAAGTTCGTCTGCATGCTCGTAGATATGGAGGAGCGCGGCGTAACAGTCTTCGATCGGAATCGGATGGGCATGTTCCGGCGCTAGCCGATAGTCGATGGAAAAGATGGCGCAGCCGAGATCGCGACAGAGCGCACGATTGTCCGCATCGTCCATATTCGGATTACCGACGACGAAACCGCCACCGTGAATATGCACGATCCCCGGCAGACGCGCCGGCGACTGTTCCGGCCGGTAGGCCAGAACGCGGATGGAATGCCCGTCGGCAGCAGAGACCATGAATTCATGGGCCAGCACGCCCGATACGTCAGCCTTCGGCATTGCCGCCATTTGCTCGTCGAACAGCCGTCTCAGCCTGGGAAGCATTTCGATCGAGAAGTCCTGCTCAATCAACACATCGAGCAAGGGCAGAAGCTGGGGGTCGACGAGGTGCTTTGATTGCATCTGAAAAGCCTCTTAGCTGGAACCGACGGAGCGTTTTGAGGCATGATTCATGTGATCGAGCGTCAAACTCGCTCGCCGATCAGTCTCCTGCCCAGATCAACTATTTAACATGTTTATTAATATGTCAATTTGACGATTTTGCTGCCGCCGAGCATGATCCATGACCAGACGGAAGGCCGCGAGATCTGCAACAACATCTTCACACGCAGCACTTGCCGAAGCCGCTTTGTCGGAGCAGATTGCAACGGCAACGGAGATAAACGAATGATACAGGACGATATCTCGGCCTCTAGTGCGGGGGGTATCGCTCCTCGTTGGACATCCAGCGCAAAAAGCGGCGTCGGAACGGCTCTCTCGCCGGCGTGCCGCATCTGGTTCACACTGAGCCACGGCATTCTCAACGAGGTTTATTTTCCGCGGGTCGATTGCGCCTGTACGCGCGACATCGGCCTGATCGTGACCGGTCCTGACGGCTACTTCTCCGAGGAAAAACGCGATACTGAAAGCGTGGTCACGACGATCGAGGACGGCGTCCCCGCCTATCGCCTCGTCAATACGGCCCTCGACGGGCGCTACCGCATTATCAAGCGCATTATCGTCGATCCCGTGCGCAACAGCCTGCTGCAGCAGATATCGTTCGAAGCCTTGCACGGATCGGTTCACGACTACCGGCTCTATGTGCTGACCGCCCCGCATCTCATCAATGCCGGTGCCGGGAATACCGGCTGGGTGGGAGACTACAAGGGCACGCCGATGCTCTTTGCGAAGGGCAGAGGCGGAATCTCGCTGGCGCTTGCCGTGAGCGGCGGATGGCGAACCGCGTCGGCCGGCTATGTCGGCATTTCCGACGGATGGCGCCAGCTTCAGGAAACTGGCCAGCTGGATCCCCGTATTGCCCATGCCGCCAACGGCAATGTGGCGCTGACAGGCGAAATCGACCTTGCTGCCGGCAGCGACACGGTCCTTCTGTCACTCGGCTTCGGAAACCGCGCCGAGGAAGCAGGCTACAACGCACTCGCCAGCTTGCAAGCTGGCTACAAGGATGCCGAACGCTCCTATATTGCCGACTGGCGGAAWTGGCAGAGCACGCTGCTGGCACTGGACGAGCCGAGAGCGCCGCCGCCCGAACTCAATCGCTACCGGATATCGACCGCCGTGCTTGCAACGCACCGGCCGTTGTCGTTCGAAGGACCTGCCGTCGCCTCGCTCTCCATTCCCTGGGGTTTCGCCAAGGGCGACGAGGATCTTGGCGGCTATCATCTGGTCTGGCCGCGCGATCTGGTCGAGACGGCCGGAGGCTTTCTTGCAGCAGGCGCTCCGCAGGACGCAATCCGCATCCTCGCCTATCTGCGCGCGATCCAGGAGGCTGATGGACATTGGCCGCAGAATGCCTGGCTCGACGGCGAGCCCTACTGGACCGGCATACAGATGGATGAGTGCGCCTTTCCGATCCTGCTTGCAGACGCGCTGCGCCGCGAGGGCGCGCTGACCGGCGACGCTCTGCTCTCCTATGTCTCGATGGTCGAGAAAGCGGCTCGCTACGTGGTCGTCAACGGCCCGGTGACTGGCGAAGACCGCTGGGAGGAAGACGGCGGCTTTTCCCCCTTCACCCTCGCGGTCGAAATCGCCGCGCTGCTCGCCGCCGCCGACATTCTGGAAATTGCCGGGCACGATCACAATGCCGATTACCTCAGGCAGACGGCGGACGCCTGGAACGATCAGGTTGAGCGCTGGACCTATGTCGATGCCGACAGCACCACTGCGAATCTCGGGGTCAAGGGCTACTATGTCCGCATCGCGCCCCCGGACATTGCCGAGGGCGCCTCGCCCGCCGATGGCTTCGTGCCTATCAAGAACCGCCCGCCTGCGGAGTCCTATCTGCCGACTGCCCGTGTCGTCAGCCCTGATGCCCTGGCGCTCGTCCGGTTCGGCCTACGCGCCGCCAACGATCCGCGCATTGTCGACACGGTCAAGGTGATCGACGCGCAACTCAAATGCGATCTGCCGCAAGGCCCGCTCTGGTATCGCTATACGGGCGACGGATATGGGGAACACGAGGATGGCAGCGCCTTTGACGGTACCGGTATCGGTCGCCCTTGGCCATTGCTGGCCGGCGAGCGTGCCCATTATGAACTTGCCGCCGGCAGGCCAAAAGCCGCCATCACCTTGCTCGGAGCGCTTGAGGGATCGGCCGGACCAGGCGGGCTATTGCCCGAGCAGGTCTGGGATAAGCCCGATATGCCTGAGCGGGGCCTCGTCTTCGGTGAACCGTCTGGCAGCGCCATGCCGCTCGTATGGGCTCATGCCGAGCATATCAAGCTACTGCGTTCGCTGAAGGACAATGCCGTCTTCGATATGCCGTCGCAGGGCGTCGAACGTTACGTCAGGAACAAGACGACCGCGCCCTTCGTGCTCTGGCGCTTCAACAACAAGATGTCGCAGGTCCCGGCAGGCAAGCGCCTTAGGATCGAAGTGATGGCGAAAGCAATCATTCGCTGGAGCGCAGATGGCTGGGCGAGTGAAAACGATATCACGACCCGGCAAAACGGCTTCGGTATCGATGTGGTCGAGCTTGCGACAGAGCGGCTGCCCATGGGCACACCCATCGTGTTCACCTTCTACTGGCCCGATACCGACCATTGGGAGGGAGCGGATTTTTCGGTGACCATTTCCGACAAGGCCAAGTAAACCTCAATCGCAATAAACGTACCCGGAGGGAAGCGCATCGTGAGCGTAAAACCTAAGTCTGCCAAGCAAGCGCCATCAGCCGCAGCCAAGGATCTTGTCGTATTGGCAATCGATCTTGGCGGCTCTCACGTCAAGGTTCGGCTAAGTTCTGGTAGCGAGCGCCGTACGGCTCCCTCCGGCATGGAGATGTCGGCGCAAAAGATGGTCGAGGCCGTCAAGCAGCTTACGGCCGACTGGCAGTTTGACGTTATCGGCATGGGATATCCCGGCCCGGTCGCAAATAACAGGCCGGCAATCGAGCCGCACAATCTCGGGCCTGGCTGGAAAGACTTCGACTTTTCCGCCGCCTTCGGCAAGCCCGTCAGGCTCGTCAACGATGCGGTCATGCAGGCAATCGGCAGCTATAAAGGCGGCAACATGCTGTTTCTGGGGCTCGGCACCGGTTTGGGCTCGACCATGATCGTCCATTACGTCTGCCTGCCCATGGAGCTTGCGCATCTGCCCTACAAGAAGGATGGCACGTTCGAGGATTATGTCGGCGAGCGCGGCCTGGAAAAATACGGCAAGAAGAAATGGCGCAAGTCGGTCGAGAAAGTGGTGGCCAAATTGCAGGCGGCGCTGCTGCCGCATGAGATCGTCATCGGTGGCGGCAATGTCGATAAGTTGGATGAGTTGCCCGATGGCTGCCGCGCCGGCGACAACGAGAATGCGTTTCTCGGCGGCTTCCGTCTCTGGAAGGATGAAGACCTACGGTTCTAGAGCATGATGCCGAAAAGTGTAAGCGGTTTTCGGACGACATCATGCTCTACCTCTTTGATTCTAGAGCGGATTCAAATTTTAGGTCGACTCGACCTAAAATCATCCGACTCTAGGTCAATGCGGAAGGCCCCGTCGGCAGAAGCACCACCGACGGAAGCTTATGCTTGATGCCGATCAAACTTTCGCCTTGTAGGTCGAGGCCAGCGACAGGGCATGGAAGGTAAACGGCCGCCAGACGCGATTGATGCCGAGCGGGCAATGCTTGACGCCGGCCGGAATGAAGATCGAGCCGGAGGCGGTGATCGTGCGCCGCTCCCCCTCGATGTCGATATAGATTTCGGCGCCCAGATCGCGCGGATTATTCGGGTCGCTGCCGGTCCAGATCAGGACCTCATCATAGTCATGGACGTGTTCCGAGACCCAATGGATCGGCTGTTCGGTTTCCGTAATCCAGATATGCGTCATATGGATCGGAGACTTCGGCTGCACGAGGCTGCCGACGAGTTCGAAGCCACCTGTATTCGGCGGATCCTGCAGATCGGCCAGCGCCCCTTCGGCCGTGAAATCGACTTCCAGCAGCGGCATCGTTTCGTTCAATAATCCGTCAAAGTGACTTGCCATCGTTTTCTCCTCTTGTTGGATGGACAGTGTGTGAACTGATCGCGGCCTATCTTGCCGCAGCGGGCTTCATGCTCGGGCAGCCGGCATCGGTCGGCAGCTGCAAGGTGTTTGCGAGCAGAGAGCGTGTGTAGGGATGTTGCGGCGCCTGCAGCACGGCGCTTGTCGCGCCACGCTCGACCACCCGGCCGCCGGCCAGAACGACGACCTCGTCGGCAATGTTGCGAACCACGGCCAGGTCGTGCGTGACGAACAGCATGCCGAGACCATCGTCGAGCAGGCTGCGGAGCAATTCGATGACGGACGCCTGTACCGAAACGTCGAGCGAGGAGGTCACCTCATCGCATAAGAGCACGGCTGGTTTGGCGACGAGGGCACGGGCAATCGCAACGCGCTGCCGCTGGCCCCCGGATAGTTCGGACGGGAAACACGATGCGAGGTCGACGGAGATGCCCACGCGGTCGAGCGCCTCGGCGATGATGGCCTTGGCCCTGCCGCTCCGCCTGTCGACATCGTCGAAAATCGCCGCTTCCAGGCTCCCGCCGATCGTGCGGCGGGGGTTCAGAGAGGCATTCGGGTTCTGAAAGATATATTGCAGCTGCCGCCGGGCATTCTGGTCACGCTTGCCCACCGTTATAGGCAAGGATGCGCCGTCTAGGCTCAGTTGCCCGGTTGCATTGTCATGCAACCCGATCAGGCAGCGCGACAGGGTCGACTTGCCACTTCCGGACTCGCCGACCACGGCGAGACAGCGGCCCGGCTCCACGCGAAGATCGACGTCATGCAACACCTGCCAACTACCGTAGAAAGCATTGAGTCCCGTCGCCGTCAACATAGGCGGAGCTTTAACAACCGTTGCCTTCTCCGGGTGGTCGGAACCTCTTGAAAGTCCGGTGAGGCAGTGCGCCAGTTCGGGGCGCCAACAGCGCACGAGACTACCGCCCGCCAATTTCAGCCCAGGCCGAACCCGGCATTCCTCGATGGCATGATCGCATCTGTCCGAGAAAATGCAGCCGCTCGGCCCTTCGCCGACGGCCGGCACGCGCCCTCGGATCGGCCGCAGCGCCTGCCGCGTCTGGACGGAGGGAACGGCATCGAGCAGTGCGCGAGTATAGGGGTGGCGTGGGGTCGCCAGAACATCTCGCATCCGTCCCTGTTCGACGACCTGGCCGCCATACATGACTGTCACGTGATCGGCCACATTGGCAATGACGGCAAGATCGTGGCTGACGTAGATCGCCGTCAGATTGTCGGAGACACAAAGCTGCCGGATCAGCTCCAGCACCTTGCTCCGCGTCAGGACGTCGAGACCCGTTGTGGGTTCGTCCAGGATGATGAGCTTGGGTCTGGCAATCACCGCCATTGCGATTGCAATGCGCTGCTGCTGGCCGCCCGACAATTGGCGAGGTCGGCGCTCAAGGAACTTGTCGTCGCCGGGTAAGCCGACCTTGCGCAATATTTCCAGCGCCCGTTCGGTCTTCTCCGCGCTGGTGCCGCTCAGGCCGTCGGTCAGCAGCGTGCCGAGCTTTAGCATCGGATTGAGCGCCGCACCCGGATCCTGGGCGACATAGGCGACGAGGCCACTGCGCGCCGTGCGTAGCGCGGCCTTATCCAGCTCCAGCATTTCCGTATCCGCTATGCGCACCGAACCCGCTCCGATACGGACGCCATGGCGCGCATGGCCGAGAAGCGCCAGCGCCAAAGTCGACTTTCCAGAGCCGGATTCGCCGACGACACCCATCACCTCGCCGACTTCAAGGACAAGCGAAACATCTTCGATGATCGACGCGCCGTCGCTGCGCTCTACGGTCAATCCAGAAACATTCAGTACCGGCATCATGCTTTGCCTTCAGTTCGGGCGACCACGCGGGCGGCGCCTTCGGCAACGAGAGCGCCGCCAATGGTGTAGAGAACGATCATCACGATGGGAGCGAGTGCTGCGAAGGGTTGGGTGCCGAGGCCACCGCCATTTTCGTTGACCATCAGCCCCCAATCGGCAGCCGGCGGCTGAATGCCGTAGCCGATGAAACTCATCGACGAGAGAATCCCGACCGACCAGCTGAGCCTCAACCCAAGCTCGACGAGCAGGGGCGAGGACACATTGGGTAAGAGCTCGCGCAGGATGATATTGTGTGCGGGTTTGCCGACGGCCTTTGCCCACAGCACATATTCCTGATTGAGTAGCGGTAGGGCAGCGCCGCGGATGACCCGCGCTACGCCTGGCATCAAAGTCAGCGTCACCAGTCCAACCAGCAGAACCGGCTCAGGCCCGAATACCGAAACGCAGAGAAGCGTCAGCAGAACGCCCGGGAATGCGAGCAGGACATCCAGGGAGCGCATCAGCAGAAGGTCCGTCCAACCGCCGTAATAGGTTGTGACAAGCGCGATGGCGGCACCGACCGCAACACTCAGCAACGCCGAAATCGGCGCCATCCAGGCCAGATAGGTGCCCCCCGAAAGCACGCGGGAGAAAACGTCACGCCCGAGATTGTCCGTGCCCAAAAAGGCCATAGCAGACGGCATGGCATAGGGTTTGCCGACAGGTGCCGCCGGATCGTACGGCGCCAGAAACGGGCCGATTGCGATCAACACCGTCATGGCAACCAGCAGCGTGACGCCCCATCGCACCTGTGCCGATGTCCAGAGACGCCGCCAACCAGCCGGACGAGGGCGAGATCGACGCGGTGTCGCAGCATTTAGGTCCACATCGATACTCATGCGCTGAGCCTCCTTTGCCGGTCCGGTGCGCCATTTCTGCGGGCGAGTGCATCGGCGACGAGATTGAGGATAAAATAGGCCGATGCGATCACGAGGACATTCGCCTGAATGACGGGCAGATCGCGGTTGGTGACAGCATCGACCAAAGCGCTTCCGACACCGGGATAGGCAAACAGGTATTCGACCACGACCACGCCGCCGACGGTAAACGCCGCCACCATGCTTGCTGCCGGAATGATCGGAGCCACCGCATTCGGCAAGGCATGGCGAAAGAGGATTCGGCTCGGAGACAGTCCCTTCAGAATCGCCGTCTGGATGTATTCGGTCGCCATCACATCGATCACGGCGACGCGGACCAGCCTTGAGAGATACATGACGCCGGGGATGATGACCGTCGATGCCGGTAGCACCAGCGCAATTGGATAGGAGAAGGGCGAGCCGCCAGGCGGAATGAAGGAGACCGCCGGCAGGACATGCAGCACAGTTGTCGCAAAGAGCGCCACCAGCACAGTCCCGGTGACGAAATCCGGAACAGCATTGGCAATCATCGACATGCCGAGAAAAAGCTTGTCCATGAAGCCGTCGCGAAACTGCGCGGCCAGCACCCCGAGCAGCACAGATAGCGGCAACATCACCGCAAGCGCAACGCCGCTCAGGGCTGCGGAATTGCGTACCGCAAGCGCGAGGATATCGGCGACCGGCTGTCCATTGGCAAGGGAGACACCCCAGTCTCCGCGCAGGATGCCGCCGAGCCACGACAGATATTGCCACCACAGCGGCTGATCGAGACCAAGATCTGAGCGAAGTGAAACGAGCTGTTCCGGCGTCGCGCTCTGACCGAGGATCATATTGGCGACATCGCCAGGCAAGGCTCTCGCAGCGAGAAAGATCAGGAGTGATACGGCAAGTAGGGTAAGGATGCCCTGCAACAGCATTGCGAACAAAGGCTGTAGCCTGGAAAGCCACCCGAACACCATAGGGTCATTATGGTTCTGGCTATCGGCAGTCATGGAAATACTTCTTCCTGCTATGCGGCCTGCTAGGGCGCTTCCGCTTTCCTTCGGATCGCGGAAAGCGCCCTATTTTCTTGTTCAGTTCCGCATTCCGGGCGGAAAGTCGCTCCGCACTTTTCCCGGAATTGCTCTATTTCTTGACGGTAACGCCGGCATATTGGATCGGCGTACGGCCATAGAAATCCGGCTTCAATCCGCTGACGGTATCCCGATAGACGGTGATGTTCTCCGGATAAGCCGGCACGATGTGGCCGCTGCGCTTGTATTCGACTTCCTGCATCTGGGTGACCAGCTTGCACTGCGCGGCTAGATCACTCGTGCTTTCCAGGCGCTTGGCGAGATCGTTATACTCGGCATCGTCGAAATGCGTGGCGTTCTCGCCCTGATCCGGCAGCAGGGCTGCAAGAGTCCCGGTTTCATAGGGTCCGCTCGCCAGACTGACGAGGAACGGCCATTCCCGCCAGCGGTTGAGGAAGGTTGCGGGATCGAGGCGGCGCACCTTGACCGTAATGCCGGCTTGTGCAGCCTGCTGGGCGAAAAGCTGCGCCATTTCCATCATGCCGGAATAGGCGCCGTCGGTCACGACTTCGAGGCGAAGATTGGCTTTCCCGGCCTGGGCCAGCAGCTGTTTCGCCTTGGCAATATCCTGCACGCGCTGCGCCACGGATGGAACCGGGCAGGCTGTGTTGTTACCGAGATAATCGTTGGCGATCGTCGCATAACCGCTGAATGCATTGTCGACAATCTGCTGACGATCAACGACCAGCTTCAGCGCCTCAAGGACCCGAGGATCCTTGAAGGGCTCTGTGTCCACCCTGACGGCCAGCATGGGATAGGTCGTCGTACCGCTCATCACGGTCTTCAGCTTCGGATCCTTCGTCAGCGCCGGTACGTCCGTATAGGGCACTGAATAGGCGATATCGATCTGGCCGCCGCGCAAAGCATTGGTGACCGCCTGCTGATCGCGGAAACCGATGATGCGAAGCTTGTCGAAACCGGGCTTCTCGCCCCAATAGTCTTCGAACCGGGTCATACGGGTTTCCTGACCGGGCGTGAAGGAATCGAGTGTGAACGGCCCCGTGCCGACCACGGAGCCATCGGCGGCGATAGCGCGCATCCTGAAGTGGTCGTCGGCGAAGGCGTTGGCAAACAGACCGAAGGGACGATTGAGTGTGAACTCTACAGTCAGATCGTCGACCTTGCGGATCTTGGCGGGATCGACAAAGTCGATCTGGCTGGAGACGACGAAATGATTGACCTTGTCCAACATGTAACGGATGCTTGCGATCACATCATCTGCGGTAAACGGCTTTCCGTCGTGGCGCTTGACGTTCGGACGAAGCTTGACGGTCCAGACATCCATGGCCGCGTTCGGGGTCATGGACTCCGCAAGGCGCATGACGACGCCACCTTTGGAATCGTGGTTGGTTAGGCCGTCATACAGCTGATCGTACATGGAATCTGCGGATACAGAGTCCGTGGGTGAGTATGGCTGCACCATATCCTTACTGTTGCCGATGACCCCGAGGACAAGCTCCTGCGCCTGTGCAACGGAAAAGCCGACCAGAGCCGTTGTCGCCGTCAGCAGGCCGAACGCCACTACGCGCCTGAAGTTCACTGAATTCATAGTCTTCGTTCCTCCTCCAATACGCCGGCCTGCGCTCCGTCCTCGAGAAACTCGGGCGGATTTTCTTTTGCGACCGCGTCTGCACAAACGAACACGCGCCATGAAAGCCTGTCTTGGAGCGAAACGAATCTGAGATGAAGTCGAGCCGATTCCATTTGCTCGACCGACTAACGACCAATTGGATTAGGTCTGTTGCCGCTCGGTGGGCGACCACCCCAGTTCAACGGACGCAGCGAACATGTGGGAAGGTAAGCGCCGGGGCTGATCTAGTTTGCGAGGCTGCGATCTGTCGATCTCAGAAGATCGGTCGGCGTGCAGGCAAAGAGGTCTTTAAAACAGCGATTGAAATAGGACAAATCATTGAAGCCGACCGAATAAGCCACATCCGCTATGGTCTGCGCATCGTGCTGAAACCGGAGCTGTTTGATCTTTTCCCGTGCGAAACGCAGACGCTTGTCGCGAATGAGGGTGGTGCAGGTCATTCCCATATCCTGAAAATGCAGCTGAAGCACCCGCATCGACACACCGATACGCTTTGCCAGCCATTTCGCTGACAGGTAGGACCGGGTCAGATGCTGATCAATCAGAACGTCGACCATCTGCAGCCGGCTGGATCCCAGATCATTCAGAGAATCGAAGGACATCAAGCTCTCGAGATCGGATACAAACGCCTGTCGGGTTGCATCGAGCATCGTCTGTCGCAGGTCCGGCGCCTGGGCGTCGCTCTCTGAGGTCGAAAGGATCTTGGCAACCAGTGCCCGCAGGGTTACAGCCATTGGATTTGCGGCTTCCAATGTGCGCGCCACGTTGAGCTTGTCACTGCCATGGAAATAGATGAGCTGTCCCGGGACGTTGAGGGACAGATGGTTGCTGTATTTCCCATGGAAATGAAACGTCGTGGGTTTGGTGGAGTCCACCAGTATGCAATCGCCGACATTCAGTGCGCTTTGCCGGCCAGAGTGCTCCACGCCGCAAGAGCCTTCCAACTGAACGATCAGAAAGAGCTGCTCGACCGCGTCACGGCGCACGTCGTCCCAGTCGCGATGAATGCGATCGAGATCGTTCGAGATATGGGAAAATTCCATGCCGCATGCATTGATGCGCCGGGCCTCACCGTGAATGTCGAGACTCGTATCCATGCTACTGGGACGGAAACTACCGCAAATGTCGTGCAGATCGTCGACCCAGCGATTGAAGGGCGTCCGTATGCGGTCCTTGTGGAGCAGATCCAGAGAGCTCAACAGTTCCAACGTTGCCTCACATCCATGCACGACACTTAGCTTGTTAAGTATCAAACTTTGGCTGCCGTAGCAAGCGCGGGCACCTCGTTCGCAGCCGAGACCCGTGCCGTGTCGGCGCCGTTCCGGGCATGGTTCAAAGACCGCGTTTTCGGGTGGTTTTCATGGCCACGACAACAGAAGCGTATCGGAAAATATCAAGCAAGAATTTACCCTGGCGCACCCCATGCTTTGGAGTGCGCCGGGCAAGATATGAAGGTCCCCCGCGCATCGACATCTAGGGCCGGCTCGGCCAGATCACTGGACCGGCAAAGGTTCGCCAAGCGACAGCATCAAGCGGTTTGCCCAATTAAAGAAAGCCGCACCATGGATGACGTCGGCGATCTCAAGATCGCTCAAGCCTTCCTTGCGCAGCTCTGCGATTTCGCTGGCCCCAAATTCCGACGGCGTCGTCGTCAACGCGACCGATGATGCCACAATGGCATTCCAGCGGCTGCCGAGATCGGTGCCGGTGCCTTCATCGAGTAGACGCTGGACGTCGTCGTTGCGCTTCGAATGATGCGAGGCAAAGCGGGAGTGAACCGAAGCGCAGAAAATGCAGCCGTTGGTGCGCGACGCTGCCGTTGCGGCAAGCTCGCGGTCGGCGCGCGGCAACCCGCCCTCGACATTGTAGAAGATGTCCTTGTCGGTTTTCGTCCGCGCCTCGAGGATTTCCGGATCGCGGGCCAGCAGCATGAAATAGGGCGACTTGGCGCGCGACGCGTCGACAAGTCCTCGCCAGTGACGCTCGGTCAGCTCTTCTTCGGGAAGGGGGTTCAACCAGGGCGTCCAGCCGATTTCCGTCTGCGTAAAGACATTCGGCCGATCTTCGATCGTGGGATGGATAACGGTCTCGGTCATGGGAACTGTCCTTCTGCAGTTAGGCGGAGACGGTCTGCTGGGCGCTGGCGGCATTCAATGCGCTCAGCCCGGCGACCACCCGGATTTGGAACGAAAGAAAGGCAACGATCTGAGACAGCGTCACCACGCCCGTCGTCGTCCAACCGGCATTCAAGAGCCGCTGCAGTGCCTCGGCACTCGCTTCGCGCGGGCGATAGACGAGAAGGTGGGCATGTTCAAATCCCACCGAAAGTTTGCTGCCAAGAACCGGCCGCCCCGCTTCGGAGACATGATAGACAAGTCCATCGCGATCTTCGGCGGAAAGCGATCCTGCCGGATAATGTCCATAGGGGCCGACGGTACGGCCGCCATTGGTCTCCGTCTTGACGGCATCGATGAGCCCACGCTCGCTTTCCGCCTTCTCCAGTGCAGCCAGATAAAACTGGGTGACGTTATCGGCCGCATGCAGGCCCGCCACGAACGATGCTAAGGCAAAGCGTTCGCCGCGGCTTACATCACCCTCATGCGCAGGCTCGAACAGAGCTTCATAGCTTCTTTGAGCATTGTGCCGCGTTTGTGGCCTTGCCGCTCTCAAGGCATGCAGCGAGGATCCCTCGCGGATGCCGGCCAGCAGATCGATGACGTCAGTTGTCGACGAGGTCATGGATATACCTTCTCTTTCTCTGTTCTTGTTTCAGGCCGAGGCAGCAAGTTGCGGACCTTTGTTGGCGAATATCTGCTTCGACCAGCCGAGTGCCGGCGCAACCTTCTGCGAAATCAGCTCGAGGGAGCGCAGGATGTAGTCGTGCGGCGGATCAATGGAATGCACCTGAAAGACCAGATCCGTCACCCGTTCGAGAGCCGTATCTGCGCGCAGTGAGGCGATTACATCTTCGGGTGTACCGACATGCACATCAAATGCCTTGATGAGATCAGCCGTCGTTTCGCCACGAACCTTGAAACCGCTGACGGCAAAGCGCTCGGCACTCCGACGCAGGCCGATATCGGCAAGGCGAAGCGCCTCCTTGCGATCATCAGCAACGAAAAGGCTGCGTGATCCCAGTATCCGCGGTGCTCGGCCCTTCGGCAGAGCCGCGAAATAGGCATCGATAATGGGATTTTGCAGATCCCAAAGCTCGGCATCCGGCGTCTCGTCCGGGCGCGGCTGCGTGCGAGACAGCATCAGGCCGTCACCATCCTTGCCTGCGCGTTCGCCGCCGCCCACGGAAAAGGTTGCCTGCCAAACCCTGTCTATGAGATGCGGCGCAACCGGGTAGAGATGGTTGCCGCCGGCAAGCTCATGCCCTGCCCACGCATCGCGAATGAGCGCCAAATACTTGCCGTAGATCGGACCGCGATCAGCGCTTTCTATGCCGAAGGGGAGAAAGGCCTGTGGTGTGCCGCCTGTGCCAAAGCCAACCTCCAGACGACCTTCCAGGAGAAGGTCGAGCACAGCGGTATCTTCCGCGACGCGCACCGGGTTTTCCATCGGCAGCGTGATGACGCCCGTCCCCAATCGGATGCGCGACGTGCGCGAGGCAAGACCGGCGAGGAAAACCAGCGGCGCCGGCAGACCGCCCTCATCGCCATTGAAATGATGCTGCGCCACCCAGGCACTGTCAAAACCCTGCGCTTCCGCGTGAATGATCTGCTCGCTCACGAGCTGATAGCGCTCGGCAGCGTCTGCCTGATCGAGGACACGGCTGAAAAAGCCCAGCCGTTTGGGAAGAACTGGCGTGCTCATGGAATTATCCTGCATTACTTTGGGGCTGATGAAGAGCGATCGAGTATTTCTTGCCCGGAATGGCCTCGATCAGCTCGCGTGTATAATCGCTGCTGGGATTGCCGAAGACCTCTTCGACAAGACCGTTTTCGACCAGCTTGCCGTTATGAAGAACCGAGACCGTGTCGGCGATCTGACGGACCACGGCGAGATCATGCGACACGAACAGATAGGTCAGGCCGAGTTCGCGCTGAAGACTGTCGAGCAGCGAGAGGATCTGCGCCTGAACCGTTACGTCGAGCGCCGAGACGGCTTCATCCAGCACCAGGATCTGCGGATCGAGCACCAGCGCGCGGGCAATAGCGACACGCTGACGCTGACCGCCGGAAAGTGCATGCGGCCGCCGCTGCAGGACATCGGCAGGCAGGCCGACCTTCTCGATGACAGCAGCGACTTTTTCCAATCGCTGCGCCCTCGGCAGCGGATCGAAGTTCAGCAACGGCTCCTCGACGATGGCCGAAATCGTCTGGCGCGGATCGAGCGAGCCGAAAGGATTTTGATAGACAAGCTGGATCTTCTTGCGGAAGAGCCGCAGCGTTTCGCCGCGCAACGACGCCAGATCAAGCCCGTCGATAATGACCCTTCCTGCCGTCGGGCGCTGGAACGCGGAGACAATGCGGATGGTCGTCGTCTTGCCGGAACCGGACTCGCCGACGATCGCATGGGTCGTACCGCGCTTGACGCGAAACGATAAGTCATCGACCGCCTTCAGTCCGCCGTCCTTGCCGCCGATCCCGAACTCCTGCACCAACCCTTCGACCACGACAATATCATCGCCCAGCTCGACCTTCGCATCGACGGGATGCGCGGGAGAGTGCGACTGAGCGACATTCAGCGACGGGGCGTCGGCCAGCAGCCGGCGCGTATAGGCGCTCTGCGGGTTCTTCAAAAGCTCTGCGGTCCGCCCTTGCTCCTGAATGCGGCCATTCTGCAGGACAACCAACCTGTCAGCACGATCGGCAGCGACACCGAGATCATGCGTGACCAGCAGAACGGCTGCCCCATATTCCCGTCTGAGATCGTCGATCAAATCGAGAATGTGCCTCTGCACAGTCACGTCAAGCGCACTGGTCGGCTCGTCTGCGATGATCAACGCAGGCTTGAGCGCAATGGCGATGGCGATCAGCACGCGCTGCCGCATTCCTCCCGAAAGCTCGTGCGGATATTGGCGCGCACGAAGCTCGGGTTGACTAAGGCCGACGCGGCCCAGCAGCTCGACCGCCTGCGGATAGGCCGCCGCACGAGGCGCCCTGCGGTGAATGACCAGAACCTCTGCGACCTGCTCGCCGATCGTCCTGACAGGATTGAGGGAATTGCCGGGGTCCTGCGGCACCAAGCTGATGACGGAGCCGCGGATCGCGTCCAGCCGCTTCTGCGGCCAGCCGGCAATATCCTGGCCATTGAGCCTGATCCGGCCGCCTTCGAGATGGCCGTTCTGCGGGAGCAAACCGATAATGGCCTGAGCCGTCGAGCTCTTGCCCGAGCCTGATTCACCGACGAGCGCGACGACCTCGCCGGCATTCACGGTGAAGTCGATGCCATGAACCGCCGTGCGAGAGCCGCTGCGATCGCGATAGGCGATCTTCAGGCCGGAAACATCCAGCACCGGCACGGCAGACCCGTTTGCTTTGTCGGATGTCGTATGGCTCATTTGCCAATCTCCGCAATCGAACGGCTGATGCGGTTGATCGAGATCACCGCGAGCACGACGACGAGGCCGGGCGCCGTCGTCAGCCACCAGGCAGTCGCGATGTAGTTGCGCCCTTCCGCGATCAGCAGACCCCATTCCGGTGTCGGCGGCGGCGCCCCATAGCCAAGAAATCCGAGCGTCGACAGCTGGAGGATGGCCCAGCCGGATTGCAGTGCGGCGAAGGCGATCACTGACGTCAGCGAGTTCGGAAGAATATGGCGCCACAGCACGCGGACAAACGTGCCGCCGCTGCCGAACGCAGCCTCGACATAGTCGCTTCGCCGAACCATGACGACTTCCGAGCGAACCAGGCGCGCAAACTTGGCAATCAGGGTGCAGCCGACGGCGATGGCGGCATTGACGGTACCGAAGCCGAGAAGAACGATGATGCTGAGCGACAACAGCAGATCGGGGATCGACAGCATCACATCGACGATGCGCATGATCACCGTTTCGATCCGGCCGCCGAGCGATCCCGCCAGTACGCCCAGCACCGTACCGATGACGAGCGCGATGCCCACAGCCGCGAGTGCTCCGGACAGGGAGTGGATGGAGCCATAGACGATGCGAGCAAATAGATCGCGGCCAAGCGCATCGGTACCGAGAATATGGGCGGCGCTTGGCGCCTTCAGATGTTGGCCGGGCAGGCCTTCCACCGGACTGTAACTCGTGAAGACGCTGGGAAAAAGCGCCCACAGGACGGCCACAGTCAATATGAATATGGCAAGAAGCAAGCTCGGCCGGAAAGGAAGCGAAAAGCGGCGCGCAAGCGGCCGGGCGTCTTCGCGGGCCGGCTGCGCCGACAGGCTTTCCGGAGCATCGGCATGTTCGAGCGGGCGATGGAGATCCGCTGTATAGAAATTCGTCATCAGTTGGCTCCAAGCCTTGCTTTCAGGCGCGGATCGAGGATCGGATATAGCAAGTCGACGATCAGGTTGATCGTGACGAAGGCGGCCGCCGAAATCACAACGATCGCCTGCAGCACAGCGACGTCCTGTGCATCGACCGCATGTTTTGTCAGATTGCCGATGCCGTTCAGCCCGAAGACCGTTTCGGTAACGACCGCCCCAGCGATCAGCTCGCCGAACAACAGGCCCGCGACCGTTAGCACCGGAAGCAGCGTATTCTTGGCGACATGACGCCACAGCACCTGTCCATGCGAGGCACCTTTGGCACGCGCCACGGAAATAAACGGGCGCGTCAGAACCTCATCAATGTTTCGCAGGATGATCTGCGCAAGCGGCGCGGAGATCGGCACGGCAACCGTCAAGATCGGCAGGATCAGTCCCTGCCATGGACCGGGATCGATAACCGGCACCAGCCTTAGGCGAAACGAAAAGATCTGAATGAACATGATGCCGAGCCAGAATGTCGGCACGGATATGAACAGCGACGGCAGCGATAGCATGAAGCCACGCAGCCAGCCGAAGCCTGAAAGATTGGCCAGAATGGCGATGACGACGGCAAGGATTGCAGCAAGCAGGAAGCTGAAGCCGGCAAGAAGCAGGGTCGATGGCAGGCTGACTGCAAGCTGCGAGCTAACGGCAACGCCTGCCTGTAGCGAATAACCGAAGTTGCCTGACAGGAAGCTCCACACCGTATGGATATATTGCTGCAATATCGATCCATCCGCACCATAGGCGGCCCTGATGTCGGCAAGCTGCTCGGGGCTCAGCCCATAGTCGGGACTCTGAAACTTGATCAGGATCGCATCGCCCGGCATCGATTGCAGCAGCACGAACGAAACGGTGAAGGCCGCCCACAAAACCAGTAGCGACTGTCCGATCCTTGTTAAGATGTATTTCGTCATGCGAGTGGCCTGTCGTTGCGAAAATGCAGCCCGGCCTGTGGACGGGCTGCAGGAGATACTCAGTGTGCGGCAAGCCAGACATTGTAGAAGGACGGCCGGCCGACGGCTTCGAAGGCCACACCCTTGACGTAGGGAGCACCGGCAAAAACCTGCGGCTCCTCGAAGAAGGGGATGACATAGGCGGCATCCAGCAGATAGGCTTGCGCGGCCTTCGCCGCGGCCAGACGCTTGTCGCTATCCGTCTCCGAGGCGATGGCTTCCAGAAGGCCGTTCAGCTTGTCGTCAGAGAAGGTTGCCTTGGCGTTGAGGCCGCCTTTCTGGAGAAGCGCGTCGCGGTTCTTCGGATAGAACTGGCTCTTGATGACGTCGGGATCGGCGCGGCCGACTTCGGCGACGACCAGCGGCGTCTTTGCCGGATCGACATTGTCCGTGACCAAATTGCCCGAGGTGCCGGCAAGCACCTGAAGCTTGACGCCGACCTTGGCCCATTGCTGGGCGACGAGCTGGAGGACCGCCTTGTTTTGCGGCTGCGGCAGCGATTCATAGACGGCGAGCGACAGCGGCTTTCCGTCCTTCTGTCGCACACCGCCTGTACCCTTCGTCCAGCCTGCTTCATCGAGCAGCTTCTCGGCGAGCGCCTGGTCGTGCGTCAGCTTGGAGGACAGATCTTCGTATCCGGCAGCTGCCGACGATATCACCGACTTCGCCTGCGGATAATTGACCGAAAACAGCGTGTCGACGATCTCCTTGCTGTCGGTGGCGTGCAGCAGTGCCTGACGCACCTTGAGGTCGGCAACAAGCGGATTATCCGGCCGGAAAGCAACGCTGTCGTTCACCCCGCGCGTGGGCGCGGCATAGATTGCAAAGCTCTGATCGCTGACCTGCTTTTCGTCATAGGCCTGAAGCTGGCGGATGAAATCGGCCTGGCCGGAAAGCAACGCACCAATACGTACGCTGTCTTCGCCGGTGATGATATATTTGATGCCGTCGAGATAGGCGCGGCCCTGATGCTCGAACCTGGCTGGACCCCAGTTGTAGTCGCCGCGCGCCTTCAGCGAGAGCTGCTTGCCGAGCGTCTCGCTCTCGACAACGAAGGGACCGGAGCCGATGATTTTCGTCGCATCGCCCAGCTGGTCGAAAGGCAAGGCAAGCGTTTTCAACGAGACGAGCCCAGAACCGATGACCGACGTTCCCTGAAGGAAGCCGGGCGACGACTTCTTGAAGTAGAACTTGACGGTGTATGGGTCGACGACCTCGCTGCGATCGTAATTGTTGATCACCTCGGAAACCGGCTGCTTCAGATCCTTGTTGCCGAGACCGAACGTATCGTAGTTCTTGGCGACGGCATTGGCATCGACGGGTGTTCCATCGGAAAAGGTCACGCCCTTGCGGATCTTGAAGGTATATTCCGTGGCCCTGTCGTTTACAGTCCAGGATTCGGCAACCCAGGGCTCGATCTGCAGCGTCTTCGGGTTCTGATAGGTCAGCTTGTCAGTGATCTGGTTCAGAATGCCGCCGTTCGGGTAGAAGCCGCCGGCTGGCGGATAGAGATTGGTATGGGCCTGCTGCTCCAGGTAAATCAGCGTGCCGCCCTGTACCGGCTTGCTCTCATCGGCAGAAAACGCGACCGATGAGGCAAGCAAGGAAAGGCCGGCAGCCAGAGTAAACGCCTTGAAATTGGCTGCGATCGTCATTGAAATCCCTCGAAAACCGAATGCCGCTCAAGGCTATAGAAGCCACCCGACCAATCCAATATAGACTATGGAATTAGTCTTCTATTTTTCACGAGACCGTTGAAATAACATCCGCAAACTTTCGTTTAGTCAGCAACTTGATGTCTCGCCGGCCTAACACCTGATCCAGCCACCTCGCCGGCTAAGTGACCTGGCCCGTACGTGGGATCACACGAATATGCGGTGCCCGGAATGCCCCCATACCCGATCGCGATTGAGAAGCGGCGATGCGCTCTTGCGCCGGGTTTCGCGCGTCGCATCGGGTAAATCGACCCGCTGACTTCCGTCATTTTTCAAGGGTCTCCGATGTTCGCCTCAAGCGGACACACGCATCGGCGATGTTCCAAAACCTAAATAGTATGAATAATAATATTATTGTCACCTGCCTGTCACTCTCGCGTGGTTAAACGCCCCTGCTTTCGAAATTGGGTTGAAGAGACATGGCAGAGACAAGCGAAGCGAGCGTATCGCGCAACGATCACACATTGAAGCTTACTGTCGCTGGAGCGGGAACAATTCTGCCGGCGCGCGGGCTGAGCACGTCCTGCCACGCGCTTGAGATCGCGGACAGAACTGTCGTGTTCGATATGGGTCCGGGTGCGCTTGCTCGTCTCGCCTTGGCCGGACTGGATTATCGCGACCTACAGACGGTCTTTATTTCGCATCTGCATCCGGACCACACGCTCGATCTTGTGACGCTGTTGCAGGCGCTTGAGGCAACACCGGGATGGAGCCGCACGCAAACGCTAACCATCGCCGGCTGCCGCGGCCTGAAAGCCTTCATCACCGAGTTGCTTGCGATCTTCAGAGACGCCGTGCCGCAAACCTATGCGGTCGAGGTTATCGAGCTTGAGGTCGGCCGGCACGAGATTGCCGGACTGACGGTGGAAACCTGCCTCACTGGACACACGTCAAACAGCCTGGCCTTCCGCCTCGAAACCGAGAACGGCGTATTCGTCTATTCCGGCGATGCCGCCGATATGAACGCGATGATCAAGATCGCGCGTCAGGCGGACATTTTCCTTTGCGAATGCTCCTTCGAAAAGGGATACCCTACGACAGACCACTTCACCTCGGATGCGGTCGGGCGCATTGCCGCAGCGGCAGGCATCAGGCACCTCATTGTCACACACACCTATCCCACGACAAATCATGACAGGATCCGAGCTGATATCGGCGCGCATTATGCCGGCCTGGTGACCATCGCCGTCGACGGCACGGTGGCGCAATGCTGAAATCTGCCAGCACCCGGCGCCTTTCCTGGGCATGGCTTGGACTGGCGCCCTTTCTGGCTTTCATACTCGCCTTCGAAATCGCGCCGCTGATGATGCTGGTGAAATCGGCGCTGACGACGAAGGACGCCATCTCGCTCGACAATTTCGCCAGGGCGTTGAACCCGGCCATTGTCGCCGCCTTCGTCAACAGCATCGGGCTGTCGCTCGCAACGGCTGCGGCCGGTACGATCGCTGGCGCCGTTGTTGCCCATCTGATCGTCAACAGCCGCAGCCCGCTGGTGAAGAACAGCCTTACCGCGCTTGCCGATGTAACTGCCAATTTCGGCGGGGCGCCGCTTGCCTTCGCGTTCGTCATAACGCTTGGCTCGACCGGGATTGTCACGCTGCTGCTGAAGCAGATCGGCATCGACCTTTATCCCGGCTTCCGCATCTATTCGCTGGCCGGCCTCGTCGTCGCCTATCTCTATTTTCAGATACCGCTGGCGATCCTGTTGCTGATCCCTTCCTTCCAGGGCTTGCGCCAGGAATGGGCGGAGGCTGCGGCCATTCTCGGAGCCAAACCTATTCTCTACTGGCGCATGGTCGCGCTTCCGATCTTGTCGCCAAGCCTCGTCAGCAGCTTCTTTCTGCTCTTTGCCAATGCGTTCGGCGCCTATGCGACGGCGTGGACCCTGACCGGCTCGTCGATCAATCTCGTCACCATCCAGATTGCCGCGCTCATTCGTGGAGAAGTGCAGCTGGAGCCGGCGCTGGCTGACGCCATTGCCGTTCTGTCGCTGCTGATCATGGCGCTTTGCGTCGCTGCCCACCAGCTTCTGGTGCGCAATGCGAGGAAGATCGCATCATGAGCACGCCGAACGCGACCAACAGGGTCAGTGCGTCGTCGCTGGCGCGGATCACGGTGATCACCCTCTTCCTGCTGTTCATGATTGTGCCGATCCTGGCAACAGCCCTGTTTTCGATTTCCGTGCGCTGGGATCGCTCGATCTGGCCGGAAGGCTTCACCCTGGATTGGTGGAGCAAAGTCACGGCAAAGACGGCTTTCAGAACCTCTCTGTTCAATTCGGTCTATATCTCCGGCGCCAGTGTCCTTGCTTCCCTCGCCCTCGTGGTCCCCACCGCCTACTGGGTTCACACGAAGCTGCCGCGCGCCAAGGCTCTGATGGAAATATTGGCCATCATCCCGTTCGGCTTCCCGGCGGCAGTCCTTGCCTTAGGTCTGATCAGGCTCTATGGCGCAGCACCCCTGTTGCTTGCCAGCTCGCCTGTTCTTCTCGTCTTCGCCTATGTCGTGATCACTCTGCCCTTCATGTACCGGCCGGTCATGAATGCCCTTGAGGCGATCGATACCCGCACGCTTTCAGAAGCGGCAAACAGCCTGGGCGCCGGCCAGACCCGGACATTTCTGTCCGTCATTCTGCCGAATATCCGCAGCGGCGTGGTCAACGGAAGCCTGCTGGTCTTTTCCGCGGCCTTTGTCGAGTTCGCGCTTGCCAGCCTGCTCATCGGCACGCGGTTCAAGACATTCCCGATCTACCTCGTCGAATTCACCCGCTTCGACGCGCGCCAGGCGAGCGCGCTGGCTCTCATCAGTTTCGCATGTGCCTGGCTCATCTCGCTCGGCATTCTCACGACGTCCGCTCATCGCTCGGAACGTCCCCGTCTCACTACCTCCAAAACAAAGGACCAATAGCGTGATTGCAAAAGCCGTAAAATATACCCTCAGCGTCGCCCTGCTCTGCACCAGCGCAAGCTTCGCTCTCGCCGAGAGCGCGCCAGCCGTCGTTGCCGGTGCCAAGCAGGAAGGCAAGCTCATCTCCTATGGAATGTCGGACGATTGGGTCAACCTGGGCACCATCTTCACGGAAATCGAAAAGAAGTATGGCGTCGAACATGTCGATACTGACATGACATCGGGCGAACAGATCACCCATCTGCTGGCTGAAAAGAGCGCTCCCGTCATGGATATTGCCGATATCGGCTATGATTTCGTCGGTCGGCTGCTCGATGAGAAGCTGGCAGGCAGCTACAAGAACGCCAATTGGGATCGCATCAAGCCGCAGTTCAAGGATCCGGAAGGTCATTGGGCTGCATCCTACTGGGGCGCGATCGCATTTCTCGTCAATACCGATCAGGTCAAGACGGCGCCGGCATCGTGGAATGACCTGCTGAAGCCCGAATACAAGGACATGATTTGCAGCCGCGATCCGCGCGTCTCCACCTATGCAACGGCCTCGGTTCTTGCTGCAGCACTCGCCAATGGCGGCAGCGAAGCGAATGTTCAGCCCGGTCTCGACTGGTTTAAGCAGCTGCGCGACAGCGGCAACCTGCGCAAGGGCGTCGTCCTCAACGTCGCATCGATCCAGAAGGGCGAATGCCCGATATCGCTGGTTTACGATTTTGACGGCCAGGCCAAGCGCGACGCAACCGGCCTGCCGCTGAAGGTCGTCATCCCAACAGACGGAACGGTCGGCATGCTCTTCGCTCAATATGTGAGCGCCGTCGCCCCGCACCCGAACGCCGCCAAGGGCGCGCTCGACTTCCTGTTCTCCGATGAAGGTCAGATCCTGCTTGCCAAGGGCCATGCACATCCGACCCGCGATGTCGAACTGCCCAAGGACGTCGCGGGCGCGATGCTGCCGAAGGAAAGCTACGCCAAGGTGCATTTCCCGACGGACGTGAAGAGCTTTTCGACTGCCATCAAGGCCATCGTCGACGGCTGGAATGTGATCGAAACCAAGTAAAACCGCAACGAAGCGAGGAGGCCTGCCCTCCTCGCTTCCGGCACCACGTATGGCGCCGTGCAAGCCCGAACCGCTCGCGAACTCCAATGCAACCTCAGTGGGGTGTCCGATCTCGCCAGGATCCGATCTGAGTATCCTCAAAAAAAACGCTCAGGTTGCTGAAAGTGGAACTTTTTTGTTCGTGGGTGCCTTGCCTTCGGGGTGATCGAGGATAAATCCCCGCATATTGAAGCAATCAGGAGTTTTATATGCGAAAGATCATTCTGACCGGCATTGCAACCCTTGGATTTGCCGCGCCGGTATTTGCGCAGGCGACAAGCGACCAGATGGAAATGGCGTACAATTCCGCACGCAACCAGCTCGGCATCCTGAAATATTGCCAGACCAACGGCCATATTGATGGCTCAGCGATCGCGATCCAGACAAAGATGGTCGCCCTCATCCCCGCACCTTCGGACACGGCGAAGGGCGATGCAGCAGAAGCAGAGGGTGCAAAGGGCAAGATTTCCGCCATGGGCATAAGTCAGGATCTCCCCACCTCGGCGAAGGCGCAGAACGTGACCGAAAAGCAGTTCTGCGAAACCATCGCGAACGCTGTGAACCAGGCCGGCGCGCAGCTTCCGAAATAACGGACAAAGCCGTGGCCGCTCTGGCTGCCACGGCTTCGTCGACATGGCAGCATAACATGCTCTGCCAGACCGGCGGTCGGCTTCGCTATCCAGCCTCAGCCCGATAAAAGCCCACTTATCTTCCTGGAGCAACGAGATGTGTTGTTCTTGTCCAGCGACAAATCCAGCATAGTTCTCCACAACGGCTTGCCCGGGATCGGCCAATAGTTTTGTGAGATTGATTCCAGTGCGAAGGCGTCTATCTCGCGCCGATGACATGCTGCCCCTCCAATACCATCGCATCGGGTTGTGCCCGGCTTGAAGACCTGGCCCAAGTCTTTCCTGATGAAGCATCGATCTCGCGTCACTGGCGCTCAGACATCGGAGTGACTAAAGCGGCACCATCGGTCACCGATGAAGATAGATCGTCTTCGCCAGAGTGCAGCAAATGCAATTTCCTGCCAAAAGCAATGGTTCGCGATGGATTGTGACGATCTAAATGTTATCACCATACCATATTAGCCAATTGTTGCTTTCGATAACGTACAATTAAGGATGTTCTTCTATCGATACATTATTCTCCAATAGGTAGTGAGCAGAAAGCGGTTCGGAATGTCCAAGTTCTCGTTGCAACAACTCCTTTACCTCATCGCAGCCGCGCCGCTTCTCGCCTTCCTTTGGTTAGGCATGCAGGTCGTGTCGCAGGCCTATGACAAATACTCCGTCATCGAGCGCCAGACGGTGGTGCAGCATCTGGCGGAAGCCGGCCGCAAGATTGCGCAGGCACTGCCGGCCGAAGATTTTTCGACGCCAGAAACGCGAGCGCGCCAGCGGGCCGTGACGGATGAGGCGCTTGCCAACCTTCTTGCGGCTTTCGAGGCATGGAGATCGGCGGGCAACACCGACAAGACGATCGAAAACGACGTCGGGATCATCCGCTCGAAATTGGCGGGACTTCCGGAATACCGGCGTCACGTGGACGCGAACGGTGAAGTGGACAGCAGCGAGGCGCTGACCGTGTTGCAGCCGGCCTCTGCCGCCGGGCTCGACCTCGTGCGCCGCTCCGCCGCGACCATCGACGACCTTAGGCTTGCCCGGCTGATCGACGGCTATCACGCCCTGTTGCAGGTGGGCGACGCCGGTCAGATCGAGATCAATTTTGGCAAGCAGTTCCTCGGCGGAACGCCGTTGACACAGGATGACCTTGCCTTCCTGCTGCATGCGCGCAACTTGCGCGACACTTACGGCCAGAAGATCGAAGAATTTCTTCCACGGACCCAGGTGGAAAAACTCTCCGCCTTCCATGCCGGCCCGCAAGGTCTCTTCCTGGAAAAGACGATGCAGGCCATGTATAGGAACGAGCCCATGACTGCGGATGCCAAGGCAGTCGCTGAATGGTTTTCGACCACCAATGCGCAGACGGAACTTGTGAACACCGTTGTCGACGAGACCTCGGCTCTTCTCGAACGCCTGACCAGCGAACGGATCGCCCATCTCAAGTGGCAGCTGGAATCCGTATTGATGCTTTCAATAGGCATCTTCCTCGCCGCGATGGCCCTTTGCCTGTCGACCGCTCGCGTCGTTTCGAAGATGGTGCGCTCCATCTGCCATCGTATGATGCGCCTTGCGCAGGGTGAAACGGCAGAATCGGTTCCCTTCGTGCAGCGCCGCGATCTCGTCGGGGAGATGGCTCGTTGCGTCGATGTCTTCCGTGACGCCGCGAAGCGCAATGCAGCATTGGAAACGGAGGCAGAGGAAAGCCGCCGCAACGCCGACATGGAGCGCCAGCGCATCGAGCGCGAGGCCGCCGAACAAGCGGAAAGCCGCCTGCAGGCGGCAACGGGCTCGCTCGCCGCCGGCCTCAATCGTCTCGCCTCCGGCGATCTCCTATGCGAAATCTCCGATAGATTTGCTCCGCAATTCGAGCCGCTGCGCCACGATTTCAATGGTTCCGTCCGTCAGTTGCGGACGGCGCTGTCGACCGTAGGCCAGGCGGTGAAAGTCGTGCATGGCGGCAGCAGCGAGATTTCCGCCGCCTCCGACAACCTCGCCAAGCGCACCGAGGCACAGGCCGCCTCGCTGGAGGAGACAGCAGCCGCACTGGAGGAAATCAGCGCCAATGTCCGCGCCACCTCGCAGCGCACCGGTGAGGTTCGCGACCTCGTCAGCGAGACCCACGGCAATGCCCGTAAATTCAGCACGGTGGCTGAAGATGCGATCCGGGCGATGCAGGGTATCGAAACCTCGTCGCAGCAGATCGGCCAGATCATCGCCGTCATCGACGAGATCGCATTTCAAACCAACCTCCTCGCCCTCAATGCCGGCGTGGAAGCAGCGCGGGCGGGCGATGCAGGCAGAGGTTTCGCAGTCGTTGCTCATGAGGTTCGCGAGCTAGCGCAACGCGCCGCAACCGCCGCCAAGGAGATCAAGACGCTGATCAACGCCTCGCGCGAGCGGGTAGTGGATGGCGTAAAGCTCGTCGGCGCGACCGGTGAGGGCCTAGGCGCAATTTCCGAACTCGTCCAGTCTATCCATGACCATATGGATGCCATCGCGATGGCCGCCAAGGAACAATCCAGCGGGCTGCAGCAGGTCAACACCGCGGTCAACATCATGGACCAGGCTACGCAAAGCAACGCGGCAATGGTTGAAGAAATGACGGCGTCTGCTACCTGTCTCGTTCAGGAGGCTCAAGGCCTGTCGTCGATGCTGGAGAAGTTCGTGACGACTGCCGATATCGGCCGGAATCACCGTATCGCAAATCGGAGCGCACGCGCAGCCTAAAGCGTTTCCGGGAAGAGTGCGTAACGGCCTTCCATCCGCAATGCGCAAGAAGACAGGATACGGAGCGCTTCTGCGATTCAAGAAAAAGCAGAAGCGCTCGACTTACGACTGCTGAGCTTTCAACGCGGGCCGACAGATCCTTTTTATGGGTGCTTCCACTCCATTGACGTTCAAACACCGGTACGCGATTGCCCTAACCCAAGCAAAAACTTCGCGGCTGCAAGCACGGACGGGCTTCGACAATCGCTTTCGATCGAGGCTGCCTATACTGTGCCACTCTGCCCGGCGATGAAGGACGCTGTTAAGACCGATGTACGTTCAGAGGCATGTCAGTAGCGGCGAAATCCTCCAATCAGCGCCACCAGCGAGTTTCAAAGAGGATGACGAAGATCTACCGCGTCAAGGCATCGCGCGGAAATCCGGCGGCGAGGCAGTCGATGAACTTTCGAACGGCAGGGGGAAGGCCGCGTCGCGTGGTGAAGACCAGATGCACCTGGCCGCGCATTCCCCTCCATGCAGGTAGCACCCGGACTAACGAACCTGCCTCAAGCGCCTGCCGGCATGTGTGGTCCGGGAGGAGTGCGACACCCAGGCCTGCGACCGCCGCGGACCGCACCGCCGAAAAATCGGCACAGCCAACCCGCGGCGCATGGCGAAGAACATGTGCGCGGCCGTCATCCGTCGCCAGGTGCCAATCGATATCCGCGTGATCGTCGCTGGTCGCCAGCGTCGGAAAACGCCCGAGATCCTCGACATCGGCGATCCTGCTGGCAAGCTGCGGCGTGGCCACGAGAATACGAATGGATTCTCCGAGCGAACGCATGGTGAGCGATGCATCGCTGTCGAGCGAGGTCCGAACACGCAGCGCTACGTCGATCCGTTCTTCGATAAGATCGACCGGCCGATCGATAGCTAAAAGTTGCAGGCGAACCTTGGGATAACGATCCAGAAACTGTGTGACAAGCGTTGAGATCGCCTCGATGAGCCCTGTCGGACAACTCATACGTACGATGCCGTACGGCTCCGATTGCGCCTCGGCCACCAGAGCTTCCGCACGATCTGCCTCCATCTGCATGGCCTTGCAACGCTCATAGAAACTTTGACCGATGTCCGTCACCCTGAAACGGCGGCTCGATCGCTCGATCAGACGGACGCCAAGCCGCGCCTCCAGCGCGGCGACTCGGCGGCTCAGCTTCGATTTTGGCTCGCGCAGCGCGCGGCCCGCCGCGGCAAAGCCGCCATGCGCAACCACTTCGGCAAAGTAAGCCAGATCATTCAAGTCAGCCCGCATCATCGTTCCTTTTTCAGAACGCTAAGTATCATAATTGCCGGCTGTTTGCATCATCGTTCTACTGGCATGCTCTTTTTCGACGGCCGAACACGCCGCTACAAAGGAGAAACGCAATGACAAACAGGTTCGTAAACAAAGTTGTGGTGATATCGGGCGGTACGAGCGGCATCGGTCTCGCCACCGCGAAAGCTTTTTCTGCCGAAGGTGCCTCGGTTTTCATCACCGGTCGCCGTAAGGAAACGCTAGACGCCGCCGTCCGGGAAATCGGCGGCCGCATCACCGGCATACAGGGCGACATGAGTCGGCTCGCCGATATCGATCGCCTCTACGACGCCGTACAGCAGAAGCATTCCAGCATTGATGTTGTTTTTGCCAATGCAGGGGGCGGCGAATTCGCTCCGCTCGGGGCAATCTCGGAAGACCACTATCAGAAGACCTTCGACACCAACGTGAAGGGAACCCTGTTCACCGTTCAGAAGGCGCTGCCGCTGTTACGCGACGGCGCATCGATCATCCTTACCTCCTCGACAACAAGCATCTCCGGCACTCCGGCGTTCAGCGTTTATTCCGCCACCAAGGCAGCGATCCGCAGCTTCGCCCGCAACTGGATCCTCGACCTGAAAGACCGCCGCATCCGGGTCAATGCGATCAGCCCCGGCGTCACAGAAACCGCCGGCCTCAATGAACTCTTCGGCGGCGGCGATCAGGCTGAGGGGACGAAGAACTATCTCGCCGGACAAATCCCCGTCGGCCGCATCGGCAAGCCCGAAGAAATTGCCAAGGCAGTGCTCTTCCTGGCCTCCGAAGACGCAAGCTTCATCAACGGCATCGAACTCTTCGTCGATGGCGGCCACGCGCAGATCTGACCGCCCATTCTTTCGATGGAGAAAAACCATGTCCTATGATATCGCCACCCTGCTTACCCGCAATCTCCATGAGATTTTCGGCGAAGGTGACGACGCCCGTCGTCGTGCGGCGGCACAAGAAATCTTCACTGAAGATGCCGTATTCTACGAACCAAACGGCGTCACGCGCGGACGCGACGAGATCGTGCGCATTGCCGGCGTGATCCGTGCCATGCATCCGGACTTTCAGTACACAGTCTTGCGAGCCCCCGAAGTTCTTCACGGGCGATCCGGGCGCGTCCAATGGGTTTCCGGCCCGCCCGGCGCGCCGCCGGCATATGCTGGCACGGACGTCGTTATCGCGACCGATGGCAGAATTGCCGAAATCCACCTATTCTTTGACGCAATGCCGGCGAATCCGTGAATAGGGACCTCAGCCGTTCATAAGGTATGCGCCTCGTCGGCTGAGGAAGAAGAACACGAGGTTGGCGGCGCAACGCCTTCGACGGCGCGCGGTGCGGCCTATCGGCGAAGCGAAGCTCCGATCTTTCGATCAGAGCTTCACGATCGTCTTGCGGGCAAGCAGCCCCTGCGGCGCGAACAGCAGAACCGCGATCACGAGCAGGATGGTGAAAGCATCGCGATAACTCAGCAGACTATCGGGCAGATAGGCCTGGAGAAACACCTCGATAAAGCCTAGCAGGAAGCCGCCTGCAACAGCACCCGAAAGRCTGCCAAGGCCGCCGATGATCGCGGCGATGAAGGCCTTGAGTACCGGCAGGAAGCCCATCAGCGGATCGACGCTGCCGCGCTGCGCCACCCAGAGAATGCCGGCAACGCCGGCCAGAAGACCCGAAATTGCAAAGGCAGTGGCGACGACCGCATTGGCGCGGATACCCATGAGGCGCACGATGGCGAAATCCTCAGAGGCCGCGCGCATGGCCCGGCCAAGCACAGTGGTCCGCAAGAAAAGGTTCAGCCCCGCCAACATGATGAAGGTCACCAGGATCGAAATGCCCTGGATGATACCGATATGCAGCCCGGCAATCTCAATCGTACCGGAAAGGCTCATCGGCATCGGAACTGGCTTCGGGCGAGCCGAAACGAAATTCTGGAAGAGCACGCGCAGGATAGCGCTGACGGCAAAGCTGGTCAGAAGCAGGGTGGTGCCGCTCGCCCCGCGAACCGGCCGAAAGGCTGTGCGCTCCATCAGGAGCACAAGCAGGATCGCGACCGCCAGCGCCACAATGATTGCCACGCCGAAAGGTAGGCCGACGATCAACGCAAAGCAGAGACCATACCCGGCCGCCGTCATAAGCTCGCCGTGGGCGAAGTTGATCAGGCCCATGATCGAGAAGACGACGGCAAGACCCAGTGCCAGAAGCGCATAAGTGCCGCCGAGGCTGAGCGCGTTGACCAGCTGCTGCAGAAACATGTCCATGAGATGAACTCCCTTTGCCGGTCAGGCGCCCAAGTAGGCGCCCTGGATTTCAGTGGAATTGCGAAGATCGGCCGCGGAACCCGACAGTACGATCCTGCCATTGGCCATCACGTAACCGGCATCGGCGATCTCGAGCGAGAGAGAGACGTTCTGCTCCACAAGCAGGATCGTCAGCCCGCGCTCGCGCAGACCCGAGATGAGTTCGAAGATCTGGTCGACGATCTGCGGTGCAAGACCGAGCGACGGCTCGTCCAGCAGAAGCAGATCGGGCGAAGACATCATCGAGCGGGCAATGGCCAGCATCTGCTGTTCGCCGCCGGACAGTGATCCCGCCTTTTGACGCAAACGCTCCTTCAGGATCGGAAAGCGCGACAGCATGTCGTCGCGCACGGCATCGATGGCCCCTCGCCCCTTATGCATGGCGCCGCCGAGAAGAAGATGCTCGTCGACGCTGAGGCTTGGAAAGATGCGCCGTCCTTCCGGCGTCAGCGTCATGCCCATGCGGACGATCGTCTCAGGCGGAAGTGCGGAAATGTCCTTGCCGCCGAATGTCACCTTACCGGCCTTCTTGGCGGCGAGGCCAACAAGCGCATTGAGGGTCGAACTCTTGCCGGCGCCGTTTGCGCCAAGCAGCGTTACGATCTGCCCTTTACGGACCAGAAGATCGACGCTCTTCAGGGCCTCGACCGGACCATAGGCGACCTTTAGCCCGCTAACTTCAAGCAAGGGGTCCTGGTCGGAAATTCTACTCATCATCATCTGGCAAATCCTTGCCGCAGCCGCTGCGCCTGAGCCATTGAACGAATTCGTTTCGGTGACGTGCCCCCGGCAAAACTCCGAGGGCACGTCATCCAGATCACGGGGAAGGAACGTCCGCGGCGTTCGGAACACCCTGGCTCACCAGCGAACGCTTGCCGCCATCGATGCGGACCAGCGAGACCGAGCGCAGCGGCATTCCCTTGGTGCCGACATAGGTAATGGCGCCGGTCACGCCCTTTACGCCTTCGAGAGAGGCGACCGCATCGCGGATTGCCGTCGGCGCGACGCTGCCGGCCTTGGTAACGGCCGCTTCGATGACCTTGCCCAGGTCATAGCCATTGGCGATGTAGACCGTATCCGGGTCCTGTCCGAACTTCGCCTTGTATTTCGCATTGAAGGCAGCGAGCGGACTGCCGTCGACAGCAAAGCCGGCGGTGGTGAAGACGACTCCGTCAACGAGCGCACCAAGGCCGAACGTCGTGGGCGAGTCGATGCCGTCGCTGCCGAGAATCGGTGTGTTGACGCCTGCACCACGCAGCTGACGGATGAAGGCCGGGAAATCAGGCTCATAAGCGGCTGTCATGATGACGTCGGGTGCAGGGTTCAGAGCCTTGATCTTCGTCACCTCGGCGCTGAAGTCCTGCTGGCCCATGGCGAAGGTGCCCTCGCCAACCAGCTCGCCACCCTTTGCCTTGAAGCTCGTGGCGAAATATTCCGGCAGCTTAAGCGTATAGGCGGTGTCGGGAGACTTCAGGATATAGGCCTTCTTGAAGCCCTTGTCCTTGGCATAGCCTGCAAGGACGGCAGCCTGAACGTTGTCCGCGGGATAGTTTCCGAACATATAGTCACCGACCGCCAGCGGCATGGTCGGTGTTGTCGCACAGAACGAGAAGGCCGGGATATGTGCCGCCTGGGTGATCTGGCCGGCTGCGATCGAGGGATCGGCATCGCAAGGCGTGATCAGGATGCTGATGCCCTGATCGACAAGCTCCTGCGCAACGAGAGCGGTCTGCCCGGCATCCGAGCGTGTGTCCTTGGCGACGAGCTTGATCGGAAACTTGCCCGCGATACCGCCCGCCGCATTGAGCTCGTCGACCGCCATCTGCAGACCTTTGAGCGACGGCTGGTCGTAAGGGGCGAGAGTGCCGGTCTGGGCCGTAGCCAGGCCGACCACGAGATCGTCTGCCAAAGCCGGAACAGCCATGGCGCCAAGCGCGCTTGACAGGAAAAGAACCTTCAATGTCGACTTCATTATTATTCTCCTCTGGATTGTTATGCTGTCTTGCCGCTCGTATGCGGATCGAGATTGAGTACAGGTGCCTCGGTTTTGGGTGGCTCGTGCTTTGCCGTTGAGCGGCGTCGGCCGATATAGGCCTCGATGACAGCGGGATTCGACTGGATCTCGGCCGGCGTACCAATGGCGATCTGCTGCCCCTTGTTCAGGACCACGACGACATCGCACAGGCGCATGATGAGCTTGAGATCGTGCTCGACCACGAGGAGGCCGAGGCGATATTTCGTGCGAATCCGGTCCAGCACGGCCATCAATTCCATCGTCTCCGCTGGGTTCATGCCGGCGGCCGGCTCGTCGAGCAGCAGATAGCGGGGCTTCAGCGCCAGGGCGCGGGCGATTTCGAGACGGCGCTGCGCACCATAAGAGAGCGTCCCCGCCAGCTGGTCGGCGACGTCGCCGAGGCCAACCTCGAAGAGCGCTTCGCGGGCAAGATCGACGGGATCCGCGCCATCGCGCGCGACCGCGCTTGCGGCAACCGTGACATTTTCCAGCGCCGTCAGGTTCTTGAAGAGGCGGATATTCTGGAAGGTACGCGCAAGGCCGGCGATCGGCACGCGATGAACTGGCAGCGAGGCGACATCGACGCCGCCGACGGTCACCCGTCCGGTCGATGGCGGCACGACGCCTGAGATGCTGTTGATCAGTGTCGATTTGCCGGCGCCGTTCGGGCCGATCAGGCCGGTGACGAGGCCCGGGCGAACTTCGAAATTGGCATCCTCGAGCGCAACGAGCCCGGAAAACCGCTTGCCGACATTTTCCACCCGCAGCACGTCGCCTTCAATGCTGATTGCCTCCGTGGTCGCGGGCTTTGTGGCCGACTGTGCCTTCCCGGCAGCCAGACGTTTTAGGAACGGCAGCTGCTCGTCGATCTCGCGCACCCCGAGAAGACCGTCCTGCAGGCGATACATCACAAGCAGGATCGCCAAACCGATGCCGATATCAGTCAGGCCGAAGACAGTCGGCAAGGAAAAGAAGCCAAGATCGACGCCGCCCTCGAGCTTCCTGAGCAATTCGACGATAACCATGATGACCGCCGTACCGATGACAGCGCCGGAAACGGTGGTTATGCCGCCGAGGATCAGCATGGCGAGCAACAGGAAGGTCAGGTTGAAGTAGAAATCCTTCGGCGAGAAGGCACCGATGAAATGACCGAGCAGCACCCCGGCCGCGCCGGACAGAACGGCGCCGAGAACCCAGGCAAGGAAACGATGCAGCCGCACATTCACGCCGACGGCGGTGGAGGCGATTTCGTCTTCACGCGAGGCGCGTAGCTTCATGCCCGCACTTGAATCGCGGTAGATGCGCGCAATCGCCACGGCAACGATCGCAAAGGGCAACGCCATCCAGATATTTACCGCACGCGGTATGCCGAAGAAGGTCTGGCTGCCACGGGTGAAATCGCTCGATGCGACAAGCACGACATGGACGATCACCAGAAAGCCGAGCGTGCAGATCGAGGCCGACGATCCGGCAAGCCGCGCCACTGGAATACCAATCGCAATCGCCACCAGCGCCACGACAACGAGAGCGACGAGAAGGGCTGGAATGAACGGTAGACCCCATCCCGTCAACCAAGCCGGCAGATGCGGCAGGGCCGTTTTCTGTATGATCGGGCTGATGGTCAGTAGCCCGGCAGCATAGGCACCGATCGCCATGAAGCCGGTATTGCCGAACGAGATGATTCCGGAATTGCCGCTATAGACGGACGTACCAATCACGGCAACGACGTAGATCAGGAACAGCGTTACCAGCCGTTCGCCGCCTCCCGGAAAGAGGCCTGCCGCCACGAGGGTCGCAATGACCAGAGGGAGCACCGTCGCAATGATCCCGACGACGGTCCCACGCCTTATGCGCACCATCAGAATTCTCCCGATTTTTTAGACCCAGGTTTTTTGGGCCGTTCCCGCAACAAACGTTAGTCGAGAAAATCAATATGTCAATCTTGTTTCAATTTCTGTTGACTGATAGCAATAATGTAACAAAATGAAGATCAGCGGACCAACGCCGATCGCAGGGGGAGATAGGAAGTGACTATTCGAGATCGCCTCACCGAAGGGGGCATCGATTTTACCCGCGCCGAACTCAAGATCGTCCGGCAGCTGCTGTCGAACTATCCGGCGGCGGCCCTCAACACCGTGGCCAATCTCGCCACGGCGGCCGACGTCAGCAACCCGACAGTCGTGCGTTTCGCCAACAAGCTGGGGTATGAGGGCTATGCGGAATTCCAGGCCGCATTGCTGGACGAAGTGCAGGAACGCATGAGTTCGCCACTGTCCATGCTCGACACCCGCAAGCCCTCGCTCGAACAGGAAAATTTCTATCAGTATTTCTTGCGCGCCAGCGTTCACGCGCTGGAATCCTCGATGCATATGCTGCCACCAGACGATTTCGAGGCAGCAATCGATGCCGCCGCCGATATCAATCTCAGGGTTCACTGTCTCGGCGGCCGCTTCAGCGGCTTCATGGCCGGCCTTCTCTGGTCCCATATGAAGCAATTGCGTCCGGACACGCGCTGGATCAACGGCTCTCAGGCCGATCAGGTCGATCACCTAGTCGATTTCGGCAAGCGTGATGTCCTCTTCGTTTACGACTACAGGCGCTATCAGAACGATACGATCCGTTTTGCCCGACAAGCGGCAAAACAGGGTGCGAAGATCGTGCTGTTTACCGATCGATGGCTCTCGCCCATCGCACAGTTCGCCTCCGTCACCCTGACGTCAACCGTCGACACAGTGTCGCCCTACGACACGATGGTCCCGGCTATCGCGCAGACCGAAGCCTTGATTGCCGGCCTTACCGCGCGGCTTGCAACGCAATCCCGCCAGCGGATCGAACGCATGGAAGAGTTGCGCCGCAGCTACGCCATTACCGAAGACGCCTACACCACAGCAGTCGGCAGCGGGACGTGAGATCCCGCGCCAATGACGAAACGAGATTTCCTCTGGAGGACAGACATGGGCATGATTGAAGTACAGTACGGCAAGGATCTGCTGCGGCGCGACAGCGCCTACGAACCCGGCATGACCAGCGTGCTTTTTGTCGATATGCAGCGCATCTGGTGCGAGCCGAACCTTGACCCGACGCATCCACAGGATGCCGACAGCTACTATCACCGCCGCCTGCGCAATACGGTGGTCCCGAACCAGGTTCGCATCCTCGACGCGGCCCGCAAGGCCGGCTGTAACGTGCTGCACACGATCATCGAGAGCCTGACGCTCGACGGCCGCGACCGTTCGCTCGATCACAAGCTTTCCGACATGCACGTACCCAAGGGCTCGCCGGAAGGCCAAGTAATCGACGCACTGAAGCCGATCGACAACGAGATCATCCTGCCGAAGACATCCTCCGGTGTCTTCAATTCGACCAACATCGACTACGTGCTGCGCAACCTCAACACCCGCTATCTCATCATTGCCGGCGTCGTGACAGATCAGTGCGTCGACATGGCCGTGCGCGATGCTGCCGACCGCGGCTATCTGGTGACCGTGGTCGCAGATGCCTGCGCCACCTATAGCCAGGAACGCCATGAAGGCGCTCTTCGCGCCTATTCCGGCTATTGCTGGACCACAAATACCGAAACCGTTATCGACCGCCTGAATGGGCTCGCCGCAGCGTGATCTCCGCCGGCGCGGCTCCATAGGTAGACACGAAACAAGGGGAACTCATGAGCGACAACAGCAACGGCAAGGCAACCTCCGACCTGATGGAGCTTGCCACCTTCGTCACCACCGATATCGCCGGCATCACAAGAGGCCGCAGCTTTGCTGCCTCCGAAATCGATAGCTACCTGCGCAAGGGTGTCGGCTGGGTGCCTGCCAACCTGGCACTGACGCCATTCGACCTGATTGCCGATCCCAACCCATGGGGCTCATCCGGCGATCTCAGGCTGATCGCAGATCCCGACAGCAAGGCGCGCGTCACCTGCCTGCCCGACGTCACACCGCTGCATTTCTATCACTCCGATATCACCAATCTGAAGGGCGAGCCCTGGGAATGCTGCGTGCGCAGTTTCCTCAAGGCAACGATTTCGGAATTCGAACGCGAGGCCGGGCTCAAGGTCGTCGCGGCAGTCGAACAGGAGTTCCAGCTTCTTGGCGTCGACTGGCCGGCTGCTCCCTCCTTCGGTCTGCGCGCGCAGCGCCGCGCCGAGCCCTTCGGTCCGCTGCTTATGACAGCGCTCAAAGAAGCCGGCGCGGAGCCGGAAATGTTCCTGCCGGAATATGGCAAGGATCAATTCGAAATCACCTGCCGCCCTGCACCCGCGCTCGCCGCCGCCGACAGAGGCGCGACCATTCGCGCCGTCACCAAGGAAGTGGCAGCGCTCTTCGGTTGGAATGCGAGCTTCGCGCCGAAAACCGACCCGAACGGCGTCGGTAACGGCGTGCACCTGCATGTGAGCTTTACCGATCTTCAGGGCAATCCGGTCACCTTCGACGCATCGCGTCCGGGGCGGCTTTCCAAGATTGCCGGATCGTTCGCGGCCGGTGTTATCAAGCATCTACCGGCGCTCGCGGCATTTACCGCGCCCTCGGTGCTCTCCTACATGCGCCTCGTGCCGCACCACTGGAGCGCTGCCTTCACCTGCCTCGGCGAGAAGAACCGCGAGGCGACGCTGCGCATTTGCCCGACATTGGACCTGCCTGGCAGCGATCCCGCCAAACAGTTCAATATGGAGTATCGCGCCGCTGACGCCTGCGCCAGTCCACACCTGTCCCTGGCCGTCGTCCTCAAGGCCGGCCTCGAAGGCATTCGGGCGGGGCTCGAGCAACCGCCATTGATCAATTCGGACCCTTCGAATTTCTCGGCGGAGGAACAGGCCAAGCTCGGCATCCGCCGCCTGCCGTCAAACCTTTCCGAGGCCATCGATACGCTGGCCGCCGACGAAACCGTGACCGGCTGGTTCTCCAAGGACTTCCTCGATTGCTACTTTGCCATGAAGCGCAAGGAGATCGAGATTGTTGCAGATCTTTCTCCCGAAGCGCTCTGCGCCCGTTACGCCTCCGTATATTGATGGATGGATCATGACTTCGACCACAGCCATCAAACGCCCGGAAAACCGGTGGCGACACGACCCGCAGCTGCCATTGCTTGCGATCGACGAGCCGCCGCCCTATGCGGTCGTCAACCCTGACGGCCGCTCGCCCTACCTGCTTTTGTGCGAACACGCATCCAACCGCATCCCGCGGGCGCTCGGTGACCTCGGCCTACCGGAAAGCGAGCGCCGGCGTCATATTGCCTGGGACATCGGCGTCTCAGCTCTTGCTCAATATTTGAGCCAGACACTCGACGCGCCCCTGTTCATGGCCAACTACTCGCGCCTTGTGATCGATTGCAATCGACCCCTCGGCGCGCCCACCGCCATTCCGGAGGTCAGCGAGACCACCATGGTGCCGGGCAATCTCGATCTGAGCGACGCCGAGAAGGCAAATCGCGTCGACAACCTGTTCAAGCCCTTCGCCAATGCGATTTCGAGGCGGCTGGATCTGAGGCAGGCCGAAGGCAGGCGCACCCTGGTCGTCGGCATCCACAGCTTCACGCCGGTCTACTTCGGCAACACGCGCCCCTGGCAGGCTGGTATCCTCTATCGGGATGCCGAACCCTTCGCCCGGTCGCTGATCCGCTCGCTGAGCGCGGATTCCGATCTCACCATCGGCGACAATGAGCCCTATAACATTCATCCGGACGAAGACTACACGGTGCCGGTGCATGCGGATGGGCGGGGGCTCCCCGGAGCTTTGATCGAAGTGCGCCACGATCTGATCGACACGCTCGCCGGCGTAAATCACTGGGGAGCCTGCCTCACCCGCTGCCTTGAAACCGCGCTGGAGGAGTGCCCGGAATGACGGACGCGCTCTACGAACGCGATGGCAAAGCCATCGGCTCCTTGCAGAAGCTGCGCTTTTTTCCCCTCGCGGTCGCCGGAGGCAAAGGCGCGACGCTGATCGAGGAAAGCGGTCGGGAGCTCATAGATTTTTCCGGAGCATGGGGCGCAGCAAGCCTTGGTTACGGTCACCCTGCGATTGTCGAAGCGGTCTCGCGCGCGATTGCCAATCCTGCGGGCGCTAGCATTCTGTCGGCCGCCAACGAGCCGGCCGTGGCGCTGGCCGAAAAGCTGCTGGCGTCCTTTCCTGGCGAGAGCACACATAAGGTCTGGTTTGGCCACTCCGGTTCGGACGCCAACGAAGCGGTCTCTCGGGCCGTGATGGAGGCGACCGGCCGCACCGGCCTCGTCTCTTTCGCCGGCGCCTATCACGGCTGTACCGTCGGCTCTATGGCATTTTCCGGCCATACCGTGCAGGCGGGAGCCGCAAAGGCGGAAGGTTTGCTGCAACTTCCTTACCCTGATCCCTATCGGCCCTACCGCGACGACCCAACCGGCGACGCTGTTCTCGAGCTTTTTCAAGCGAAGTTGAAAGAGGCCGCCCCCAAATCCTTTGCTGCGGCCTTCATCGAGCCGATCCTCTCGGATGGCGGCGTGATCGTGCCACCCGAGGGCTTCCTCCAAAAATTTGCAGCTCTATGCCGGGAGCACGATATCCTCGTTGTCTGCGACGAGGTGAAGGTCGGCCTCGGCCGCAGCGGCAAGCTACATTGCTTCGAGCATGAGGGCTTCGTTCCGGACATTCTGGTCCTTGGCAAAGGTCTGGGCGGAGGTCTGCCGTTATCGGCGGTGATCGCTCCTAAAAGGATCCTGGACTGTGCAAGCGCATTTGCCATGCAGACCCTGCAAGGAAATCCCGTCTGCGCGGCTGCCGGCCTTGCCGTCCTCGACACGATCGAGAAAGAAGGCCTTTCCGCCGCGGCCGGGCAGAAGGGGCAAGCCCTGCACCGAAAATTGTTGCAGCTTGCCGACAAGCACGCTCTCATCGGTGATGTGCGGGGCCGCGGGCTCGCCTGCGGCGTCGAGCTCGTTGAGCAGGGAGGAAGCCACATTCCTGTCAAGCGCGAAACGGCAAAGCTCATCTATCGCGCCTACGAGCTGGGGCTCGTGCTCTACTACGTCGGGATGAGCGGCAATGTTCTCGAAATCACGCCGCCGCTGACGATTACCGAAGACGAAATCGACCGGGCGATCAATATCCTCGATCAGGCTTTTGCCGACATCTCCAATGGACTCGTCCCGGATTCGGCCACCCAGGGCTTTGCCGCCTGGTAGCGCCCCGACGGAGCTAGTAAATCCAAACACTTTGCGCTGCGGGCGTCTGAAAGGCGACCTAGTTCGCGTTTTGCTTGACGATGGACCGAAAACGCCAGATTGTATCGGGTGCCTGCACGATCCCAACCTAAGTTAGGTTGCGGTGGGGAAAGTATCGTCGCGGGCACTGAGATCCGGGAACCTGAACGATGAGCGACATGGTCCTCAGCGGTAGATTTATACCCACGCGATGGCCGCAAAAAGCCGGCCCTACGCGCCTGCCCGAAGCGTTCGCGCCACTACGCGGCACAAAAGGTTACTTTTTTTTAATATGCCGCAAAATCCACTTTCCTTTTGCCTGGGTAGCTCGTAAGCCGCCTGCGCGGCAACTGCAGCTGCCTTTGGCACCGCCGAAAACGGCAAGCAGACGCAATTTTGGAAATCAGTGAATCAGGGACCGAAATGCACGGCCACGCTCAGGACGTTATTGAAATAGTCGGGAAAGGCCGCGCGCCGCAGATCCTGCGCGGCCCCGATTCAATCCTCAAAGGCCGCCCCGACGAGCGGCTTTCCCGCGTCTTCGAAATGCTGGTCGATGTCCATGGCCCCTCTCCTGCCGTCATCGACAATGGCCGTGTCTGGACCTATCGGGAGATGGACGCTCAAGCCAACCGTTTCGCTCGACTGATCATCGAACGTGGCGTTAAGCCGGGCGACCGCGTGGCGCTGCTTCTTGATCGTTCCGCCGAGACCTATATTACCATCCTGGCCGTGATGAAGGCAGGCGCCGCATTCGTTCCGCTTGCGCCCGCTTTCCCGGAAGAGCGCATGGCGCTGATCGTCGAGGATGCCGGTGTCAGCCTCGTCATCACCGTTCCCGACTATGCAACGCGCGCGGCGGGGCTTTCCGTGCCTCACGTCGTTATCGACGGGAACTATTCCGAGATCGCCGGATATGCCGACACGCCACCGGACGTGGCAGCGACGGAAGACGAAACCTGCTATATCCTCTATACCTCGGGGACGACCGGCCGGCCGAAGGGCGTTGCCGTACGCCATCAGAGCATCTGCAACTTCGTGCGCATCGCCGCAGAGGCCTATGGCTACCGTCCGGGTGACCGTGTCTATCAGGGCATGACCATCGCCTTCGACTTCTCGACCGAGGAGATATGGGTACCTTTCGCCGCAGGCGCTACCGTGGTGCCTGCGCCTGGTCGCATGACCCTGGTTGGCGAGGAGCTGGGAGATTTCCTGCGCGCCAACGCCATCACCTGCATGGCCTGTTCGCCAACGCTGCTGTCTTCGATCGAAAGCGACGTGCCGACGCTCCGCGCCATCCTGGTGGGTGGCGAGGCCTGTCCGCACAATCTCGTGACGCGCTGGTCGAAGGAAGGGCGGCAGATCCTCAACACCTATGGCCCGACGGAAGCAACCGTTACCGCGACCATGGGATACCTGACGCCGGAGCGCCCGGTGACCATCGGCGCGCCGCTGCCGACCTACTCCATCGTCATTCTCGATGCGCAGTCGCCAAAGCTTTCGGAACCAGGTGAACTCGGCGAGATCGGCATCGCCGGCATCGGCCTTGCGGTCGGCTATCTCAACCGCCCCGATCTGACCGAACAGAAATTCATCCCTGACTTCGTCGGCCTGCCCAACAATCCCTCGCAACGAATCTACCGTACCGGAGATCTCGGCCGTATCAACAGCGACGGGGAAATCGAATATCACGGCCGCATCGACACGCAGGTCAAGATCCGTGGCTACCGCATCGAGCTCGGCGAGATCGAGGCGGTTCTGCTCGACCAGCCCGGCATTGCCCAGGCCGCAGTCACCACCTGGGAGATCGAGCCCGGTCGCGTTGAGCTCGTCGGCTACTATGCGCTAAAGATCGGGGTCGATGCCATCGCCCGCGGCGATCTTGCCAAGGAACTGCGCCGCCGCCTGCCCGACTATATGGTCCCTGGGTTCCTGGAAGAGTTGCCGGCGCTGCCGATGACGGTTTCCGACAAGGTGGACACGCGCAAGCTTCCCAAGCCGGCCAGCCTGAGGCTCGGCACAGAACGCAAGGAAATTCTGCCGTCAACCGCCGACCAGCGTTTCATGACGGACGCGCTGCGAGAAGTGCTGAAAATAGACGACATCTATGTCGAGGATCACTTCTTCGACGATCTCGGCGCCAATTCGCTGCTGATGGCCCGCTTCTGCGCCAAATTGCGCACGCGCAAGGAGTGGGCGACCACCTCGATGCGCGACATCTATATGCATCCAACCGTCGCGGCCCTCGCGCAGCATCTGCACGGGCCCGAAGAAGAAGTGGTGGCCGTCGAAGAGACATGCCTCACGCATCGCGCCTCGAACTTCGCCTATTGGACCTGCGGCATAGGGCAGCTCGCCTTCTATGGCCTCTACAGCTATTTCAGCCTTTGGCTGCTGAATTACGGCCTCAACTGGGTCTACGATATGCTCGACGACCCGGTGCAGCTTTATCTGCGCTGCGCAATCCTGTCGGCGGGCGTCTTCTTCGGCATGTCCGGCTTTGCCGTGCTCATGAAGTGGCTGCTGATTGGACGTTGGAAGGCGGAGAGTTTCCCAATCTGGGGCTTGCGCTATTATCGTTTCTGGGTGGTACAGACTCTCATCCGCACGGCGCCGGTCGTGCTGTTCCGCGGCAGCCCGCTCTACAGCCTCTACCTACGCATGCTCGGCGCGCGGCTCGGCCGCAACACCACCATCGAATGCCGCACCATTCCGGTTTGCACCGACCTGATCTCGGTCGGCGAAAACTCGATCCTGCGCAAGGAATCGACGCTTCTCGGCTACCGCGCCCAAGCCGGCTATATCCACACGGGTTCGATCGCCATCGGCCGCGATGCTTTCGTCGGCCTCGGCTGCGTCATTGATATCGACACGTCGATCGGTGATCGTGCTCAGCTCGGTCACGCCTCGTCGCTGCGAAGCGGCCAACATATTCCCGACGATGACCACTGGCACGGCTCGCCCGCGGTCTCGACCTCGGCGGACTATTGCAAGGTTCATGGCGTCACACTTTCGAGAACGCGCCGTATTCTCTACGATACCGTGCAGCTCATCACCATGTTCGCGCTCGTCACGCCATTTCCGCTGCTGTTCCAGACCTATTGGCAGAATGTCAGCGACGACTACCAGGAAACGATCGGTATCGTCGCCATCGGCACGACCATCACGCTCTTCGGCGCCATCGTGCTGGCAATCATAGCTGCGCTGGCTGTGCCGCGTCTTTTCAGCCTCGTTCTCAAGCCCGGACGCACCTACAGGCTCTATGGCTTCCATTTCTGGCTGCAGTCGATCGTCGAAGTGTGCACCAACATACGCCTCGTCAACCTGCTGTTCGGCGATAGTTCGGCTGTGGTCCACTATATCCGGGCGCTCGGCTGGAATCTCAATGAAGTCGTGCAGACAGGCTCGAACTTCGGCAGCAACCAGCAGCAGGACAATCCGTTGATGTGCGAGATCGGTAGCGGCACGATGGTGTCGGACGGCCTCTACATGATCAACATCCACAAATCGGCCTCCACGTTCCGGCTGGAACACACCAAGGTCGGCGAACGCAACTATTTCGGCAACAACATCTTCTATCCGCCGGATGGCAAGACCGGCGAGAACTGCCTGCTCGGCACGAAGGTCATGGTGCCCGTCGACGGCGTGCTGCGCGAAAATGTCGGCCTGCTCGGCTCCCCGCCCTTCGAAATTCCGCGCATGGTCAAGCGCGATATGGAACTGATCCAGGGGGTCAGTGACGAGGATCGCCGCGCTCGTCTGCCCCACAAGAATCGCCACAATTTCGCGACCGCGCTGATGTTCGTCGCCACCCAGTGGGTAGCGCTGTTTGTGACGCTGACGATCTGGGACCGGGCGCTGAATTACTATACGGAATGGGCACAGACGGCGCTCTTCGTCGCAGTCGTGCTGACGGCGGGCCTGACGATACCCTTCTATATTTTTGTGGAATGGGCGAGCCTGGGCTTCCGTCGCCTTCGGCCGCAGATGACGACCATCTATGACATCACCTTCTGGCGGCACGAGCGGCATTGGAAGCTGGCCGATTCCCCGATCGTGCGCCTGTTTGCCGGTACGCCTTTCCGCCCGATGATCCTACGCGCGCTCGGCGTTAAGGTCGGCCGGCGTGTCTATGACGGCGGTTCAAACCTGACGGAACGCTCGCTGGTGGAAATCGGCGACGATGCGACGCTGAACGAAGGCTGCGTCATCCAGGCGCATTCCTTGGAGGAAGGCGCCTTCAAGTCGGACTACATCCGCATCGGCAACGGCTGCACGCTCAGCCCCGCCGCCTTCATCCACTATGGCGTGACCATGGGTGACGGCTCGATCGCCGATGTCGACTGCTTCGTCATGAAGGGCGAAATCCTCGAGCCGTACTCGATCTGGCGCGGCAACCCTGCCAAGCTGCATTCCTTCGTCAGGCCGGTCGCCGACGCATGAGCGGCCAAGCGCCCCTCCGCGCGGCGGAAGTGGCGCTGCTCGCGGAAATGACGAAGCTGGCACCATCTGGCGTCCGCATCGGTTGCCGTTCGATCCGAAACGGCGATGAAAATCTGCTGCTGCCGGAAGAGTCGCGCAGCATCCTGTCGCGCCAGCTTGAAGCGCGACGTGCGAGCGGCGCTGCACGCGTGATTGCCCGACAATTGCTGGCGCAAGTGGGGATTGAGAACGCCGTTATCAAGCGCGCGACTTCGGGCGCCCCCCTCTGGCCGCCCGGTTTCGTCGGCTCCCTCGCCCATGACGACGTGATAGCCGTCGCTGCCGTGGGACGAAGGACCGAGGTTCTCTCGCTTGGGATCGATGTCGAGCCCGCAGAGCCTCTGCCCGAGGAGGTCGCCGCGATCGTGCAGACCGCTGGTGACGCCCTTGTCGACGTCGACGGGCACCTTGCGTGTCGCCTGCTGTTCGGTGTCAAGGAGGCCGTCTACAAAGCCAGCTATCCGCTTGATGGTATCGTTCTCGGCTACGAGCATATCGCCGTCGACCTCAAGGCTCGCAATGCGGTGACCACGGGCGGCCGCAAGGTGCGGTTTTCGTTCTGCCTTTTCCCTCGGATCGTCGTTCTTGCCGACGTGCCGCTGCCATAGCAGGAGCCGACAATCGCTCCATTCCCGATGTCATGAACTGGCAGCACTGGGATGGCATGATCGCCAAAACATTGAATAGGATCGGAGGGGCTTGGGGCTCGGCTCGGAAAGCCGCCACCTACTGCGGAGAGGTTGAACTTTTGGATCGGCCAAATATAGCGCCCCAATTTCGCCTTACGGTTTTATTTCAGTAGTGATGCTCGCTAGCGCGATTGTCGGGTCCTGGAAGTGGATCTCAGATCGCCAGCGAACGAGACAAACTACGGCACTATTGCCGGATCAGCTATCGCAAATTGGAAAACGATCATGACCGAACAGCCAACTTCGGCCTCAGAAATCTCCCTGCGCCGCGTTACCATGGCAACCGTCGGCGATATCTGCGACTTGAGCCTGACGCTGACTGCAGTCCAGCGCGACAAAGTCGCGGACAACAGCGTTTCCATCGCTGAAGCACATTTCTCCGAAAATGCGTGGTTCCGCGCAATCTACGCGGATGACACGCCGGTGGGCTTCGTGATGCTGCATATCGGCTCGGACTACGATGTCATCGATTGTCCAGGCGCTTTCCTTTGGCGCCTGATGATCGCCAGACCTTATCAGCGCATGGGCTTCGGCGATAAGGCGATCGCACTTGTCGTGCGCGAGATGAAAGCGCGCGGATTTGCCGAATTGTTCACCTGTTATGTCGTCGGCGAAGACAGCCCTGAAGGCTTCTACAAGCGTCTCGGCTTCGTGCCGACAGGCGAGGTTTTTGAAGATGAGATCGAGTTGGTGCTGAAATTCTGTGCATAAACCATGCACCGCCTTCTATCCGCGAAGGTGATCAGCTCGATGCTTGTCGGCACGACCCCATCAGAAGGGCAGCGACTTTCCGAAGATGCATTTGAAGACACAACGTGCAACTAAATTATTGCACGTTGTGTCTTCTCAATGTTAAGCTGTCTCCGACAATTGCCCAAAAGGAGACATGTCAGCATGTTTGACCGCATCGAGAAACAGGTCGTGCTGCGTGCGTCGATCGAGCGTGTCTGGCGCGCCATCACCGATATCGAAGAATTTTCGCAATGGTTCGGCGTCAAGCTGAACGAGCCCTTTGTCCCCGGACGGGCCATAACAGGCACATTCGAGGGAGAGTTCGACGAGCAGGCCCTGCGGCAATATCAGGCCTCGCTTGGCTTTGAACCTACCGGCATCCGGCAGATGCCGCGGAATATCGTCTTCTGCACCGTCGAACAAATGGAGGTACCCCGATCCTTCAGCTTCCGCTGGATCCCCTACGGCATCGATATCGACTGCGATCCGGCAAAGGAAACGCCGACGCTGGTTGAGTTCCGGCTGGAGCCCGTAACGGAAGGAACCCGACTGACGATCACCGAATCCGGCTTCGAGGGCATACCAGCCCATCGGCGCCAACGCGCCTTCCTGATGAACGACGGAGGCTGGGCCGCACAGGCCGAAAACCTGAAGCGCCATGTCGAACGGGCGTGAGCGCGATCTGGCCGATATCTTTGCTGCATTGGGGGATACCACGCGGCTCGCGCTCGTCATGCATCTTCTCGCCGTCGGCGCGCTGTCGGCCACCAATCTGGCGGAAGGACAGGCGATCAGCCGGCAGGCGATCGTGAAGCATCTGCAGGTGCTGGAAGCAGCCGCACTGGTGACGCACCAACGCCGGGGCAAGGAGGTGCTTTACGCACTCGATGGCAGCCGTATCGCCGAGGCGCGAGCGTTCCTCGATGCGATTTCGTCCGGTTGGGACCAGGCGCTCGGCCGCCTCAAGTCACTGGTCGAGTCAACATGAGCTCGCCTCCCCGGACCACACGAAAGACCACAAACCGTACACCAGCTAATGGAGACCGACCTTGAAGGATATCCTTACCTTCCTTATGTTTTCGGCAGACAATCACGGTCAGGCGAGGGCGGCGATCGATTTTTATGTTTCGCTCTTTCCCCAATCCCACATCGAGCGGCTCGACCTCTACGGTCCGGGCGAAGGCCCGCCGGAAGGCACGGTCAAGACCGCGTGGTTCACCCTGAATGGACGCCGCTACATGGCGATCGATAGCACTGCGCCGCATGCCTTCAGTTTCACGCCGTCGATGTCGCTCTTCGTCGAATGCGAGACGGAGCGGGAAATCGACCAGTTGCACGCCGCCTTGTCGGACGGTGGGCAGGAGTTGATGCCGCTCGGCGACTATGGCTTCAGCCGCCGCTTCTGCTGGTTGAACGACCGCTACGGCGTCTCCTGGCAGATCAATCTCGCCTGAGAGGCCATTTGAAACCGTACGCCGAGAGCCAGCTCCAGGAAGCCGGCTCTCAACGTCTTGGCGATGGCATGCTGCATGGGCGAAATCAAAACCCGCCCTGCAGGGAGCGGGTCTTGGAGATCGCGACACGGCTTAGGCCTTGGCGTGCTCCCGTCGCAAGCTGCGAGCAGCTTCGACCATATTGACGAGCGCCGGCTTCACCTCTTCCCACTTGCGGGTTTTCAATCCGCAATCCGGGTTGACCCAGATCTGCCGATCTTGCAACCGCTGACGTGCCAGGGACAGAAGGTCCATCATCTCCTTGACCTCGGGAACACGCGGCGAATGAATATCGTAGACACCGGGGCCGATCTCGTTCGGGTACTTGAAGTGCCGGAAAGCATCCAGCAGGTCCATCTTCGATCTGGATGTCTCGATCGAGATGACGTCGGCATCCATCGCGGCAATGGCATCGATTATCTGATTGAACTCCGAGTAGCACATATGGGTGTGCACCTGCGTCCTGTCGGCAACGCCGCTTGAACAAATGCGGAAGCTTTCCACGGCCCAATCGAGATAGTGCTTCCAATCCTTGTGCCTGAGCGGCAATCCCTCACGAAGGGCCGCTTCGTCGATCTGAATCAATTTTGCGCCTGCCGCCTCGAGATCGTTCACCTCATCGCGGATGGCAAGCGCGATCTGCCGGCACGCCTCGCTGCGCGGGATGTCGTCGCGGACGAACGACCAGTTGAGAATCGTCACCGGTCCCGTCAGCATGCCCTTGACCGGCTTGTCGGTGAGCGACTGCGAATATTCCCACCAGCGCACGGTCATCGGCTTCGGGCGCGACACGTCGCCGAAGATGATCGGCGGACGGACATAACGCGAACCGTAGCTCTGCACCCAGGCATGCTGGGTGAATGCAAAGCCGCACAGCTGTTCGCCGAAATACTGCACCATGTCGTTACGCTCGAACTCGCCGTGAACAAGCACGTCGAGGCCGATTTCTTCCTGCCAGCGAATGGTGGTTTCGGTTTCTTGTCTCAGGAAGGCTTCATACTGCGCGTCCGTCAGCGCGCCCTTCGAATGCGCCGAGCGGGCCTTGCGAACCTCGGAAGTCTGCGGGAAGGAGCCAATTGTTGTCGTTGGGAACAGCGGGAGCTTGATTGCTTCCGACTGGATCTTCTGGCGATCGGCAAACGCGCCGGCGCGCTTCTTTTGATCGTTGCCGATCGTTGCAATGCGGCTCTGCACCGACGCATTCGTCACCTTCGACGAGGAGGCCCGGGCTGCGATCGCCTTCGATACGGCTTCGATTTCCGAAGCCACCACAGCCTTGTCACCTCCAAGCGCCTTGCCAAGCACGGAAAGCTCGGAAAGCTTCTGCGTGGCGAAGGCCAGCCAGCTCTTCAGATCCGCATCAAGATCCGTCTCCAACTCCAAATCGATCGGAACATGTAGCAGGGACGAGGACGACGCAATTTCAATGCCGTCCGTGCCGCGGGCCGCAACGATCGGCGCAAGCTTGTCGGCAATCGCGGCAAGATCAGCGCGCCATATGTTACGTCCGTCGATGATGCCGAGCGACAACACCTGATCCTTGCGAACGACCTTTGCGACATCATCGAGCTGGCCGGGCGCGCGGGTCAGATCGACATGAAGTCCGGCAACCGGCAGATCGGCGAGCGCGATGAGATTATCCGCAAGAGCGCCGAAATAGGTGGTCAGCATGATCTTCAGATCCGGCATGGCCTTCGTAAGCGCCTTGTAGGCAACCGAGAAGGCATGGCGCTCGCCTTCGGTCAGGTCGAGGACAGCGATCGGCTCGTCGAGCTGGACCCAATCGGCGCCGGCAGCGACAAGGCGGCGGAGCAACTCTTCATAGACCGGCAGCAGTTTTGACAGCAAGCCAAGCGGCTTGAATGTTCCGTGGCGAGCCTTAGCGAGCTTCAGGAAGGTAACGGGACCGAGAATGACGGGGCGCGTGTGAACACCGAGCGCCTTTGCCTCGAGAAAATGATCGACGGGCTTCTGCGACGTCAGCACGAAGTCCTGCTCCTCCGAAACCTCGGGCACCATGAAGTGATAGTTGGTATCGAACCACTTGGTCATTTCGAGCGCCGGCGTGCCCTGGCCGTGATGGGTGTGGCCACAATCAGCAGAGCCGTCGCCCTCACTACCGCGCGCCATCGCGAAGTAGGTCGACAGGGGAACGTCGCCGCCCCTCCAACTGTAGATGGACGGGATCGCTCCGACCATGACCGCCGTGTCGAGCACGTGGTCGTAGAAAGAGAAATCATTGGAAGGGATGCGGCTGATGCCGCGATCGCGCTGGAGCAACCAATTGCTCGCCCGGAGCTTCCTAGCGGTCTCAAGCAACTCGGATTCGGGAATCTTTCCAGACCAGAAGCCTTCGAGCGCGAACTTGAGCTCACGATGAAGACCAATCCTTGGAAAGCCAAGTGATGCGACTGAAATGCTGTTCTGTGACACTGTCATACCCCATTTGGTTGGTGGGGGCATGGGTTAAGTGGACGCGTGCGGGTACAGTCCCTTGGAGACCTTCGCAGCAACCACCGGGACACCCCGCCCGTGGACGTTATTTTGTCCTGGCAGGTCTCCTGGCTCACGGGTCGTCGCCCTTGTCCGTCTTCCCAAGGCTTATCGCCTTAGTGACATCGGTGGACAGTAGCTCGCCGTTTACAGTTGCGGGGGCAGCCCCGGTATTGCCGAACTCTCGGCGCACCGGATTCCCTCTTAGCTCTGACGCGGACAGGCCACCCCAGAGAACCATGACACGCCAATACTCACCAACGGCGCCTCAAAGTCAATAGACATAAACAAATCTTTATATGTTTATCTCATTAAGGCGTCGGGCGCGTGCAAACAAGGATAAACCTGCCATAGACGAAGGTCCGCAGCTTGTTTCTCAGATTTGCGTTCTTCCGCTGTGCCTTCGCGATGGATGAATGTGACTGCAATTCAATCTCGGCAAAGCCAACAGTTTCCATAATCGGCGCAAGCACGTCTGCGTGCAGGCCGTCGCCGAAGGGCAACGCCTCCATGATACGCGCATGGCGGCGGCTGAGCGCGCCGTCGTAATTCCTGTCGGCGCCGCAGATGCGATCGATCAGCGCAATCAGCATCGTGGCGATCCGGCCACCCAGTTTCGGCTGCGCCCAATCGCCATCGAAAATGACCAGACGCCCTCCCGGCTTCAACAACCGGAACCATTCTCTGAACGTCTCTTCCGGCCGCGTCAGCGTCCAGACGAGGTGGCGACAGACGATTGCATCATAGGCCTCATCCGGCTCCATCGTATGTTCTGCATCGGCAAGCAGAAAGCGAAGGCGCGCCTTGCCCGCGTGTTTCCTGCGCGCAACAGCAAGCATCGCCTCGGAAAAATCCAATGCGGTCACGTCATGGCCGAGATCGTGGATAAGCTGTGTTACCTCGCCGGTGCCGCAGGCAAGCTCCAGGACCTGCTTTGGCTGCAAGCCGAGGGCCGTACGGATGGGCTTCTGCCAGGCGTCGGCCTCCGCGCCGCGAGCGATCTTGTGGCCGAAGGCGAGGTCGAAAGTCTCCGATCGCTTCGACCAATAATCGCGGATTTCTTCCTTGAGATCGAAATTTGCGCCATCCACGAGGTCAGCCTGCCATATATTGAATGTTGCAGCGGCCATGGACCGACGATTTCTGAACATGCGCGCGCACGCCGAAAACCCGTTCGATCAGCTCTTGCGTCAGTACCTCTTCCGGTGAACCGGCCGCGACCACCTCACCCTTCTGCAGAACCGCCAGACTGTCGCAGAACATCGCCGCCAGATTGAGATCGTGCAGGGCGACGACCGATGTGACATCGAGCTTGGAAATCAGGCCGAGAATGTCGAGCTGATGCTGGATATCGAGATGGTTCGTCGGTTCGTCGAGCAGCAATTCGCTCGGTGTCTGCGCCAGTGCTCTCGCGATGTGGACACGCTGCCGCTCGCCGCCGGACAAAGTCTGCCATAGCTGCCCCGCCCGATCCTGCATGCCGACGCGGGCGAGCGCATCCAGAACCGCCGCATCATCGCGGACACTCCAGGACGAGAGCGGACCGCGATGCGGAGTGCGCCCAAGGCGAACAACATCGATGACGGTCACCTGTGTATCGGTTGTTGCCTGCTGTTCCACCAATGCGATGCGGCGGGCAATGTCACCGCGCGAGATCGACGCAATGTCGCTGCCGCCAAGCCTGACGACACCGCTCTTCACCTTTCGCAGCCGGCAGACCAGCCGCAACAGGCTCGACTTGCCGGAACCATTCGGCCCCAGCAGACCGAGCACCTTGCCCTTTTCCACCGAGAGGCTGATGCCGTTGACGATGAGCGTATTGCCGGCGGCGAAGGTGACGTTGTCGACCGCGATACTCATGCCGTCCTCCGGGCGCGATAGAGAATGATGGCGAAGGCGGGAGCGCCGAACAAAGCAGTCACGACGCCAATCGGCAGGATCTGCTGGGGAATGATGATCCGGGAAACAATGTCGGCAGCAACCATGAAGATCGCGCCGCCGAGCGCGGACGCTGGCAATAGCCGGTCATGATTGGGGCCGACCAAGAAACGGGCTGCATGCGGAATGACGAGCCCGACAAAGCCGATCGAGCCGACGATGCTGACAACCGCCGCCGTCATGAAAGCGGTCGTTCCCAGAAGCACGATCTGCGCGCGGCGCACGGCGATGCCGAGCGAAGCCGCCGCGTCGAATCCAAAAACGAAAGCGTCGAGCACGCGGACATGCGCCATACAGACCACGAAGCCGATAATCGCGATCGGCCCAGAGAGATAGACATCCGGCCAGCGCACGCCGCTCATCGAGCCGAGAAGCCAGAACATGACGCCCCTTGCCTGCTCCGCGTTCGCGGACGTCGTGACAATGTAGGATGTGAGTGCATTGAAGAGCTGCGAGCCGGCAACCCCGCACAGGATGATGCGCTCACTTGTTCCGCCGACACCGGCTGCGAGCAAGCCGACAAACAGGAACGCGGCAACAGCGCCGATGAAGGCGCCGCCTGAAAGCCCCAAAATGCCGTAGCCGAGCCCGAGGATCATGATGCAGACCGCGCCGGTGGAGGCGCCTGCGGAAATGCCAAGCACATAGGGTTCCGCAAGCGGATTGCGCAGCAGGGCCTGTAGGATCACACCGCTCAGCGCCAGCGACGCCCCAGCGCTTGCCGCAACGAGCGCACGGCTAAGGCGATAATCCCAGACTATGCCCTGATGTATCAGGCTAAGCTCGAAATCCGTCCCGAACAACCGGTTCGATACGGCCTTGGCCGTCGTCGACAGCGGGATGGAGATCTCGCCGATCGAGACCGCAAGGCTGATCATGAAGGCCAAAAGGAAGAATGCAGCCATGGTGAGCGCCAATAGCGCCCACCTGTCTCGCCGCTCCGTGATCAGACGCATATTTAACGCGCCAGACCGAAGGACTTGATGCCCTTGGCCAGTATCTCAATGCCGTCGATCGTCCGGATAGTCGGGTTCATCGATTGCGCATCCATCATGACGAAATGCTTGTTCTTGACGGCGTCGAGCTGGCCTGTGACCGGGTCCTTCTCAAGGAAGGCGAGCTTGACTTTCGGATCGTCGGCAGCATAGCGGCGACGGTCCATCGTCGCGATGACGATCACGACAGGATTGGCCTGTGCGATGGTTTCCCACCCGACCAGTGGCCATTCCTCTTCCGTCGTCACGACATTCTTCGCGCCGAGCGTTTTCAGGATATAGGCCGGAGCGCTGTTCTTGCCGGCGATATAGGCATCGCCGCTGACTTCCTTGCTGGAGAACCAGAACACGATCGGAAGGTCCTTAGCCTTTGCGCCGGCAATCGATGCGACAGCATCCGCCTCGCGCTTCTTCAGATCCGTAACCAACGCGTCGCCGCGATCCTTGACGTCGAAGATCTGCGCGAGTTCATTGATCTCCTGATAGACGAGATCCATTGTGAACAGTTCCTTGCGGACACCGTCGCCGCCCTCGGCGTTGATCTTGGCGACGCAATCGGTCGGAGCGACGTAGGTATTGATGCCAAGCTTGGAGAATTGATCGCGCTTGCCGACAGAGCCCTGTGTGCCGACATGCCATTCGAATTCGGCAGCGACAAGGTCCGGCTCCTTGCCGACAACGGATTCGAAACTAGGGTCATTATCCGCAAGACGCGGGATCTTGCCGTTGGCCTCCGCATATTGCGGCAACACAGGACCGACCCATACGGCGGTGCCGGCGATCTTGTCAGCAAGGCCAAGCGACAGCAGGATCTCGGTCATGCCCTGACCGATGGATACGATCTTGGCGGGGGCCTTCTGAAAGGTAACTTGCTGGCCGCAATTGGCGAGCGTGAGCGGATATTGGGTAGCCGCGAAGCCGGAGGCGGCAAAGCCGGTCAATCCAAGTGCAAAAGTAAAGGTCGTCAAAAAATGGCGCATGAAAGGTCTCGATCGGAATGGGAAATTGGCGGCGTCGGCGCGATTGCGCTCAGACGGACCGCCCGTTGGGGAGATTCCAATCAAGGCCGAAAAACGCCTGGTAATGTCGAAGGCTCAGGTCAATCATTCTCTGTCCTTTCCGGGCATCCCCGCCCGGGTGATTGGATCGTGATCGACGGCAGGTCTCCTGGCTTGCGAATATCTGACGATCATCTGCCTTCCCGCGATTGTGGTCGCAGTGGCACGGCCCTCAAGCCTTCGAAGATGAACAGAACCCTGTTCACGTCCGGATGATCGGCAATCCGCTTACAGTTGCGGGGGCAGCCACGGTCTAGGTCCCTTTTGGGTCGTCCTCACCGTGTTCCCTATTAATCCCCGCGGAGTCTTCCTTGGGGAACCGTCGTATCCAGTTAAGCCGGACGACCAGTTCCGTCAAGAAGACAGCGGTACAAACAAGGCCGGGAACGCGACACGGCGAAGTTGGCGGAAGGACGCTCAGATACAGCCCTATGCGGTTTCCGCGAGTTCAACGCGGTTTCTTCCACCGGCCTTTGCGCGGTAAAGCGCTTTGTCGGCTGCTTCGAGAACATATTTGAAATCCGTCGATGGCTCAAAGGAGCAGGCAATGCCGATGCTGGCAGTGACATGGACGGTCTCCTGCCCGAACATCAGAACCGTTGCCTCGATATCGTTGCGGATCTTCTCGGCAACGATGCCGGCGGCGCGCATATCCGTATTCGGCAGCAGCACGACAATTTCCTCGCCGCCATAGCGGGCGGCTATGTCGGTCTTGCGCACCGTCCGCCGGATCACGTCCGCCACCCGGGCCAGGACGGTATCGCCGAAAGTGTGGCCCCAATTGTCGTTGATCTTCTTGAAATGATCGATGTCGAGCATGATGATCGAAAAAGGAACCCGCCGCATCCCGGCTTCCTTGCTGCAGCGATCGCCTTCCCGCTGCAGGACACGGCGGTTCGGAAGTTGAGTCAGCGGATCGAGCGTGGCTTCGTTTTCGAGCGCGCGCTGAATACCGATGCGGTAGCTTTCTTTCTCAAGCAAGTCCGACAGTAACATGACGCCGAGGATGTTGACGATCGTCACCGGCAGCGCCGCCGAGATCAAAAGTTCGCGCGTGACGGACCATGGCAGGAAAACGAGAACGACGAGAGACGTCGTCGTCGCAAGGCCGAACAGAGCCGAGCGCCTCCATCCGGTGCCGGTCAACTGTCGCGGCAGAAGCGTCAGAACATATCCTGCGGTCGCGACGATCAAAATGCCGGCAACCCCGCTTACGGCTCCCAGGCCACCGACCAAATAGCGAAAGATGGCCATCATGAAGGCGGCAACGACAGTGCCGACGATACCGCCATAAATAGGCGTGAGAACGAGCAGGATCGAGCGCCCATCCTGAATCACACCGGGCATGAATCGAATGGGATCGCTCATCGATAGAATACCGCCGAGACCGAAGAGCAGTCCGACAGCGACAGATTTCAGAATGCCGCGCTCAATAGTCCGGGTGACCAAAGAATAGGCGTAGACGATGATCGCTACCTGCCCCAGAACACGCACCAGGGAAGGCAAGTGCGTTTGAATTTCCATCAACGTTCCCAATCCTCGCGCGAGGCCAAAGCGAACGGCCCGGCCACGCCATAGTCGAAGTCAGAATGAAATACCAAAAAATCTCTACGAGATGGTTTATCACGCCTCTCGGCTGCCCAAGAAACGACTGCACCTTTTGGATTGCTACAGGAAATGATGATCATCGCGATGACAGAATTTTCAAAAAGACGCCCTCCGGTATCCCGGCATTCAGTGCGTGCGACCTGTAGCACCCAGGGCCACGGATTTCCCAGACACCACGCCTAGAGAGAACAAACAAGCTTATGGAAAACAGACGAAGAGTTGGTTGAGGTGAATGATTGACCTTTTTGAAAGCGGCGGCGACCAAGCCTATCTGGAGTTTTACGCAGGATGGTCAAGCACCCCCGCTCAATTAAGAGGTCGAACGACGCGATCCGTGCTCGACGGGAGCGGGTGGCTGGCAACTCAAGGGCGGAAAGGCGTTAAGTTGCTTGGCGGTAAGTGCTTTTGTTATTTTCCTCTGCTACAGTCCGCATGGAAACATGGCAATCGCCGGCACAGGGACAGTCGGCCGACGCAGCGACGATGACGCGGACTGGCGCGGATACGCATCTTGTCTCGCTATCGCCGCAACCCCGGCCAGTTCATGAACCATGCGCCTGCCGTCAACTGTTGGGAGGCGCGAGCCTCCAAGGGGAACTCTGGAGGCGACTGTATGTTGCGAACGCTTCGTGTTGTGATTGGCATCGTGATCGTTGGAGTGCTCGGTGTCCTGTTATGGTTTGCCACGAAGCCTCCGCCACTTATTGTACAGGGTGAAGTTTCAGCCAATCGTGTTGATATCAGCCCGCGGGTTTCGGGGCGGGTTACCAAACTCAATGCCGATGTCGGCGATAATGTCGAGCGCGGCGCAGTCATCGCCGAGCTGGAGAGCCCGCAGCTGACCGCCGCCCTTCACATGTCCGAGGCGGCACTGTCGGTCGCTGAGGCCGATCTCGTCAGGGTCAACAGCACTCGGCCGGAGACGATCGCAGCCCGTCAGGCAGAGCTGGCCGCTGCGGATGCGGATGTGACACTCTATCAGGAGGATGCTGGCCGTCAGGGCAGGCTGATCACGACAGGGGCTTCGACCCAGGCGCGCGTCGACGAAACGGCCCGCAACCTCGAAGCCGCCATCCGCAAGCGCGAGTCGGCCGAGGCCAATCTGCAGCTGGCCGTCGCCGGCGCGAGCAAGGAGGAAAAGGCCCTCGCCGCCGCGCAGGTCGAGCAGGCAAAAGCCTCGCTTGGCCAGCAGCAGACCAACGTCCATGAGCTGACCATCGTCGCGCCGATTTCCGGCCAGGTGACGACGCGCGTCGCAGAGCTCGGCGAGAACTTTTCCACAGGCGCCCCGATCTTCTCGCTGATCGACCTGCAGAACCCGTGGTTCACCTTCAATCTTCGCGAAGATCTGCTGAAGGGCCTGAAGGTCGGTGACGGTTTCGACGTCACCGTGCCCGCACTCGGCGAAGACAAGATCCCGGTGAAGGTGACCATGATCAATGCCCAGGGGCAGTATGCCACCTGGCGGGCGACACGGGCGACGGGCGATTTCGATCTGCGCACCTTCGAGGTCCGCGCAACCCCGGTAAAGCCGGTTCAAGGTCTGCGTCCCGGCATGAGCGTCATTGCATCCTGGCCGCCGGCAGGGCACTGAGATGATGGCGAAAGGGCGGTTACGTCCCGGTTTCCTGACAGTCTTCAGACGGGAATTCGACCATTTCCGGCGGCGCCCGTTCCTGCTGTTCCTGACGACCGTGCTGCCGCTCCTGCTCATGGCCGTGCTTGCCGCCGTCTTCAGCGCCGGCCTTGCCACGAAGCTGCCGATCGCCGTGCTTGATCTCGACAACACCGATCTTTCAAGAACGATCATCAGGACGGTCGACGCCACGCCGGATGCGGCCGTCGCCCGCAATGTCAGCGATCTCGCCGAAGGGCGGCAGCTGATCCTGTCCGGCAGCGTTCACGGGCTTTTGATGCTGCCGCACAACCTTGAGCGTGACGTCTTTTCCGGGCGCCGCCCCGAAGTCGTCTTCTTCTACAATACCCAAACGATGACGACGGGCAATCTGACGCTGCGCGGCGTCAGCGCCGCCGTGCAGACCGTCGCTGCCGGTATAAGGCTGTCGCTGCGAACTTCGCAGGGCCAGCCTCTCGACGAGGCCGAAGAGCAGCTGGCGCCGATCCCGGTGCAGGTCACTCCCCTGTTCAACCCATCGCTCAACTATGCGCATTTCCTGCTCGCCGCCCTTTTGCCGAGCGTGCTGCAGGTCATCATCGTCACCACCATGGCCTATGCAGTCGGCCTCGACGTCGAAACCAGCCATCGGCTGCGCATCTTGAGACGCCTCGGCGGCGGATTGTGGCCGGCGATGGCGGGCAAAATCCTCCCCTATACGCTGCTGTTCCTGGTGGTGCTCGGCATTGCCGACTGGGTTCTCTTCAGCCTCTTGGGCATGCCGCTTCGCGGCGACCGCTACCTGCTGCTGGCGTGCGGCATCCTGTTCGTGCTGGCCAACCAGCTTATCGGCACGCTGCTGGCACTGCTGCTGAAGCCGATGGCCAGCGCCATCAGCATCGGCACGCTGTTGATGGCGCCCGCCTTCGGTTTCATGGGGATCGGCTTTCCGAGGATCGGCATGAATGCCTTTGCCTATTCCTGGGGTGAGATTATCCCCGGCACCTGGTACATGACGGCGCGCATCGATCAGACACTGCGCGGCACACCCGTCTATCTGTCCCTAAAGCCGGTTGCCGTGCTGCTGTTCATGGTTGTGCTGTTGGCAGGCCTGACGGCCTTGCGGCTGGAGGCGATGCGGGCGCGGCGGCTACGCGAACGCGAGCAGCCGATCGCACCTGAACCGAACACGTCTGGGAGAGCGGCCGGATGAAGGATATGTTGACGATCTGCCGCATCGAACTGAAGCGCGTGCTGACCCTGAAGCCAGCCTTTTCCGTGCTTGTTGTCGCGGCGATCATCTATGCCGTGCTCTACCCGCAACCTTATCGCACCGAAGCCCTGCGCCACGTGCCGATCGCCATCGTCGATCTCGATGGCACGGATAGCAGCCGGGATCTTGCACGCCGGATCGATGCATCGCCTGATGTCGCAGTCGGCGGCGTCTTTCCCGACCGACCAAGCGCCGAGCGCGAGGTCTATGCCCGCAACCTCTCCGGCCTTCTCGTCATTCCCAAATATTTCGAGCGCGACCTGCTGCACGGCCGGCAGTCGCCAATCGCGCTCTATGCCGACGCTAGCTACTTCCTGATCTATCAACGCATCTCCGGCGGCGTTTCTGCGGTCGCAAAGACCATGGGCGCCACGATCGAGACGGCCCGGCTTGTCGCCGCCGATGTCGATCCCCGCGTGGCCGCCGCCGCCGCGGATCCGATGCCGTTCACGGCGGTGCCGCTGTTCAATCCGCAGGGTGGCTATGCGACCTATATCCTGCCCGCCGCCTTCATCCTGATCATGCAGCAGACGCTGCTGATCGGCGTCGGCCTGCTCGGCACCTACAGGAACGATGCGATCGGGACCGGGCCTACGGCCTCAATCGGGCCGGTGGCCGTCGTCATGGGGAAGCTGCTCGCCTATCTGATCATGGAGGCCGTCATCGCGCCGTTCTATCTGATCGCCATTCCCTATCTTTACAACATCCCCCGCCTTGGCACGCCGCTGTCGATCTTCATCTTCGCCCTACCCTTCGTGCTCTCGGTCAGCGCGCTTGGCCTGGTCATCGCCAGCCTGTTCCGCAGCCCGCTCACGGTGCAGCTCGTCTCCGCAGCTCTCGGCATCCCCTTCCTGTTCCTCGCCGGCTTCTCCTGGCCGACCGAAGCAATACCGCCCTTCCTGCACGCCGTCGCCACCATCCTGCCCAGCACCTCCGCCATCAACGGCATCGTCGCAACCGCACAGCTCGGCGCGCCCCTCCACGACCTGAGATATCCCTTCCTCACCCTCTGGATCCTCGCAGCCCTCTACACAGCAATCGCAATCTTCCTCCAAGCCAGGAGCAAACATCGCCTCGCTCAGAATGCATGACGACGGTACGCAGCCGGCTTTGACACGGCTGCCGGAGATGAGAGTGAGGGGTTAAATCCGGCGACAGGAATTGCCGGGGACGAATTTCGGTGTCAGCACGAAATCCTGCGGCGACTCGACTGCGCCTTGAGGACTGGTGATGCGGTGCATGAGACGTCTTGCGATGATACCGCCAAGCGCCAATGTATCCTGCACTACCATGGTGATGCGTGGCGTGATGACCGAGCTCCATTGCACGTTGTCGATCATGGCGAGCGAGATATCCTCGGGACAGCGAAAGCCCAGTTCCTGCATGGCCTGCAGGGCCGAAAGCGCAACCGTATTGTTGGCGCCCAAAATCGCAGTCGGGCGCTCCGGCTGGATGAGTAGACGCATCGCCGCCTCATAGCCGGCCGTGCGGGTGAACTGTCCATCCACGACGAAGTTGGGATTAACCTCTACACCGGCATTTGCCATCGTATCGGTAAATCCCCGATAGCGTTCCGTCGCGGTATGCATATGGCTCGGGCCAGTGATAAAGGCAATGCGCCTGTGACCGAGCTGGAGGAGATGCTCTGTCAGCATCGCGCCGGCCAGATGGTTGTCGGAACCGACGAAATCGCGTTCGATGCCGGCAACCTTCTGGTCGAAGCAGACAATTGGCACACTCAGGCCGGCGACGAAATCGAGATAATTCTGGTCGTGCCCAGAGGGCGCAAGCGCCAGGCCTGCGGTCTTGAGGCCGATCAGATGCTCAACCATCGCTCTCTCGCGATCCGTCTTGCCCGAGGAGTCCGTGACGACAACAAAATGTTCGTGATCGAGTGCATAATTCTCCAGCTCACGCCGGATATCCCCGAAAAACGGATTGCCTACATTCCCGACCACGAAGCCGATCATGCGGCTGCGACCGCGCGCCAGGCTTTGCGCAAGCGGATCGGCAACGAAGCCGACGGTGGCAATCGCCTGCCGGATTTTCTCCAATGTCTTCTGACTGACTCGCGCCGGATTGCTTAGAGCCAGCGACACCGTCGAGACGGATACGTCAGCGAGTTTGGCGACGTCGCGAATAGTTGCCATGGATTTTTCGAACCGTTTCTATCGCCGATGACCTTCCGGTTGAAGGTATTTCTTTCGATGAATCTTCGACGCAAATCTAGCATTTGCTGGCTACTAAGCAATATGCCGAAAGAGGTTTCAACAGCGAGCTTGACATATAGTGTGATCGATTCAATGATAGAAATCGAACCGGTTCGATTGAGCAGCAAATCCTGGGAGGATAGTGTGAGCGACGCAGCGATCAGTGGCGGCCAGAATTTGGCCGATGGCAAGGCATGGTTTGGACGTGACCGCTTCGGCATGTTCATCCACTTCGGACTTTACGCCCTCGGCGCACGCCATGAATGGCTGAAAAACCGCGAGGAATTCACCACTGAAGCCTATCAGAAGTATTTCGACAACTTCGATCCCGATCTTTACGACGCCCGCGAATGGGCGCGCCGCGCACGCCAGGCCGGCATGAAATATGTCGTTCTCACAGCAAAGCACCATGAAGGTTTCTGCCTTTGGGACAGCAAGGTGACCGACTACAAAGTCACCAATACGCCTTATGGCAAGGATCTGATCGGCCCTTACGTCGAAGCGCTTCGCGCCGAAGGCTTGAAGGTCGGCTTCTACTACTCCCTGCTCGACTGGCATCATCCGGACTTCCCGATTGACGCGCATCATCCGCAGCGCAATCATCCGGACGCGGCCAAACTCAATGAGGGCCGCGACGTCAGGCGCTATGCCAAATACATGCGCGATCAGGTGGCCGAACTCCTGACGAACTTCGGCAAGATCGATGTCATCTGGTTCGATTTCAGCTATCCCCGCCGCGTCTACAAGGGCCTACCCGGTAAGGGCCGCGCCGAATGGGAAAGCGACGACCTGATGAAGCTGGTGCGTCAGTTGCAGCCAGACATCATTGTCGGTGACCGTCTCGATCTGCCGCGCGACGCCGACCACATGCCGGATCTGGTGACGCCGGAACAATATACCCCGCGCGTCGCTCCGACCGTCGCCGGCCTGCCGGTGCGCTGGGAAGCCTGCCACACCTTCAGTGGCTCCTGGGGCTATTACCGCGACGAGACAAGTTGGAAGGACGCCGGCCAGCTCATCAACATCCTCATCGATACGGTTTCGCTCGGCGGCAACCTTCTCATGAATGTCGGCCCGACCGGCCGTGGCACCTTCGATGCCCGCGCCATCACCGCACTCGACGCCTATGGCGAATGGATGCGGCTGAACGGCCGCGCGATCTACGGCGCCGGCCCTTCCGCCTATAAGGCGCCGAGCGGCTGCCGCTTCACCCAGAAGGGCAATCGGCTCTATCTGCACATCCAGACTTGGCCGTTCCGCCACATCCACATCGAGGGACTGGGGCGGAAGGTGAAGTATGCACAGTTCCTGCACGATGCCAGCGAGCTTCATTGGCTCGACCCGGATGCCGAGGTCGATTCCAATATCGGCGTCGCCGTCGGCGAAGGCATCCTGACGCTTGAACTGCCAGTTCTGAAGCCCGACGTCGTGACGCCGGTCATCGAGCTGATCCTGAAAGACTGAAGGAGATTGCAGAGCCCAGCCCCGGTGCCATCATGAGCCGAGAAGCCGAACTCATAGCCGCGATGACCCCTCTGATCGCCGATCTGGCGGAAGACGGCGGCGGCGCCGTCGCCCTTGCCGGCTCGCGTGGCAAGGGACGGTCGGATGCGCAATCGGATTTCGATTTCCGCGTATATGCCGACGCCTATCGGGGGCCGGAGGTTCGCCAAACCGCAGCGTGGCGGCGTTTCGATGCCGCGCTGCGAGGCTGGCAGACCGAGGGTATTCGAATGGATGGAGTCTGGATGCGGCGCTACGCCGGCGTCCAACGCGATCTGGACTCCTGGCTTGCCGGTATCGTCGTGCCTAAAAGCTTCGAATGGACGATCTGGGGCTACCATCTGCCGACGGACCTTGCGAGCCAGCAGATCATCGCCGATCCACGTGGTCTGCTGGCTGGCTGGAAGCGACAGCTGGCGCAATATCCGGAAGCGCTGAGGGCCTCGGTCCTCAGCCAATACATGGATATTCTGCGCTACTGGGCCAAGGATTATCACTATGAAAGCAAGGTCGTTCGCCGCGATCTCGTCTTTCTGGTCGGGCTGACGGGCAAGCTTGCCAATGCCATCCTGCAGACCGTCTTTGCCTTCAACCGGGTCTATTTTCCGGGTGATGGCTGGAATTTGCCCATGGCAGCCGAACTCGAACGACTGCCGCCAGACTTCCTCCAGCGCATGACCGGCATTCTGGAGCCGGGGCAGGATCCGGATTTCTGGCGGCGCCAGCGAACGGAATTGATCGGCCTCATTGCCGACCTGGAGGCGATGATCGCGACCTGAACCGGCCGCAAGACCAAACCGGAGGGGAGCGTCCGGAGTGTGATGAACATCACTAACCAAAGTCATTCAGGAGGAGGAACCATCATGAAGCGTTCATTGATTTTTGCCGCCGCCCTTGCGGCGAGTTCGCTATCCGGCATCGGCGCGCAGGCGCAGGATGCTCCCGTGACCCTGACCTGGCAGATGTGGGGAGCGCCGAACGACGCGGAGCTCTGGCAGCAGCTGGCGGACCTGGTCACGCAGCAATATCCCGACATCAAGGTCAAGCTGCAGCTCTCCGGCTGGACGGACTACTGGACGCGCCTGCCGGTCTTGGCGGCATCGGGAGAAGTGGCCGATATCGTCTCGATGCAGTCGATGCGCATACCGAATTTCTACTCTATCCTGACACCGCTCGACGACTACGTGACAAAGAGCGACGTAAAGATCGCCGACTTCGAAACATCGATTATGGCCGGGCTGTCCCGTGATGGTAAACTCTATGGCCTGCCCTATGACGTCGGCCCGTGGATGGTCTTCTACAACCGCGACAAATTCACCGCCGCCGGGCTGAAAGAACCCGCCAAGGATTGGACCTTCGACGACTTCAAGGCCGACGCCAAGGCCCTGACCAAGGATGGAACCTATGGTTACGGCACCCAGGCCTTCGATTTCATTGCAGGCCCTGTCGCGCTCGGTGCCGACTATTTCAATGCCGATAACGAATTCGACCTCACCAATGCCGGATTTGTCGATGCGTTCAGCAGATATGCCGATCTCACCTCCAAGGACAAACTCTCGCCCGTCTTTGCTTCCGCCGCCGACGCCTCGGCCGCAAGCGGCCGCTTCGCCTCCGGCAATGTCGCCATGTATATCGACGGCCCCTGGTCGTTGATTACCGGGCAAGCTAACGTCAATTTCAAGATCGGCATCGCGCCGCTGCCGCGCGGAACGGGACCCTCGCGTTTCCTCACCGCCGGTTCCGGCTGGGGCATTTCCGCCACCAGCCAGCACAAGGATGCCGCCTTCAAGGCGTTACAGGTGCTGACTGGTCCGAAGGCAGCGGAAATCCTCGGCGCGGCCGGACGCGCGCTGCCGGCACGGCTCGCACAGCAGACGTCCTGGTATGACGGCGCTGCCAAGAATGTCGCCGGTACGCGCGACACGCTGGAATACATGTTCGCCCACACCACACCGTTCCGTATCAACGAGAAATGGAACCAGTTCGAAAATCTGGTGATGCAATATGTACCGCTGGCGCTAACGGGAGACTCCAAACCCGCAGGCGTGCTCAGCGACATTCAGAGCCAGCTTCCATAGACCGGGCATCTCGCCGGCCTGCGACCGGGCTCACTCGCTCGACCGCAGCGCCATCGCCGGAAAGGAGAGGCCCATGATGCTGGGCAAACATACCGATATGCTCGCAAGATCAAGGCCACGTTCGCGCAAATGGTTCAGAGGCGAGGGATGGACCGCCTTGTTCTTCCTGCTGCCTAGCTTGATCGGCATCGTCCTGTTCCTCGTCCTGCCGATCCTTGCTTCGATCGCGCTCAGCTTCACCAATTGGCAGCTGCTCGGCACGCCGCGCTTCATTGGCGTTTCCAACTATGTGCGCCTGTTTACGGCCGACCCGCAATTCTGGACGGTCATGCGCAACACGATCTTCTTCACCGTCGAATATCTGGTGCTGAACATCATCATCTCACTCGGTCTGGCGACCTGGATCTCAAGCCTGAAGATCGGACAGCGCTGGTTCCGCGTGATCTTCTTTCTTCCGACCTTCACCCCACTCATCGCCGTTGCCATGGTCTGGATGCTGATCTTCACGAGCGGTGGTCTTTTCGACAGCTTGATGGCTGCTCTGTCGATACCCTTTGCAGGCATTCTCAACGATCGCACGCTCGCGATGCAGGCAGTCGTCCTGACATCGCTCTGGGCCGGTATCGGCTATAACACGGTTCTCTTCAACGCCGCTCTCGACATGGTGCCAGCAACCTATCTCGAAGCCGCGCGTATCGACGGCGCTACGGCCTGGGACCGGTTTTGGAAAATCCGCCTGCCGCTGATCTCGCCAACACTGTTCTTCGGCACAGTCATGACGGCGATCACCTCGCTGCAGGTCTTCGATCAGATTTTCGTCATGACCAAGGGCGGCCCGGGATCGTCGACCGCGACGCTCGGCTACGCCATCTACCAACGCGGCTTTCAGAACTTCCAGATGGGCTATGCCTCGTCCATCGCCTGGGTGATGTTCGCACTGATCATGGTGCTGACAGCCCTGCAATTCTGGTTCCAGCGCAAATGGGTTCACTATGACGCTTAAATCCCAAGCCAAAGCGCGCCGGAAGCTGGCGCTTGACGTCATCAATCACCTGGCAATCGTGCTCGTCGCAATCGCCTTCCTATTTCCCTTCTTCTGGATGGTCTCGAACGCGGTACGCTCGAATGCCGAGGTAACGGCAATACCGGTACGCATTCTCCCCGAGGTCTTCGAATGGGGTAATTTTACCGCCGCCTGGACCCGGCTGCCCTTCGGCCGCTTCTTCCTCAACAGCGCCGTCATCGCCGTCTGCGTGACGGCGGTCACCGTCGTCGTTTCCTGTCTCTCCGGCTATGCCTTCGCGCGGCTGAAATTCAGAGGGCGCGACACGCTGCTGCTCGGTTACATCGGCACGCTGATGGTGCCGCCGCTAATGCTCATTATTCCGCTGTTTCTGATCGTCAACAAACTTGGCCTCGTCAACACCTTCCTCGGCGTGATCCTGCCTGTCTCCTTCGGCACCTTCGGCGCATTCCTGATGCGGCAGTTCTTCCTCTCCATTCCCATGGAGCTGGAGGAAGCAGCAAGGATCGACGGCGCCTCGCGCCTGCGCATCCTCATCAGCATCATCGTGCCGCTGTCCATGCCGGCGATCGGCCTTCTGTCGCTCTTCACCTTCATCGGGCAGTGGAACAACTTCCTCTGGCCGCTGATCGTCATGACAGGCGCCGACAATGCCACACTGCCCGTCGGCCTCACCCTGTTCCAGACGCAACAGGGAACGCAGTGGAACTACCTGATGGCCGGCGCCACCCTTTCCATGCTTCCAGGGATCTTCCTCGCGATCATCCTACAAAAGCTTATCTACAACAGCATCGCCCTCAATGCGGGCATGGGCGGGCGCTGAAGCACCGGCCGTCACTTTCGGGAGAGATCCATGGCGAAATTGACCATTCGCAACGCCATCAAACGCTACGGCGCACTCGAAGTGCTGCATGGCGTCTCAGTCGCAGCACAGGATGGCGAATTCGTCGTGCTCGTCGGACCTTCGGGCTGCGGCAAATCCACCTTGCTGCGCATGATCGCCGGGCTTGAAAGCATCAGCGACGGCGAGATCGAAATCGGCGATCGCATCGTCAACGATCTCGAACCCAATGAGCGGGACATCGCCATGGTGTTCCAGTCCTATGCGCTCTATCCGCACATGACCGTGCGTGACAACATGGCTTTTTCGCTGAAGCTTGCTCGCCGCAGCCGCCAGGAGATCGAGCAAAAGGTCAACGATGCCGCCGCGATCCTCGATCTCGCCGCTCTTCCCGAGCGCTATCCCCGACAATTGTCCGGCGGGCAGCGCCAGCGCGTGGCGATGGGGCGCGCCATCGTCCGCAACCCCGCCGTCTTCCTCTTCGACGAGCCGCTGTCCAATCTCGATGCTAAGCTGCGGGTACAGATGCGCACCGAGATCAAGACACTTCACCAGCGATTGGGAACCACCATGGTCTATGTGACGCACGATCAGATGGAGGCCATGACCATGGCCGACCGCATCGTCGTCATGCGCGGCGGCCATATCGAACAGATCGGCTCGCCGCTTGATATCTACGACGCACCGACCAACAGCTTCGTCGCCGGTTTTATCGGATCGCCATCGATGAACTTCATAGACGGCATCGTAACCGACCGAAACGGAACTCTTGGACTGGAGGACGCGGAAAACCTGCATTGGCCGCTGCTGGAAAGCGCACGCCGCCATCTCGGGCGATCTCTCCAGCTCGGCATCCGCCCGGAACATATTGCCATCGACGACGCTGGCGTGCAGGCCAAGGTGATCATCATCGAGCCGACTGGATCGGAGACGCATCTGCAATTGCAGGCCGGCGGTCAATCGATCGTGGCTGCCGTCAGGGACCGCCCGCCCGTATCCGCCGGTCAGCCGATCCAGCTCAGGATCGATCCGGCAAAAGCGCATCTGTTCGATCCATCGAACGGAGAGCGCTTGCATTGACCGCGGAGCTTCAATTTCGGCGCAACCGCCGCGGATAAAATCTTCTATCGGCACGGCTTTTGGGTTTCAAAACCTAGTCACGGCTCGGACTCCGCCTTAAAGACAGGGCACGGTTTGCTTAGCCTGGAGAGAAAACTGATGAGCCAAGAGGGCCAGAAGACGATTGCCACCTGGTATGTGGATTCGGACGCCGAAGACAGGATGTCGGACGGCCACGCGCCGATCTGGAGGCACCTGATCGACCTGATCGTCGAGCGCGATCTGTCCGCCAAGAGCGTGGTCGATTTCGGCTGCAATCAGGGAGGTCTTCTGCGTCATCTCTATACCATCAGACCCTTTCGCAAGGCGTTGGGCATCGATATTGCCGAGCAATCGATCGCCAAGGCCGAAGCCTTCAAGGGCAACCTGCCGGTCCAGCATTCGGTGGGTGGAACGCTCGAGGGCTGGGTGGAAGAGTTCGACCTGGCCATCAGCCACGAGGTCATCTATCTCGTCGAGGATATCGATGCGCACGCAGCGGATATCTGGAAAGCATTGAAGCCAGGCGGCGTCTATTATGCCGTCACCGGCTGCCATACGGACAATCCGCTTTGGCCGAAGTGGCGCGATCTTGTCGCCAAGCGCACGAACACCGTCGTCCAGGATCGCTCGATTTCCGATTATGGACGCGCCTTTGCCAAGGCAGGTTTCGCGGTCTCCGGCCGCAAGCTTGAGTATGACGGCTTCATACCCTTCGTTGAAGATGGCTGGACCCCCGACTTCGCGGATGCGCTCGACTATTACACGCAGACGAAAATTGTCTTCCGGCTCATCAAGCCTCTGGCTGGCTGAGCCGCGTCAGCTCGACATCGAAATGCGGCGGCGCGTCCGGGCTCACCTGGACAAACCGCCCCTTCACCCGGAAAGTCCTTTCGATCAGTCCGCTTTCGGCGAGCGCTCTCGGCTCGCCATCGAAACGCAGCTCGCCTTTTTCCAGCAGTGAGATGCGATCGCTGACGGCAATCGCCTGATTGATGTCGTGGATCGCCATGATGACGGTGACACCCCTCTCCCGGCTCAAGCGATGGACGAGATCCAGAACCTCGACCTGGTAGCCGATATCGAGGAACGAGGTCGGCTCGTCGAGCAGCAATATGCCAGCTTCCTGTGCAAGTGCTGCTGAGATCCAGGCTCGCTGCCGCTCGCCACCGGAAAGTTCCCGCAGAGTTCGGTCAGCAAGGCTTGAGAGCCCGGTGCTTTCCAGCGCCCAATCAATCGCTTCTTCATCCCGACGATCATAGCTGCGAAACAGCCCGACATGGGCGAAGCGGCCCTGCTGCACCAGCTGCGCAATCGTCATCTCATCGGGTGCCGACGGCTGCTGCGGCAGGAAGGCAAGCTTCTTGGCGATCGCGCGCCGCGACATGGATGCGAGCGAGACTTCCTCGATCGCCACCTGTCCCTCTGCCGGGACAATCAGGCCGGCAAGTGCCTGCAAGGCCGTGCTCTTGCCCGAACCGTTCGGGCCGATCAACGCCCGGATCTCTCCTGGTTTCATCGAGAGCCTGAAGCCGTCGAGAGCTTTGCGACGACCATAGAAGACTGAGAGTTGCGAACAGGACAGCGGCATCGGCGAGCTCAGGGAATTTTTCTTAAGAGGACAAGCAGCACGGGCACACCGACAATCGCGGTGACCACACCGATCGATACTTCCTCTGCCCGCCCAACGAGACGGCCGATCAGGTCGCCCAGAGTGACGAAGATGGCACCGAGGACGACTGTCAAAGGCAGAACCAACGGAAAATGCCGGCCGGCAAGGAACCGGGCGAGATGCGGAACGACGAGCCCGACAAAGACGATCGGCCCTACGGCACCGACCGCACTTGCCGCAAGGGCGCACGAAACCAACAAGACAACGGAGAACTGCCGTCGATAGGCCAGGCCGAACGAACGGCCGACCTGCGCATCGAATTGCAGCATGACTACGGGCCGATAGATCACCGGCAAAACAAGCAAGCCTGCGATGGTGAATGGCAGCAGAAACAGCGCATGATCCCAGGTGCGCGCGTAAAGACTGCCCGAAAGCCATTCGAGAATGATCTCGATGCGGGCCGATCCCCAGCCGGCGATAAGGCCGACGGCAAGCGCATGCAGGACCGCGCCGATGGCAATGCCGCAGAGCGTGATCCGCAGGGGGCTGAGTTCAAGCCGAAAGGCGAGCAGATAGATGATGCCGCCGGCGATCATTCCGCCCGCAAGCCCCGCAACCGGAAGCCACGCGATCGGCAGCTCCGCCACCGTGTTCTCGCCAGGATTGAAGATATAGACCGTAAACAGCAGGAACAACGTGACGGTCAACGTCGCACCTTGAGACACCCCCATCAACGAGGGGTCAGCGAGCGGATTTCGCGTAATCGTCTGCAAGAGCAGACCGGCGACGCCGAACTGAACGCCGGCAAGGATACCGGTGACGATGCGCGGCAGCCGGATGTCGAGAATGATCGATTGTGCCTCGGGCGAACCCCTGCCGCTCAAGACAGCAAGCACATCGGCCGCCGGCAGATCGACGACACCGAGGAAGGTCGCGGCAATCAGGGACAGAAGCGCGATGATGCTGACGACCGGCAGCATGCCTCTTCGCGGCATATGGGGGACGTGAGCGTCCACAGTCATAGACCATGCCCCCTGACTTGCAGGTGGCCGCGCTGGATGAGATAGATGAAGACGGGGCCGCCGATCAGCGCGGTGATGATGCCGACGGGCAGTTCCTTCGGGATGGCGACCGTGCGGGCGACGAGGTCGGCGACCGTCACGATCAGCGCTCCGATGGCGGCGCAAAGCGCGATTTCCCATGCCGCACCGCGCGGCTTCAGCATACGCGCGATATGCGGCGCCGAAAGCCCCACGAAGGCGACCGGCCCGGCAACCGGCGCAACGCCGGCGACGGGACAGATGCCGAGCACGAGCAGCACCGGCTTCCAGAGAGTGAGCTGCACACCCATGCCGGCGGCGGCGTGATCGCTGAGTGCGAACATGCCGATCACACGATGCAGCGCCAAGGCGCCCCCAACGCCGATGACGACCCAGGGAAGCATATAGCTAAGATGCGACCAGGAGCGTCCCTGAAAGCCGCCGGAGAGCCAGAACAGAAGCGATGTCGATTGCGGCCCGGTCAGAAGCAGCACGTAGATCGTGATTGCACCGAGGAACAGCGAGATGCTGACGCCGCCGAGCGCCAAATGCAATGGCCGCCCTTGCCCGCCCTTCGAGACCCAGAAGGTGACGGCCGCTGCCGCCAAGCCGCCCGCAAGGCCAACGAAGGGATAGAGGGTGGAGGACAGCCAGGGGAGGAAAACGAAACAGCAGACGATCGGGGTAATCGCGCCGGCCGTGACGCCGGTAATTCCGGGATCGGCAAGGGGATTTCGGGTCAAGGTCTGCAGGAGATAGCCCGAGACCGCAAGCCCGACGCCGGTAACGGCTGCGGCAAGACTTCGCGGCAGCCGCAGCGTCCAGACAAGAATGGAATCGACCTTGCCATCCGGGTTTAGAAGAACGCGAATGGCATCCGAACCCGTTAGGACTTTCGCGCCGGGCAGCAGGCCGATGAAGACGATGAGCAGGGTCGCGGCAGCGAGGAGTGCGATCACCACCAGTGATTTGCGGGTATCCATCGCCGCCACGGCCCGAAGCATTTTACTTCTGAATTTCGGCAGGAATGATCTTGGCAGCTTCCGCCCTTACATCGACGGCCGGGAAAGCATCCGGATAGAGATAATGCGCGGCCTCGCGCAGCACGATTTCGCGTGCGATCGGACCATTGGTCTCGACCCATTGATCCCCGACATAGAAAACCCGCTTGTTCTTGACGGCGGTCATCTGATGCCAGATCGGGTTGTTCTCATGCGGGCGATCCGGACCGGAGTCGTAGATGAACAAGACTTCTGGGTCCTTTTCCAGCATAGTTTCGAGGCTCAAATCGATGCCGAAGGGGCCGCTTGGCGTCTTTGGCCCGGCAATGTTGTCGCCACCGATGGCAGCAACGATCGAGGCAGCAGTGTTCTCCGTATGGAAGGCGAAGGGCGTCTCCCCGCCCCACATGATCGCAAAGCGCGGATGCACATTCTTCGGCGCCTTGGCCGAGATCTCATCGAGGTGCTTGTGGAAATCGACGTTGAGCTGCAACCCACGCTCTGGCATGCCGAGGATCTTCGAGAATTCGGTGATTTCCTTATCGCTCTCGGTCAGGAGCTCCATATTATAGGCAACGTAAGGCGCGATCTTTTCCAGCTGCGGCGCGTTGCCGACCGTATAGCGGCGGATCGCGACGATGAGATCCGGTTTGGCCTGCGACAACAGTTCCAGATTGGGTTTGGCGCGCTGGCCGATCTGCGCCATTTGCGAAGTCAGGCCAAGGAGGAAATCCGGCTGCCGGCCCGCCGTCATATACGTGCTGGCGACCGGCTTGATGCCGAGGGCAAGCGCCACATCATCAGCAAAATAGGAGATTGCCGCGATCCGCTTCGGCTGTGCCTGCACCTCGACCTTGATACCGCGATCGTCCGTCACCGAAACGGTTTTTGCATTCTCTGCCGCAGCGGAACTGGCTGCCATTACGGCGAGCAGACCGAAAATTGATGCGATTTTACGGGCACTGTTCGCCATCACGGGATCCTCCATCAGATGCGCGAGATGGCTTTAGTCAATAAAGAAGAGTTTTGCAATCCAGTTTATTTTCGCTACTCTTCGTGGAGCCGCGGCACCGCGAAGCGCTTGATCGTCAGGCGCGCAACGCAGCGGCAGGGCTTGAGCGCAAGGCGCTGAAAGCAGGCACGATGGAGATGAGAGCGGCAACGGCCAGAAAGCCGCCGATGAGCCACGCATCGTCAAGCGCGAAGCCGACCGGCAAGCGGACAGCAGTCGCGACAGCCAGCCGCGCCGAGATAGCCAGTGCTGCGACGTAGCCAAGCGCGATTCCTAATGCGATACCTACCGCAAACAGAATGAACAGTTCGCCCCAAACGATTCCCACGATCGAACGGACAGGCGCGCCAAGCGCGCGCAATGCGCCGATCTGTCGCCGCCGTGAACCGACATGCATGACCGTAACGAGCACGATGGCGGCGATCACGATCCCCTGCGTACCAAGCGCGATTGCCAGCAAGAGGCTGCGGGCATCGCCCAATGTCGCATAGAGCCTTGTCAGTACTTCGCCGGGAAAGACACCGAGCGTGGCTCCCGTTCGATATTCCTGCCGAAGCCGGTAAGCATCGGCAATCGTTTTCGGTTTGACGAGAACGGCCGGCAAACCGGGCGCCTGCGCATCGAACTGCTCGTCTAGCGGCGCATCGGCATCCACTTGGCCATGCGCGTGGCCATGGTCACGGTCGTGACCTTGATCTTGCGCTCCGGCTCGATGTGGCTCTGCCTCATCGTGCTCGTGGTCATGATGCTCCTGCCCATGCATGCCGTGCAATTGCCAGACGGCGCGGATCGGCACGAGGATCGCCCGATCCCAGGCTGTGCCCGTCGGCCCCATGCGGCCGGTAACCTTGTAGGCAATCGCCGTATGGGTTTCGCCGCCGGTTTCGGCCGTGCCGTGCATTGGCTTGATTGCAGCCCCGACCGACAAGCTAACATCCGAACCGACGACCGCCTCGCCGAGACGCGCGAAAAGCACGCCCTGTGTCAGAGACGGTGACAACGCTGAAATCAGCTTCGTCGTGGTGCCGACGATCGGGAAGCCATAGGCGGAATCGCCGAAGCCAACGGGCGCCGCCAGTTCGACACGCGGATCACCGGCGAGGCGCGCGAGAACGGCGCCTTCCATCAGCGGCAACGGTGCAGGCTGCAGAAACACGGCAGAGAGCGCCAGCTGGGTCTCGCTTCCGGCCGCTCCGACAAGCAGGTCGAACTTCTCGGCGGCCCGCGCACTTCCAAGACGGACAGCGCGTTCCTGAAGTGTCACGGTAACGCTCAGCGCAATCGACAAGGCGATCAGCACCACGACGGCAAGTGCCCCGCTCCAGAAGCGGCGCAGATCGGCGAGAATGAAAGTCATCATTGCGCGGCAACCTCTCGGCTTTCTTCCTCGATGCGACCGCTTTTCAGTTTGATCCGGCGCCCGAGACGCTCTGCAAGCGCGTCGTCATGCGTAACGACGATGAGTGTCGCTCCCTCTTCAGCGGCAAGCTTCAGCAGAAGCTCCGCAACCTCGCTCCCCGCCTGACGATCGAGACTCGCCGTCGGCTCGTCCGCAATCACGACGCCCGGACGCTGCAAAAGGGCGCGCGCAACGGCAATGCGCTGCATCTCTCCCCGCGACATGGTTTCAATCCTCTGCGACGAACGGACAATGCCTGTCGCAGCCAGCAGGTAGGAGGCGCGGTCGCGCTCGGCCGATGTCAGACGGCGGGAGAGGCGAACTGGAAGCACCACATTCTCGAAAGCGGAAAGGCCTGGGAACAGATGAAAATCCTGCATGACGAGGCCGATGTTGCGGGCGCGGAACGCATCGCGCTTTCCAGAGGAAAGACGCGCCATCTCATGGTCGTTCCAGCGAATATTCCCCCGCGTGATGGTCTCGAGGCCGGTTATGGCATTGACGAAGGTACTCTTGCCGGAGCCCGAAGCGCCGGTGATCGCAAGCCGGCCACCCGCCGGCAGGTGAAACCTTTCGATGGCCAGCACGGGCTCGGCCAAACCTAGAAACTGCATTTCAAGCGCGGAAATATCGAGTGCAAGCATAAGCGTCAGACAGTCCTGAAAGATGCTTCCCTAAGGCGCAATTGGCTGATGAAGCCGGTTTCCGGATCCGTCCACGAGCCGAACTCCAACACGCCCCGCGCCACGATCGGCGCGTTGTATTGCACGAAGGTCTGCTTGGCCGAGAGATAGACCACCATGATATTGTCTGGCCAATCGGCATCGGACGAGCAGAATGGGCAAAGCGACATCGGAATTTCCGTCAGCACGAAGAAGGCAGCCTCGGCCTTCAACGGCGGCGCCATGAAGCCGCTGATCGCGACATCCTTTCCCCTCAACTGCTTCACCTTGTCGGAGAATTCGAGACCAAGCGGTCCGAAACTCTTGTAGAGCTCCCCAAAGCCCAGCTTTTCGGCGGCCTTCAGGCTGATGGCAGGTCCCATCATCGGCAGCACGGCAGCGGCGGTCAGCAATGCCCGGCGGCTGATGCCCGCGGTCTTTTTCTGAGACAAGAGAACCCCCATAAACTGTCGAGGGACAGGCGGCCTTTGTGCCGCCTGTCCCAATTCGCCGATATCGGCAGGCTTACATCTTCTTCTCGGCGCCGAACGCGAAGGTGTCGGCCAGCACGCGATAGACGTCGCTCTGTTCCATGTAGCCGCGGAAACCGTCGGCACCGGGGCCGGCAGCCTGGAGAACGATATCGTCTACAGCATGAACGCCGCTATCTTCATCCTTCGGAAGGTTGCCCTGAACGAAGACGGCACCGGGCACGTCCTTGTAAGCCTCGTTCGCAACATATTCCTTCTTCTCGTTCTGGATTGCCGGGACGAACGGGCCGTCGAGCTTCGGACGGAAGGTCTCGTAGTGATCCGGGCCGTTGTTGGCGGCGAGGAACAGGCGGCGGGAAACGTCGACGCGATCCGGATAGCCATCGCCATCCTTGTCTTCGTAGTTCGGGAAGCCAGCGGCAGCATAAGTGCCGACCTTCTCGCGCATTTCCGTACCCGGCTTGTTATCGTCGACGGTGCCGATGATGGAGACGCCGTGCGTATGATCGCCGGTGACGACGACGAGCGTATCCGGGTTCTTGGCCTGGAATTCGCGCGCAACAGCTACGGCCTTGTCGAACTCGATCGTGTCAAATAAGGCGCGATCCCAGTCGAGCGGATGGCTCATCTTGTCGATGGATGCGCCTTCGACCATCAGGAAGAAGCCTTCCGGGTTCTTAGCGAGCTTGTCGAGCGCAACCTTGGTCATGTCGACGAGGCCCGGCTGGTTCGGGAACTTGTCGACGGTGCCCTTCTTGAGGAACTCGCGATCGAGCGTCACATCGAGGTTGCCGGTGTGGAAGAGCCCGAGCAGCTTGTCCTGGTTGGAGCCGGCGGCAGTAGCCAGTTCGTTCTTGTCGGTGGCAACGGCGTAGCCGGCATCCTTGAAGAGCGCGATATAGTCCTTGTCGTCCTTGCGCTTGGAACCGGGTACGCTCTTGGCCAGGAAGTAGGCCGAGCCGCCGCCGAGCAGGACGTCCGGCTTGACGTCGTACATCATGCCAACGATCTCAGCCTTGTCGCCGCGCTTGCGGGTGTGGGAGACGAGCGCTGCCGGCGTCGCGTCTTCGACTTCGGCAGTGGTTACGATGCCGAGCGACTTCTTGCCGGTGCGGCGCAGTGCTTCACCGATAGTTTCGACCTTCGGATCATCAAGGCTCGCCGGCGTACGGTCGGCGTAGACGCCGAGCGCGTTTACGGCGGACTTGTGACCGGTCATGTAGGCCGACATGGTGTTGGCGCTGTCGGTCGCGATGGCGGAGGTCGAGGAAGTGCCGATGAAGGCGACCGGCGGAACGTCGTCCATGGCGAGACGGCCGTTGGCCTTGCCTTCGGTCATGCCTTTGGACATGATGCGGGCGCCGGTGCGATGCGCAACAGACAAACCGTCGCCTAGCAGGAAGATGATGTTTTTGGCCTTGGGCGCGGCCGACGTACCGTAGACTTCCCAGTTGACCGACTTCTTCTCGTCGCCAGCTGCAACCTCAACCTTGTACTGGCCGGGCTTGGCGATCTTGATGCCGCGCAGGATCAGTGCCGATCCGAGGACCTTGTCCTCCGCGCCCTTTTCCTCGGCGACGAAATTGGCCGTCTTGCCAAATACGGCGTCGTAGCTCTCGCCGTTGATCGTGACTTTCACGTCTTCCGGCTTGACGACCTTGCTGAATTCAACCTTGAAATCAAAGGGCGAGCCGACCAGTACCGTTGCCCGGTCCAACGGATAGATCGTCGTGGCATTGGCCGCCCCCGACAGCACGGTCGCCGCCAGCATGGAAAGAAGAAGTCTACGCATTGAATACCCCCGCGTCTTGGTTACTTCCTCCTCTCCCTTATAAAAGCCGTATGACAATCGCATAAAAAAGAGCGACTTTCTGCAACCAGCAATTCCAGATGGGAACTCGCTAAGGAATGCTGATTGTATGGTCAGCACCTAAAATGGCGGAATGAATCGACAATTGCTGCCGACCATGTGACGACAGCAGATACGCCTGAGATCCTTCACTCAGGCTTCGCGCGGTCCGGATGCGCGGCCTGAAAGCCAGACAGTTTGGCGCATCTGCCGTCGATCTCGACAATGCGCCCGAGGTCGGTCAGATCAACTCCCCAGCGGCGAGCATTATAGACTTGAGGGACGAGGCAGATATCCGCCATGGTCGGCGTATCACCATAACTGAAGGCGTCGTCAAACTTGCGCAACATATGCTCGAGCTTGCGAAGCCCATCGGCGATGAAATGCCTCATCCATTCTTCGCGAGCCTCTGCCCTTTCTGTCATGGTCGCGACATAGGCTGCGACGTGCATATTGCAAATGGGATGAATGTCCATGGCGATTGCGTAGGCAAGCGCCCGCACATGCTGGCGGTCTGCAATACCGGCCGGCAATAGCCTGCGCTCCGGCCGAAGCTCTGCCAGATATTCGATGATGGAGAGCGACTGCGTCATCACCTGCCCATCGATCACCAGCGTCGGAACAAAGCCCTGCGGGTTAAGCTCCAGATATTCGGCACTCTTTTGCTTGCCTTCCAGCAGGTTGATCGGCACTGTCCTGTAGCCGATCCCGAGCATGTTGAGCGCGATGCGAACACGATAGCTCGCCGATGACCTCCAGTAGTCGTAAAGAACGACGTCGTTCATCGCGGCTAAGGTCCTTCGTATTTCTGCACGGCCTGTTCGATCGCACCGAAGATCGAATGGCCGGCACGATCAAGCATTTCGATGCGAACTTGATCGCCGAAGCGCATGAAGGGCGTCTGCGCAGCTCCGGTCTCGATCGTCTCGATCATGCGGATCTCGGCTATGCAGGAATAGCCGTCGCCACCATTTTCGACCGGCCTGCCCGGCCCGCCATCAAGCTTGTTGGACACAGTCCCCGAGCCGATGATCGTACCGGCAACAAGGTTGCGGGTCTTGGCCGCATGCGCAACCAGTTGCCCGAAATCAAATGTCATGTCGACGCCGGCATTCGCCCTGCCGAAGAGCTTGCCGTTCAGCACGACGCGCAGCGGCAGGTGCAGCTTGCCGCCATCCCATGCGTCTCCCAACTCGTTGGGCGTAACCGCGACCGGGGAGAAAGTTGAGGCCGGCTTCGACTGGAAGAAGCCGAAACCCTTTGCCAGTTCCTGCGGGATCAGGCCGCGCAGCGACACGTCGTTGACGAGCATCACCAGGCGGATTGCCTGTCGGGCAACCTCGGGACTGGAGCCCATGGCGACATCGCCGACGATGACCGCCACCTCACCTTCCATGTCGATCCCATAGGCTTCGTCAACAGCGGCGATCGGATCGCGCGGCGCGAGGAAACCATCCGAGCCGCCTTGATACATTAGCGGATCGACCCAGAAACTCTCGGGCATCTCGGCGTTACGTGCTTTGCGCACGAGTTCCACATGGTTGACGTAGGCCGAGCCGTCGGCCCATTGATAGGCGCGCGGCAACGGCGATGCGGCATCGTGTTCATGAAACCGGATCGTCGGCTGGGCACCCGTTTCGATCCCTTCGGCAACACGCGCGAGCCTCGGCGCCACATGCTCCCAGTCATCGAGCGCTGCCTGCAGGGTGCGGGCGATATGACCGACCTCGGAGCAGAGGGTGAGATCGCGCGAGACGACGACGAGCCGGCCGTCTCTGGTGGAGTCTTTCAAAGTCGCAAGCTTCATGTTCCGGTTCCACTGTCAGAGAATGCGCAGGCCTAAAGAGCCAAACGCGCTTTAGGCCCCAAATTTTTCGCATGTCGTTGCCGCAAGACCGCTTCACACTTTTGCGCGACATGCTCTGTCCTCACTTGATGCCCGGGGTGCCGTCAAATCTCCGCTCCAGCTTGTCCCAGCACTCCAGATAATCGTCCTGCAGCGTTTCGAGCTCGGCCGCGTATTTTGTCAGCTGCTGCGGAAACCGGGTCTCGAACATGAAGGCCATGGTGTGATCCAGCTTCACGGGCTTCAGCTCCGAATTGGATGCTTTTTCGAAGCCGAAAGCGTCCGGTCCATGCGGAAGCATCATATTATGCAGGCTCATGCCGCCCGGCACGAAGCCCTTTTCCTTCGCATCATACTGGCCATGGATAAGGCCCATGAACTCGCTCATGATGTTGCGATGATACCAGGGCGGACGGAATGTATGTTCGGCCACCAGCCAGCGCGGCGGGAAGATGACGAAATCGACATTCGCCGTGCCGACACTTTCGGTCGGAGCCGTCAGCACGGTGAAGATCGACGGATCCGGATGATCGAACAGGATGGCACCAACCGGAGAGAAGGTCCGCAGGTCGTATTTATAAGGTGTGTAGTTGCCATGCCACGCCACCACGTCGAGTGGCGAGTGGCCGATCTCGGTGATATAGAATTTTCCGCACCATTTGACGTGCACGCGGCACGCCGTCTCCTTGTCTTCGAAGGCAGCAACGGGCGTCTTGAAATCACGCGGATTGGCCAGGCAATTCGCGCCGATCGGCCCACGATCCGGCAATGTGAACTTGGCTCCGTAGTTCTCGCATATATAGCCGCGCCAGACCTTTTCATCGCCGAGGCGCGAGACCTTGAACATCATGCCGCGCGGGACGATGCAGATTTCAGAGGGTTCGACGTCGATGATGCCCATCTCGGTGAACACCCTGATGGCGCCAACTTGGGGAACGACAAGCAGCTCGCCGTCTGCATTGAAGAAATAATCGTCGACCATGTCCTCATTGAAGACATAGGCGTGGGCAGCCATGCCGGTCTGCGTCAACACATCGCCGGCAGTCGTGATCGTACAGATCCCTCCAAGGAAGGTCAGCCGCTCTGCGGGTGCCGGCAGCGGATCCCAGCGAAGTTGGCCGAGCGGAAGCGAGTGGTCGTCGAGGCAGGGCGCGGTTTTCCAAAGCGGATAGGAGGCGTTCGAAAAGCGCCGTGTATGGCGCACGCTCGGACGGATGCGGTAGAGCCAGGAGCGTTCGTTCGTTCCGCGCGGTGCCGTGAAGGGCGAGCCGGAGAGCTGTTCGGCATAAAGACCATAATTGCACTTCTGCGGGCTGTTCTGACCCTGCGGCAGTGCACCGGGCAGCGCCTCCGTCTCGAAGTCATTGCCGAAGCCAGGCATGTATTGCAGCTTTTCCGTCGCCGTTGCCTGGCGGTCGGAAGCCTTCTGTATCGTTTGGTCCATCGCTCAACTCCTCCCGGAAATGCTGGCAACCCGGTGCACGCACCGGGTCGCATAAAGATCACTCGGCCGCAGTGCCGATGACGCCGCGCTTGATCTGGTCGGCTTCGATCGACTCAAAGAGAGCTCTGAAATTGCCTTCGCCGAAGCCTTCGTCGCCCTTGCGCTGAATGAACTCGAAGAAGATGGGGCCGATGACGGTCTTGGAGAAGATCTGCAACAGGATCTTCGTCATGCCGCCATTCACCACGCCTTCGCCGTCAATCAGAATACCATGCTTCTTCATGCGTTCGATGGGTTCTTCGTGCCCATTCACGCGCGTAAAGGACATATCGTAATAGGTCTCCGGCGGGCCGGGCATGAAACGCAGACCATTGTCGGCAAGCGTATCGGTCGCCTGATAGATATCGTCAGTCCCAACGGCGATGTGCTGGATGCCTTCGCCCTTGTATTTCTTCAGGAATTCCTCGATCTGGCTGGTATCGTCCTTCGATTCATTCAGCGGAATACGGATCTTGCCGCAGGGCGAGGTGATCGCGCGGCTGACCAGACCGGTAATGCGACCGTCGATGTCAAAGAAATGGATCTGCTTGAAATTGAACAGGTCGCGGTAGAAGTCCCACCACTTGTCCATATTGCCGCGGAAGACATTATGCGTGAGATGGTCGAGGAAATAGAAGCCGACACCCGCCGGACGCGGGTCGCGCTCGCCGGTCCAATCGAATTCGGCCTCGTAGGCCGATCCCTTCTTGCCATAGGTTTCGACGAAATAGAGTAGCGAACCACCAATGCCGACGATGGCCGGAACATCGAGCGCCTTGTCATTTCCCTCATAAGGAACAGCGCCCTTCGAGACGGCATGTTCGAAGGCGTGCTTGGCGTCGACGACGCGCCACGCCATCGACGGAGCAGCGGGACCGTGCTCCGCGATGAAGCGAGCAGCATGGCTGCCGGGCTCAGCATTCAGGATGTAGTTGATATCGCCCTGGCGCCAGACAGTGATGTCCTTGGCCTTGTGCTTGGCGACCGGAGCATAGCCCATACGTGTGAAGAGTTCGCGCAGCTTCTCGGGTTCGGGATGAGCGAATTCGACGAATTCGAAACCATCGGTGCCTGCCGGGTTGTCGGCGGTGATTTCGGACGGCGGTGCGTCATGCGGGAAAGGACCCATTTTCTCCTCCTCGGAAGGCCAAACCTTGATGGTGCAAAGTATGGCTCCAAACGCGCGCAATGTGCTTGCATTCTTGGTGCGAGGCGCAAATATTATACACGATCTGTGAGAGTTTTGGAAGTTTTACGCAATGGATGAACAACTCGACAAACTGGATCTGCGGCTGCTGGAGGAACTCCAGAAGGATGGCAGACTGACCAACAATGAACTAGGCGATCGCATCGCCCTCTCCCCGTCGCAATGTTCCCGGCGACGTACGCGGTTGGAGGCCGAAGGCTATATCCGCAGCTATCAGGCCAACCTCGACCGTCAGAAGCTGGGCCTGGACATGCTTGTGGTCATTTCGGTGACGCTCGCCACCCACAATAGAGACAATGCCCGCCGTTTTTCCCAGTTGATCAACGGGCTGCCGGAGGTGCTGGAAGCCTACGCGCTGACGGGCGAGATGGATTATCATCTGAAGGTCGCAACCCGCGGGCTCGCCGGTCTGTCGAGGTTCGTCAACGATGTGTTGCTCCCTCACGAGTCCGTACAGCATGTGAAGACATCGATCGTCCTCGATACGCTCAAGACCTTCGAAGGCTTTCCGGTGCCGACCTCACACGGTTGGCACGGCGATGGCGTGCGATCTTAGTTGCAAGTAGTTCAATGTCGGGCCTGCACTGGACATCAACGCCGGCGGCACGTGACTTTTTTGGACCCTGCACCAGCCACCATGGAGGCGTATGCCTACCAATCCCTCTTCAATCGTGCTTGAAGGAAGCCTTCCTTTGCACGGACGGGTGAGGATGGGATCTCATGGCATATGCAGAAGAACGAATACGATATTTTGACGGATTTGCCGACGTCTTGCTCCGGTGCCACCACGTGTATCGCCCAAGTATGGCTTCCATCGCGTTACGTAATGCAGTCGAAAGCCGGCGTCAGATCGAGGTGTTCGACTACGTCAGTTCGGCTGATGCCTTCACGCGCGCTTTCGGAATGCGAAATACGCTGAAATGTCTGCGGGCACTGACCAATCTCGGAGGCAGAATCCACGGCTATCGCAGAGTATGCGATCTCGGCTGCGGCTCGGGTGCATTCAGCCTCGCCTTTGCCTATCTCGCAGACAATCCCAATCTTGAGCTTCACGGATTGGACGCGTCGGAAATCCAGCTTTCGCTCGGTGAGCAACTCATGTCAGCCGCGAGGCTTCCCGGACGGATCGAGTTCGAACGGCGGAACCTGCCCACACAGATCGGCTACCTTCCCGATCTCACGATCTCCTCCTACTGGTTTTGTGAGAACGAGCACGTCATTCTCGATCCCGTGCTGTTCGATCTCATGGTCGGCAGAGAAATGCTTGTTGTCGACTATGAGAAGATCATCGACCGCGTCGCCGACTGCCTTCCGCGAGGCTTTCGCATTCTCGGACGACACAGCTCGAGCGTTGATATTCCTTCGGCGCTCACCGAATTCATCGCCCAGGAGAAAGCAAGCGTCCATAGCATCCATATCGGCCGGACGGAAAATTGGTAATGGCATAGGAGAGCAGTTTCCTGGCAAGGAATGCTCGAAAACCCATCCTGCTCGCCGGCGGCAACACATTACATCAAGCCGAGTTGCCGCTTAAGTACGCGAGAAGATCGATCCGGGCTTGCCGTCCGCCAGGTTTTCTCCATTTTGATCATCGACATGACCGACAGAGGCTCCGCAAGACCGGAGCCTCGCATCCTGCTTCCATAGAGTTTCCCGCACAAAGGACTTATCGCTCATGACCTTCCGCGCTTCGACACTCATTCGAGCTATAACTCTGGCCAGCGCGGCGGGAGTGGCGCTGGGTGCGCTGCCTTCGATGGCACAGGATCTGCCTGCTATCTCACAATGGCCCGACACTCCCGCCGCACGTCTCGAAGCCCTTGCCGTTCTCCAGACACTGAATGCCGACCTTCTCAGCAATGCCAGCGCTACGCTAACGCTAGACCGTTGGTGCGCGACCCACAAGCTGGCACCAGCTGGAGCGAAAATAGTGGCGCAGCGTGTGCGCGGACAGGACAAACCGGCCGACGGCCAAATTCGTGAAACTCTGGCGGTCAAACCCGACGAGCCGGTCGCTTATCGCCGCGTTCGACTCGCCTGCGGCGACCGGGTCCTCTCGGAAGCAGACAATTGGTATGTACCGTCCAGATTGACCGCCGACATGAACGAGGCGCTGAACTCAAGCGACGTCGCCTTTGGCCGGGCAGTACAATCTCTCAACTTTACCCGCACGAATCTGTCGGCCAAACTGCTCTGGCATCCGCTTCCGGAGGGTTGGGAGATGGCAACGGACTTTCCGGCATCCACGACAGCATCCCTCGCCTTGCCGCCGCTCCTTCTTGAACATCACGCGGTGCTGAAGTTGCCGGACGGCACGCCCTTCAGTGCATTGATCGAGAGCTACACGCGAAGCGTGCTGGATTTTCCGGTGCCTGCGCTCCGGCAATAGGATCGTCTTCAGATCCTGACGGCAGGAGCCGTCTCGTCACAACGCACGCCATGGCTGTGCGAGATTGCCTCAAGCTTGCGCCGTACCAGGAAAAAACCAGCTTCACACAAGTCACTCCGGTTATCGTGGCGGCATCAGCAACGTGCGAGGAACCAATGAGCATCTTTGGTAGCATGAAAACGGCGATTTCAGGCATGAATGCGCAGGCGAACCGCCTCAGCACCGTGTCCGACAACATCGCCAACGTCAACACAACGGCCTATAAGTCGGCGAGCGCCAGTTTTTCGTCATTGATTCTGCCCTCGGGCGGCGGCAACTACAATTCAGGCAGCGTCGAAACGAATATCAGCTATTCCGTGTCGAAGCAGGGCGATACCATTTCGACCTCGTCGAACAGCAATCTGTCTATCCAGGGTGCCGGTTTCTTTGTGGTGCAGGGTGCCGACGGCAAAACCGTTTTGACGCGTGCGGGTGACTTCACCCCCGATGCAAACGGCAATCTCGTGAATTCCTCCGGCTACACGCTGATGGGCTATTCCTACGCGTCAGGCGCGCCGGCAGTCGTGGTCAACGGTTTCGACGGCCTTATTCCGATCAACGTCAATCAAAGTGGCCTTGCCAACTCGCCCTCGACATCGGGCAGCTTTACCGGCAACCTCAACTCGAATGCGACGGTTGTAACCTCGGGACTCCCGAGCGCAAACACCGCGCCGGTGACGGCCAATACCCAGAAGAGCTCGGTTGTCGGCTATGACAAACTCGGCAATACCGTCATGTATGATATCTATTATACAAAGACACAGGCCGCCACCACGAGCCCGGTAGCGCCGGACAAGTGGGAAGTTGCCGTCTACCGCAATGCTGACGCAGCGACGGGGACCGGTTCGTCATTCCCCTACTCATCTGGCCCCGTTGCCACCAGCACGCTGACGTTCGATACGAACGGCAATATGACGAGCGGTGGCAACTTCACGATCACCGATCCGAAGACCGCCGGATCGATCGCGATGGATCTGACCAAGATGACGCAGAAGGCCAGCGACTTCAGCTCGAAGGGCTCGACCAACGGCCAGGCGGCAAGCCCGGTCACCGGCGTTACCATCGACAAGAACGGCGTCGTCTACGCCAACTACAAGACCGGCGATCCGAAGGCGATCTACCAGATCCCGCTGGCAACCGTTTCAAGCCCGGACAAGCTCGAACCTCTCAGCGGCAATGTCTATCAGCCAAGCGCCGAATCCGGCGTCACGGTTACGAGCTTTGCCAACAGCAACGGCCTTGGCTACATCCAGTCCAACTCGCTGGAAGCCTCCAACGTCGACCTCGCCGGCCAGCTTACCGATATGATCCAGGCGCAGAAGAGCTACACGGCCAACTCCAAGGTCTTCCAGTCGGGCGCCGACCTGCTCGACGTCCTCGTGAACCTTGCACGCTGATCTTTCCACCGATCAAGAAGAGAGGGCCCCCGTAGGGCCCTTTTTTGTTTTGCACTATAGCGGGCGTTAGCCAATGGCTTGCTCTCCGGTCAACATGCCTCGCAGTTGTTGCCGCCACGGGCGCAAAGGACAATAACCAATCACTCGGACGGAATATGTCAACATCGCGCAGACTCCGGGGCTGTGCTTCTCGCCATCTTACTTGCACAGATCGGTTTCGTAGCAATGCTGGCTATCCCGGTTCCCAAACCCAATCGGTACGGTCCCGCTATCAAGACAATCGAAGAGCGGCCGCTCTTCACGCGTAGACGGCTCCTCGTTTGCGTCGTACGGTCAGCCATATTTCTTGTGATCTCGGCGGTATGCGCCCATCTGCGAACAACAGCGGCCGTTTTTCTGGGCTCCACCTCGATCGTTGAAACCAGTTGCATCGGTCCTTTTCCAAGCGAGTATCGGCTCGATCACCACCAACTGAAAACGGTCTTCGGCCACAATTCCTCATGGTCTGGCAAACGTCCGCTGGTGTCGACTTATCTGACGATCATGCAAGCCAAGGCCGATTTTCATTCACCCTGCCGGACGCCCCGCTTCTCAAGAACTCGTCGAACGGGTTCCGGAGGCAATGGCCGACTGCGCTCGCTGCAGGGCTAGTCTCCGCGGCCGATAGGTTTGGAACTCTCATGGCTATCCGGAGGGCCGGTATTGCCGTTTAAAGCTGTAGCGCGGCCATGCGAACATCAATCGCCTTTCTGATCAAGAGTTAGCCACATTTGCGCCGCTATGCGCTCGGAATTGTTGACAGGGAAACTGGACGCGACCTGATGACAAACACACGATGTCGATCGTGGCCGTCGACATTTTCCATTGCCGTTAGGATCTCGTTCAGCAAAACAGAGCACAACTATGATTTCTGGATACGGGCACACGACAGCCGAGCTTGTGGGGCAAGCATACCATCGACCGCCGTTCTTTGCGGCACCGGTCCCAAGCGTCTAACAGGAGATCGAATTCCGTGCGGTTGAAATATGCCCCTCGAAGCATCAAGATGCTCAGCCTTTGCTCTGTCGCCATCATCGTCGCAAACGCGCCCCCTGCCCTTGCCACAGAGCAGCTGCCGGATATTCCGACATGGCTTACGACACATGTCGGCCAGGCTGACGGTCAGATTGCTCGCCCGGTTCTGCAAAGAGCCCGTTCCCTCTACATGCGGAAGGTGAGCGAGGGCACAGTCAGAAACCCCTGTTATTTTGCGATGGATGCGACGCGCCCGAATGATCCGGCTGACGGAGGCAGGTTCTACATCGTCTGCGAGGCCACACAGACATTCCGCGTTGTCTCGTCTGGCCACGGCAGCGGCCGCGATCTCAAGGGCGTCGCCGACTTCGGCAACGGTCGGATGTGCGCCAAGAATTTCGGCAATGCGATGGATTCAAACCTGACGACAGGCGGCTCCTATCTGACCGAGGAAACGAAAACGACCTTCAAGGGCTATTATCGGGGCTCACAAGCGAAGGATACGGCCTATCTTCGGACCTTCCTGCAGTTCGATGGTGAGGGCGAGACCGCGAACGCGCGCCAACGTGCGATCGGCGGCCATGCGGCAGCGAAAGTTGCCGGTGTGTGCATGAAGAAGGACCCACAAAGCCCCTATGCCAATCGCGAGGGGTATGTTCCCCTGGGCAAACTGGTGGAATATGCCGGGGGGCGCAGCGATGGTTGCACCAGCTGGTCGGCCTCCGACGCCAATCAGATCATCTCCATGGTCAAGGACAATCCGACGACGCTCTACATTTATCCGGAGTCCAAGGACATCAGTGCCGTCGCAAAAGCTGCTGCCGCTGGCCGATCGCCCTCGCAGGCTGGTTTGTACTGGAACGATACCTGCATGAAGCAAATCCGGGCGCCGAAGTTCTGGTCGAAGGAAACGCTGGAGCCGGTCATCGTGCAATATAAGAAGGATCACCCGGCGCCACCTGCCCGTCCCATACCGATTTGCGAATAGGAACTGTGGCAACCGCATCGGATCTGTTTATTGGATGCCGCTGCAAAGTGGCGGCGTCATCTTCAGATGATCCGAGGACAAGCGACAGCGATACGCAACCCCCCATGATCAAATGCGCGTCCTCGCATGGACTTTCTCACGTAAATCTGCGATAAGAATGCAGGATTTACAGAGGGATAAGGTTTTTTTCACCTCTGTTTTGCGCCTTTCTGGCGAATTTTAGCCATCCTCCATCTGATTGATTTTCTTACAGTAACATTCCGAAGCGGAAGTTATTTGATACTTCTGTTCCACCAGGTCTATGCAAGGTGCGTACGGTCGTTCGCCAAACGACTATTTTGTCGTATGAGCGGCCATACATCGCTGTGTACCAAACCCGATCGGTCCGCCAGGTTAAGGCTGAGGCTTACTCTGTTACGAAACCGCAAAAACCTGGAATACGAGTGGACTAGGCTGACTTTCTTGTGTCGGCCTCTGCGTTAGCCCGCAGAAGAGACATCAACATGGGTCCAATCGCGAACTCTCCTTTCTCCGTTCGCCGCGTCAGATCGCGAAGATAGGCGCCCGCAGATTTGATCTGTGAGGTTCGTTGCAGGATACAGGCGATCACCGTTGCCGTGTTCTCGACACCCATCACCTCACACGCTTTCTGGTGCGCTCCAGGGCCAATCTCAAGCATGGTTCGGACAATGATCGAAGCAGCCGTAAGGTCACGCCAATTGCTGATCTGGCCGCTGGGACTGTAGGCGGTGATTTCCGGGCATGCGCGGATGACAAGATCCAGGGGGAAGGCTTTTAGCGACGAGTACCCTTCTCTTACATCTTTTCCACGGACTTGGTTGCCTGGCTCCTGCTCTCCATTCCGCTGAATGATTTTGTTTTCGGATGGATGGATTACTTGGGTTTTGCTCGGTCTGTCGGCCGTGGACAACGTTGCGTGTCGTTCTACCGGTTGGGCTTCAGATTCAATTATGGATTCGGAGTCTGAATTCTGTATGTGCCGCTCATTTTGATAGTGATTGGCGCTCAGATTTTTTGTTTTTGCGTGCTTTTCCAGTCGGTTGACGATTTCGAGATGCAGCAGATCCAGCTTTTGGAGCAGAAGCTCGAGTTCAGCCATGCTGGGTGAACGTGGAAGGCTGTCGATGAGATGACGGAAACCGCAAAGAACAGCGTTCCAGTCGCCGGTGACGGCTTCGATTATCGCAGTTTCGATAAGCTTGGCGACATCCCGCCGGAGCAGGCTGATGCGTTCGCGAAGCGCCTGAACGTGCAGGCGTTCGGCCACCACCTCAGCAGCGAGATGTTCGATCTCGTCGGCGCGCGAAAGAAGAGGTGCAAGCGAGAAGCCGTACGCCTGGTGAAGATCCCCTGCCCGGGTTCTGCGCGCATAACGCTTGCCGTTGGGACTGTCGCGACGGACAATGAGTCCAGCCTCGACAAGAGCCGCAAGGTGGCGCCGGATGGTTTGCTCCGCCATGCCGTGCGCGCGAAGAGATAATTGCGCGTTCGATGGGAACACGATGAGGTTAGCATCATCCGAAAGCTCTATCTTCGGATAGAAGCTCAAAAGCGCGTTGAGAACGGCAAGCGCTCGATCAGTGATACCGAGATGAGGCTTGGCTTCGCAGAGCGCACGATAAATCTTCCACTTGTCGACCGATTTGACTGTCTCATCATGCCGGGCCCTTCTTTGAGCTACCAACATGGCAAGCGTCATCGGCCGCCGCCCGAAGGGCGTCGTCACATATTCAGCTTCCATTTTCTTTCACCTACGTTGAGGCAAAAGAAATCTGCTCACCAAAACGATGCCAAAGACTCTTGACTGTGATTCGTGGAAATGCGATTCTGGATGTGCTTAAGATCGAGAAGGGCTTCCACGACGACGTCGCTTGGGGGCCTTTTTCTTTTGCTGCTTACGTTTCCTTTCCTTGTTGGAATTCGTTGAAGAGAGATTGCAGTCTCTCCTGCACAAACTGATCGAATCCAGGAGCCGCCTTACTGTCGAAGACAAAGGTGGCACGAGCCGGCGTTCTCTTAAATGTTACAGGCACGCCAGATATGGTCGACGGAACGGTCTCAGGCTTCACTGAAGCGGGCTTGCCGATCGCCAGAACCATGGCCTGCTGGAAGCGCTCATCGCTCGACAGCTTACGGCTGTTGTCCGCGGACAACTCGACGATGATCGGCTCATGGGCGACGCCTTCGAGGCGCTCTCCCAATTCAAGCCAACGCCTGCGACCGATATCCGGAGCCGGGCCAATTGCGCTGATCAGCGCCAATGGCACCTGTCTCATCACGATAAGCATTTTCGACAGTGCAGCCTTATCGACACCCAGCGATGCCATGATGATATCCCGGCCGAAATCACGCTGCTCCAGCCGCAACGCGAAAAGCGCTCGCTCGATGTACGAAAGGTTCGTACGCGCACTGTTTTCCTGCCCTTGGCTTATGACAAGCTGATCATCGGTCAGCTGCCGAATGACGGCACGAACCTTGATGCCAAGCTCTTTCGTGGCAGCGAGACGGCGATGGCCGTAGGCAACCTGGTAACGCCCCTTGGTTTCCGGATGCGGTCGCACCAGAATGGGAACCTGCTGACCATGCTCGCGGATCTGCTCGACAAGTTGGCCAAGCTCGACGGGATCGATCTCGAGACGATCGGTAACGAAGGATCCGTCAATCAGGTCAGTGTCGAGCTCAACGATGGTCTGGCCCTCGGCCAGTTGTCGTTCAAGATCGTTTGCCCGCTCCATCTTCTCGGTGATGTTGCCAAGTGTTCGAGTGATCCCGCCCACGGGACCGCCGGCCCTCGCCTGCGGCAGAAAGCCGGCTATAGGGCGGTTATCCTTCGACGCAGAAGCATCTGTGCGCACCGTATTCGGAGCGGAGATTTCAAGCAGATTTTTGCGCGCCATCTATTCTATTTCCTTCCCCACGTTGTGCGGATATGCGTCTCGATCTCGCTATTGACGAGGTTGAGCGAATCTAGAGCGCGGTCGTAGGTGCCCCTGGTGAATTGGGCACGTTCTACCTCGTAGAGGGTCTGCTTGGTAACGCCGGCATCGGCAACAGCCGTGGACTTGACCATCGCATTTTGAAGCATGCGATTGCCGAAGATGGCTCGCATGAAGCCTGTCATCTGGCTCTGCGGCCCGTCATTTGGCTCGAAGCGCGTGACGAGGTAGCGCATCCAGTCGTAACTGGTACGACCTCCGGCATTCTCGACCACGGTCATGAGCTCGCTCGTCATGGTCAAAAACTGCGACATCGACATGACGTCTAGCATTTGCGGATGGACGGTAATCAGAATGGATGTTGCCGCACACAGCGCCGACATCGTCAGAAAACCGAGCTGCGGTGGGCAATCGATAACGACGATATCATAGAAGCCCTCGATCTCGGTCAATGCTTCGCCGATGCGGGCGAAAAACATGGTTTCGGCTCTACCAGCCGCCATCACCCTTGGCGTCTCATGCTCGAACTCCATGAGCTCGAGATTTCCAGGAATGAGATGCAGGTTCGGGGTATAGGTCGAACGAACGATGTCGGAGATCGGCCGGGGCGTATCGTAGCGAATGGCGCCGTAGAGCGTTTCGCCCTCCCCGACATCAAGTTCCGGCTGATGTCCGAACAGAGCGGACAAGGAAGCCTGCGGGTCGAGATCGACGGCCAGCACCCGGTATCCCCTGAGCGCCAAGTATTGGGCCAGATGGGCAGATGTCGTGGTCTTGCCGGAGCCGCCTTTAAAGTTCATCACCGAGATGATCTGCAGCTTCTCAGATCCCCTGCGCCCAGGCACGTATTTGGGTGTACCGTTTCGCTCGTCGAGAACCCGGCGGATGCGGTCCATATCTTCGGCGGAATAAAGTCGGCGTCCGTTCGAAAGCGGATCCGGGCCGTGACCTTCAGCTGCGATCTGGCGGAGGTAGCCCTCGCCTATGCCGATGAAGGCGGCAGCTTCGGCCGGCGAAAACATCCGCATCGTCTTTTGAGACTGAGGCGGGAAGAGTTTTGCCTGGTGCTGCTGCAGCTGATATGACAGCTCTTGCGCATCTGTTGCCAGAAGCGTCGGAAGATGCTCTTGATCGTCCTTGAGTGCGAGACTCGGTTGCATAGTCGTTTTCCCAATTAACTGCGCAATTGTGACGGAATACCGCGGAACTACGCAGTTATAATATGCTCCGATTCGTTGCCGTTTTACAAATGCTTAAACATTTGGCAGAATTTAGCGGGTTTTGCTCGCGAAATGCCCGAGGCTCGCTGAGAGGGATGGCCACGTTGTGCGGCGTGATGGCCGTGGATCGGGGAGGGGATCGTGACCGCTGATCGATCGCTCATGGAGAGGGTAGTCCGCGGACTACCGCATAATGGGCCACCTCACGGGATGGGGCCAATCACAGTGCTTCGAGCGAGGCCGTCATCTGGTAAGGCTCCGCATTCCGCGTTTTCTTGGTATCGGAGCTTACGCGCGGCCCGTAGCAGGGCGAACGCTGCCCTTGCAGACGATCAAGCTGTCTCGGATTTTAACGGGCCACGCGGTCGGAGAGTTTGCGGCCGCCGAGAAGCGAAGCCCGGATCAACTCAGCCTTGTTGAGGGTAGGCGGCGGTGGCGATTTCGGTTCAGCAGCGGGTGCAGTAGGCTTGGCTTGCACCTGCCGCAATGCCGTAAGGCGCTTTTGGGCCGCAAGCCTGTCCTCGTCCGACAATTGTTCAATCGGATTGCCCGCGATGTCATGACGCATGGAATCCGGCTGGGCACAGGCAAAGTAATATTGCTTGGAGTGGAGAAAGGAACTCGTGGCGCGGCGAAGCGACATCACGGACATGTCAGGCTTCAGAAGCGGCCGAATTTCGTTCCAGAGACCGAGCGCGAAGGGACGAATGATATCGCCCGGTTTCGACGGCAAAATATCGATGGCGTGAACCAGAAGTGAATTGATCGCCTCTGCCTTCTTGACGTCGAGCGCCGTTGCCACGATCGGCCCGCGATTGGTCGTCCTGGGTTCTTCCATGAAATCGTTCCTCTGCCTTGAAATCCATTACGAACTGATTGTGAAGCGATTTTGACGGAACGGCAAAGAATCCGCCTTCGGCTGCTGATGGGTTCGACAAGTCGCTGTCGATATATGCAACCGCGGCACCAACAGCAAGTTTTGGTTAACCAGATTTTTATAGTTGGCGCATAGCTTACGTCTGGCCGCGAAAGGTATCGAGTGCGCGGCGCCTCTCCCTCTCCCTCTCCCTCTCCGACGACGTCGACCGATCTGCGCCCCATTGAGCGGCACTGCGAAATGCTCGGTTGTTGCGCTCTATATTTCGACCGGAAACCTCGTGATCCTACACTCCGTCTTGGCGGTGATATCGGGTTGTCCAGCCTCGCCACGAACGGCCTCGGCCGACGCCGCTGCTAGGGTAGGGAGGATTGCGTAGCGATGTTATGTCTCGCGGCCGCGTCCTCCCGCACTGGCCGATCCGAGTAAACAATAGAGGAGCGCTTTGTCATATCGGTTGAAGGCTGAGCATCCAAGCCGTCTTGTTTCGTTATCGGAAGTGCCGCTCAGCTCAACCTGGTTCGCATTAAGTGCTGTTTCGGCGCGGCTCTTAAAGATCCGCAAATATCTGTTCAAGCCTTAAGAAAACAGGGTTGGCGCATTGGCGGCTTGGCGATACATACGCGGTGACTATAAGTGCCAACCTGCATTCGAATCGATTGCCTGCTTTCCGGAGCGCTAACTTGAACGTTAAGACATTCCTGTCGCTGAGCGTCGTCCTCTCACTCTCGCTTAGCTCGAATGCACTTGCTTTCGACAAGGCTGCCTTCTTCGACGCAGCGCTTTGCAAGCCAGCCTATTCCACGAAGTTGGCAATGAAGATGTATAATGAAGCCGAGAAGCTTGCGAAGGCGGACACATCGCTGCTGACGGCTGCCGTCTATAAATTACCTGCCGACTTTGGCCGTCAGGGTTTCAAGACAAGCGAGCTTATGTTTGCCGGCACCAGCTTCGGTGTCCTGGTGGAAGGCTTGCGCGCCGATGACCTTGCCAAAGCCTATCAATTGAAGTCGGACGGCCTCGGCAATCTGCTCGGGACGGCGACAAAGTCCTATGGCCGTGCGCTAGCGAAGGCCGAGCAGCCTGCCGCTGACATGGGGGTGGTCTCTGTGGTTGCCCGCGAGTCCTCCGCCTTTCCCGGTAAAACCCTTCTCGCCTGCGAATTCGTCAGCAACGACGATCTTGAGGCGATGAAGCAGTTGCAGGCGAAGTGACGTCATCGGTACATGCAAAAGGTATCTGCATTGACATGCGGACGCGCGAAAACTTATGCATCTCCGCCTCGTCCGAATCTTAAAAGTCGCTGGTTGTCCGCGGACAACTGCCCGGCTCCCCGTGACTCAAGAGACACTGCCCGCCTTGCGGAAGTAAGGCGTAAAATAGCTTCATTATGACTTATTGCAGGCATGATTTCAGAGGGATAGACATCGCGCGATCAGGCGATGTCGACGGCAATTGGGGGTACGCGGAGCAAAAGGGGTGGCGCCCGCGGAATTTTCGAGCCGATAACGACGGATACTCAGTTAGGTGTGTATAAACATCGGCCTTGAATCCGAAGGCTGGCGCTGCCGATTCCGCCGGCGGGCAAATCATGATTCCTTCCTGCTATGGGGAAGAAGCCACTGCCATCCGTTGAGCATGTTGAGACGCTATCGCTGGTGGCGATGCGCCGGCTCGTCGGGGGACTTGTCGAGGAGCTGCACGCGATCAAAGCGGAGGTCGCGACCCTACGATCCGAGAACGAAGCCCTGCGGCAGGACAATGCCGAACTCCGATTGGAAAATGTCCGCCTGAAGGCCGAGAACCAGCAACTGCGTGACGAGATCGCGCGGCTGAAGAAACTGCCGCCACGTCCACCATTTCGACCATCCGGCATGGACAAGGCAACTGATCCTGCCAAAGACGACCCCAGGAGTGATCGAACAAGCGGCAAGCTGCCTCGCGGCCCTAAGCGCGACAAGAACCGGATCACCCGCACCGTGACGTTGAAGGCCGACGTACCCGAAGGCTCACGCTTCAAAGGATACAAGAACTTCCTGGTGCGCGATCTGGTTCTGTCGGCGCAGCTCGTGAACTATCGCCGGGAACGCTGGCTGACGCCCCAGGGCAAACTGATCACGGCCCCATTGCCAGACGGGGCTGCCACCGGCTTTGGTCGCAACTTGCGTAGGATATGTCTGGCGCTCCACGCGCAGGGACAAGTCACGACGCCCAGGCTGACGGAAATTCTCAACAGCGTCGGCGTCGAGATCTCGAAGCGGCAGGTCCTGCGACTGCTGACCACGCATCTCGATCCGTTTATCACCGAAGACAGCGCGGTTCTGCATGCCGGACTGGTTTCGGCGCCCTTCATCACCGTCGACGACACCGGCGCCCGCACATCAGGCGCAACGCCTACACCACCCAGATCGGTGGTGAGCGCTTTTCCACCTTCCGCACCAGCTTTTCCAAATCGCGGCTCAACTTCCTGTCGATCCTGAAAGCAGGTCATCAGGACTATATCCTCAATGACGAGGCGATGAATTGGCTGCAGACACAGGGCGCCGAGCAGGCACTCATGGGGAAGCTCCAGAGCAGATCCTCCATTATCTTTGCCGACCAGGTTGCCTTCCTGGAATATTTGACCGGCAGAGGCATCGATATCTTTGATCGACAACTGATGCGGCTGCTTACCGAAGCCGGCAGCTGGGGCGCGATCCGTCATCACGGCCTCCTCGGCAACACGGTCATTGTCTCCGACGATGCCGGTCAGTTCCGTGTCGGCAATCACGCCTTGTGCTGGATCCATTGCGAGCGCCTGTTACAAAAGCTGATGCCGGCAAAGCGACGAGAGGTGCGATGCGTCGAATTGATCCGCGACCTCGTCTGGCGCTTCTACAAGGCGCTCAAGGTCTGGAAGCAACAACCATCACCGCAGGCAGCTCATGCATTCCGGCGCAGGTTTGATCGCATCTTCACCCTGCGCACCGGCTATAACGCCCTCGATACGCTGTTGGCGCGTTTGCATCGGCGGCGGCGGGAGCTTCTCAAAGTCCTCGAACATCCCGAGATTCCGCTGCATACCAATGCCTCGGAAAACGATCTGCGGACTTTCGTCACCAAGCGAAAAATCTCCGGTGGCACGATGAGCCCAGCGCAAACGAAGTTTGTCGCGTGACGGTCGTATCGCTCGCGACGTCATGCTTGGCTTACTGAAGACCTGTCAGAAGCTCGGCATCTCATTCTATACCTATCTTGGCGATCGCCTTGGTCTTACATCCGCCGGATCGACAGTGCCGCCCCTGGCTGACCTTGTCCTGACGACAAACTGAGATCAGCCTTTTCTCGAAAACGGCACCAGCTTGCCGGACCGTGCTTCTTCAACCCGGCTTTCCTTCCGCAGCAGCTGCGGGGAAACATTCCACTGGCGGCCGGTGTCGGCGTGCACCGTCACCGTCTTGCGGTTCCGACGGATAACGATGCCCGTCTGCGTCTGGCCGCTGTTGTCTTCGAACATGACGCGCTCACCAATCGCCAGCTTAAGCAGCGCGTGGGTGGTCTTTTGCTGATGCAGAAAATGCAGTCGATCAACGATCTGATCGTGCAGCTCAATCAGTTCCGCTTCACTCAAGCCGTCAAGGGTGATCCCGCGCATCCCGATGCCTCCATGCAAGGCAATCGTCGCTCCCGACAAGCATCAAAACAACCCCGTATCAGCGACGACCCACAGGATCTTTCACCAAAGAGAACTTTGCCCGTGCCACCCCTTTTGCTCCGCGTACCAATTGGGGTAAGTGGGGCAGATTGTGTGGCACTGCCGGTTCGTTGGGCAACGTCGCTGAATGCGGCCAAGCGTGCGTCCAGTTGCTGTGCGCTGGCGGCCCGCTTGGTATCTCTTCATCGAGAGCCTTGTTCAATTCAAGAGCGAAGCGGCGCCATCGCCCACGTCAGCGCCTGGCGATCGACATTGCATCCTCGGTCGATCTTGCGGAACACCGGCCGCTGTCGCGGTTTCGGCTCAGCCGGGCTTGAAGCCTATCACCATCGAGTCCGGCCCCAGCAACGGTTCGACGCGTGTGGCCACGAAACCGGCGTCGCGCATCCAGGCCTGGCAGTCGCCGCCAGTGTAGTCGAACCCGCCGCGGGTCTCGATCAGCATGTTCAGGCTCATCAGCAGGCCGAAAGCGTTCAAGCGGCGCTCGTCATCGATGACGGCATCATAGACGATCACTGCCCCACCGTTCGGCAGCGCGGCAAAGGCCTTTTCCAGTAGCATCCTTTTCTCCGCAAGATCCCAGTCGTGCAGGATGTGCCCCATCAAGATCACATCAGCATTCGGCATCGGGCCGTCAAAGAAGTTGCCGCTTTGGAAGCGGACACGGTCAGAGAGACCCTGCCGGGCGACGAACTCGTCGAATATCGGCTGCACGGCGGGCAGGTCGAAGCCGATGGCCTGAAGATGCGGATGCGCTTGCGCGATAACCACTGGCACCATGCCCTGTGCCGCGCCCACATCGACGAAGGTCGTGTATTTCGACCAGTCGAACCGCGCGGCGATCGCCTGCGCAGCACCGGCGCTGATCCCGCTCATCGCCTCGAGGAACCCGCGCAGGCGCGCCGGCTCTGCATAGATCGCGGCGAAGAAGTCTTCGCTGTGCTTGGCTTCATTCTGCGGCTCCCCGGTGCGCAGGGCTTCGGTCAGCGAACCCCAGAAGCCGTAGAGCCTGGCATTGGCCATTTCGAGCATGCCGCCGATATAGGAGGGCTTGCCTTTGTCGAGGAAGAGATCTGTATCAGGGGCATTGCCATAGCGGCCGTCCTCGCGTTGAAGCAGCTTCAGGGCCACTAGGGTGTCGAAGAAGTCGCGGGCAGAGCGGGGATGCAGTTGCAGCCTGGCCTGCAGGTCTGTCAGGCTGGCCGGGCCGGCTGCGAGCACGGTGAAGACGCCGAGCTCGACCGCGCTGAGCATGGTTTTGGAAGCCCAGAATCCCATGCCGAGCTGCATGATGTTGTCCGGCGTCGTTTCGCTCATCGTACGTCTCCTCTTGGATCGTATCGTCGAACGGCAATCTGGGATTGATGCGGAAACCGAAGCGGCCCGGTCTGGCAAGCCCAGTCCCGTCTCGTCGAGGCACCCTGCAATGGAAAATAGAGCGTTTGACGATGCCCTGCAATTAATCAATAAGCACTACGTGGACAAGCGAATGCTCGTGCATCCGACGAACCATGCCTCGACCATTTGTTGCCGCGTCTGTCATGTAGCCGCAGTTGCAAACACGTTTCCGTCCGCCCGTCCGATCAGCTCGAATGTAGTACATCCCTACAATCACACAGTCGTCTTCAACAACAAACGTGCTGCCAGCGATTTTGCCCCGCTTGCCCCCTTGCGGATCCGGAGACACTCCAGTTCTGAACCCGCCGATGACCATAAGGCCGATCTTTGCGCAACGCCGACCTTTGCCAAGGGTTTTAGTCGCAACTAAATTGCACCGAACAACCAAGCCAGAAGCACGAGGGTGGAGACGAGCGCCAACCACAATTGCTCCCGCAAGCCGCGCTTGGCGTCCTTTTTGGAAATGACCTGATACGCTCTTGTCCGAATCTTCTCCGCATCCCCATCAAGATCGCGTGTCCTGAAATGCTGTTCGGTTTCGTTCTGCAATATTGGGTTTCCGGTTTCTCCTCGGAAAGGCGAACTGTTCACGCAACCTTTCGGCTGACGAAAAGGGCGGTTTGCTTTTCGACTTCCAGTACGCCGTTGCCAGCTCGAAACGCGTCCGCGATCGCCGTGCGGAACTCGGAGAGTTTTGCTTCGCTAGCGCCTTCGCCCGGAGGGTAGGAAGTGAGGGCGAAGAATACGTCTTCGGGCTCTGTCACTCGCATGCGCGCTGGGTATTCGGTCATGGCGACATTTCCGAATTGGACTTGCATCAGCCGTTTCGCAGCATCATAGCCGAAGGCGGTGCCGGCGGGATCGTGGGGAGGGCTGCCGAATACGGTGGTCAGCTCATACATCTTGAGCATGTTGTCAGCGCCATTGGTCGTCACCGCGAGAAACCCGCCCGGCTTCAAGACGCGATACATTTCCGCCGCGCACTTAGCCGGCTCCGGCAGGTGATAGAACATATGCATTGCTACGACGCGTCCAAGGAGCCATCGGCGTAGGGCAAAGCCGCGGCATCCGCCTGCCGACCCGCGATGCTGCCAAAGGGCAGGGGACTGCATCGTTCAATGGCTTCCTGAACCATGCCTGGGGAAAGATCACAAAGCATCAGGCTCAGATTGTCTGGCAACGACGCTGCAGCCGCTACCCAGAACCAGCCGGGGCCGCAGCCGATATCAAGAATGTGATCGCCCGATTTCAGCGGGAGCTGTTGCGCCACCCATGGGAACCAGCCGATTTCGGCAATAGTATATTCGCTGTTGAGACGAGCTCGGGCGGCGAGCTTTTGGCTATCCGCGTACTGCTTGTCGTTGCCTGAGGTTATGGACGACATGACTGGCAGCCTCCAGATCTGCAGCGTTCTCGATCTCCAGTCGAGTGCCTCACTGCAGTTCAATTGTGCTCGATAATAGAGGCTTTGCCCGTCATTGCAATGATAGCTTGTATGATAAGCCGCCTCGTCCCCGGGGCCGCGAGGTAGACGGCTTGCCCGACCATAATGCCTGCAATGGAAGCAATCTTTCAGATAACTTGGCACTTGTTCATGCGAGAAGAAGCGGTCTCAATGCATCTACCAGCCCAGTGCCGCCGCGGCGGAGCTCCCCCACATCGCTTTCTACATCTATCCTGCCGGCATTGTGAGCGGTGTAGAGCTCTACCAGCAGCTGCGCATATTCTTCGGAAAGACCTGCGCGCAGCAGTACGTTCTGCCATTCCGTTTCGGGCAAGGGGAGGGCGGTGACGTTTCGACCCGCGAGCAGGCCTATGGCTGCGGCAATGTCGTTCGGCGTGTAGCGCTGCGGACCCTCGGCGTGGACGATGCGCAGCTTTGCATCATTGCTCTCCAAAAGCAGTTCGGCCGCGATGGAACCGACATCGAAAGCGGAGATGATGGGAAGCAGCTTGGCCTGATTGTGATAGAAGCTTGGCAACTGGCCGGTTTCGGCTGCCACCTTGGTCAATCGTGCCCAGTTTTGCATATGCTCGGCCGACCGCAGGAAGATCAGTTTCGAGTCGAGCTTGCGCAGACGCGCCTCCAAAGCATGAAAAATCAAGGTAACGCCGGTTCCGGAACTATGCTGGGCACCATAGTCGGAGATGGCTAGGACTTGCCGCGGATTGGCAGCCGTCAAAGCTTCGGCGATCGTTTCAATCGTTTGCAGCATGTTCGCTTGCGCCCGCTCAGCGCGGACGTTGACCGGGCAGATAACCTGGACCGCGCGGGCTCCGTTCATTGCCTCAATGAGGGTGCGGCGATCGTTCAGGTCGGCGATGGCAATCTCGCAACCGAGGTCTGAAAATGCCTGCGCCTTCGTCGGGTCGCGAAGCACAGCGCGTACCGGTATCCCCTGTTTACGTAGGGCGGCGATGGTGGTGCGACCAACCTTCCCGCTGGCGCCTAGAATGACATGCATCGTCTCTTCTCCTGTTCGTCTGCCCGCAACGTTAGCCGTCGGCGTGCAGCGGTTCGCACAGGTTTGGACGATTGATCGCAGGTTCGGACGATAATCGATGTCAGGAGTGCATTCGCATGATCATGCCGGGCGTGAGCCCGAGAAGCCGCCGCATCCAATGCGTCATATGGCTTTGATGAGCAAAACCGGCGGCCAGCGCGATCTGGGCGAGCGGCATATCCGCCGTCAGGAGGAGCGCTTTGGCGCGCTCGACACGGCGTGTCAGGACATATTTGTGAACCGGCATGCCGAAGGTGGTATGAAACAGCGGCTTTAGGTGCGAGATGCTAAGGCCGGCGACGATTGCAAGATCGGCCAGAGACAGGGATTGATCGATATGATCCTCAATGAAGTCGGTTAGACGACGCTGTTGCCGGCTGCTCAGCGCCGCACGATCATTGTTGGTGGCCGACAGCCCCTGCCCATTCTCATCGACCAGACGGATTGCCAGGGCCATGCCCAAGGTTTCGGCATAGGTGCTGTCGGATGGTACGGTTGCCTCGATCTCCGCCTTGATGGCCCAGGCGATCGACTCGAGCCGGGCATCGCGAAGCTGGAACCGCGGAGCAAGAGAAACGGTTTCGGGGTCTTGCCCAAGCTCCCGGGCGGCCGCCTGCAGGAGTTCCGGCCGGACGGTCAGTCGCAGAATGGTGCAATCGCGATCATCTTCCCACCAGCCATCCATTCCGGCTGGAACGATATCGATATCGCCGTGCTTTTGCTGACGGCGAAGATCCCGGCCATCGCATTGGCAATGAGCGTTTACCGCGCGACCGAAATGGATACCCAGGCGATGGCTTTCCGTTCCAGGGACATGCGTGCGGCCGGCACGGATATGAAGAAACTCGGCACCCAAGCCCTTCCAGCCGCGATCCCTGCTGGAAAGGAGAGTAGCGGTCGAACTGTTGAGATGATCCATGACTTCCCGTTCCTACCAAGCCCATCCCTCAAGGTCTGAGGCGATCAGGATGCAGAAACTATAGGGAAAATCGCCTGGTCGGTCGAGGTGCCCGCAGATCGTCCGTCCAGCAGCAGCGAAAGCAGAGACGCTCCGCAGGAAACCGTGCTGTCGAACTTTGGCAGCGTCGCTTCTGTCAACCATACGGTTCAACAACGTCACGCCCAAACAATACGGCCCCGGCTGGTGGACCGGGGCCGCGCAAGTAGAAGCTCCGAGGAAAGGTCATTTTCCGTCGCTAGCGCCTGATCGCTGTGCGGCGGTCTTCGGCACGCTCGACTGCAGATTTGCCTCGTCGGCAACAATGGCGGCAGCCTCGTTCAAAAGGACGTCCTTGGCGTTCTTGCGGGCCTTTTCCAGGGCGATATCGGCACTCAGGCTGCGCTCGTTCGCCTGCAGACCGTCGTCCTCGCTGTTATCAACGCCGTCGTTTATCTGCTCGCGCGACTTCAGGCGTTTTGCCTGAGTATTCATTTCATCGCGGCGCTCGGTCTCATTGAGAGAAAGAGACTGTTTTTCGCGCTGTTGTTTGAGTACTGCAACGTCCTCAACGAAGCGCTGGAAATCGCGATCACCTTTCACGCGAGCATCGTGGAGCTTCTGCAGTTCCGGTAGCAACGCCGGGAGGTTGGCTGAGGGCGCATACTTAGCCGGCTTGACTTCAGTCCATGGTAAGGCATTGTCGAAGCTTGCTTCCCCGAAAGTCTTCGGATCCGAAAGGCCCGGCAGGTTGATATCGGGGGTCACGCCACGCAGCTGCGTCGTGCCGCCATTTACGCGGAAAAACTGGGCAACCGTCAACTTCAGCTCACCGAACTTCGGTTTGCTGTTATGGGCGATCTGATCGAGATTAACCACGGTCTGGACGCTGCCTTTGCCAAAGCTCGGCTCACCGATGATCACGCCGCGGCCATAATCCTGGATCGCCGCGGCAAAAATCTCTGAGGCAGATGCGGAGCCGCGATTGATCAGTACGCCGACCGGGCCAGTCCAGGCAGGCGTGGAAAGGTCATCGCTTTCGACTTCCACCTTGCCGCCCGCATCGCGCTGCTGAACGACAGGGCCCTTGCCGACAAAGAGACCCGTCATGTCGATCGCTTCGGAGAGCGAACCGCCGCCATTGTTGCGCAGGTCAACGAGAACGCCGTCGACCTTATCCTGCTTCAGCTCGCTCAGCAGCTTTGCGACATCGCGGCTCGCGCTTCGATAATCCTTGTCGCCCTTGCGCCGCCCCTCGAAGTCTTCATAGAAGGCCGGCAGCGTAATCACGCCGATCTTGCGCGTGGCCTCGCCGTCCTTCACGGAAAGGAGGGTTTTCTTGGCGGCCTGTTTGTCGAGGCTGATCTTGTCGCGCACCAGGCTGATGATCTTGTGTTTGCCATCTGGTCCGGCATCGGCCGGCAGAATGTCGAGACGCACGACGGAGCCTTTGGTGCCTCGTATCATCTGCACGACTTCATCGAGGCGGGTTCCCACAACTTCCTTGATGGGGCCTTCAGCGTCCTGGCCGACGCCGGTGATGCGGTCGCCGACGGCAAGCTTGCCGGAAGACTGCGCCGGGCCGCCGGGCACGAGTTCGCGGATGGTCGTGTAGTCGTCTCTTTCCTGCAGAACCGCGCCGATACCGACGAGTGACAGCTTCATGGAAATATCGAATTCGGCTGAAGCGCGCGTACCGAAATAGTCGGTGTGAGGGTCGATCGACTTCGTGTAGGCGTCCATGAAGGTCTCGAACACGTCGTCGTTCTTGTATTTGTAGGCGCGTTCCAGCGAATTCTGGTAGCGCTTGTCGAGCGTCGTGCGGATGGCGTCGTCGGTCTTGCCCGCCAGCTTCAGCCGCAGCCAATCGCTCTTGACGCGCTTGCGCCACAGATCGTTGCTTTCCGCGTCGGTTTGCGGCCAAGGTGCCTTGTCGCGCTGGAGGGAGTAGCTTTCCTTCACATTGAAATCGAAGTTCTGCTTGAGCAGGCTCCGGGCATAGGTCATGCGATCGACAACGCGCTGCTCATACACGTTGAAAATCGAAAACGGGATACGCAAGTCTTCCTTGTTGATGGCGTCGTCGATCTTGGTGTTGTCAGCCATGAACTTGTCGATATCCGACTGCATGAAGAGCACGCGATCCGGATCCAGCGATTTGATGAACCGGTCCATGACCTTGACCGACAGGGCATCGTCGAGCGGGAGCGGCCTATAGTGGAAACGCTCGAGAAACTGCGCGCTCAAATGCGCTGCCTGCGCCTGCTGCTGCAGGGGCGCCAGAACTGGCGGTGCGGCTGCTTCCAGAGCATATGCCGAGGGGGCAAGTGCCAGGAAGATGCCGAGGAAACCAAGTTGTATACGCATTAAGCTCTGATCCGATTCTCAACGTTAAGTGTTTGATGTGTGATGTTCGTGGAACAATTATGGTTCTTTGGCAACTGGATCGTTCCAGAAAAGCATGAGACGGCTTTTTGTTCAAAATGAGCACCAGCACACTTCCGTGAACTCGTTTGACATACGAAAGGTCAATTTGGGGATAATGGTTCCGGAATATCACCGGTTGTATTGGCCCGGAGGGCAGGATAGTGCCGTTAGCCCAGCCTTGATCGCGTCGGCGGGTGGAGCATTTCCCGCGGATGAGCTGACCGAAACGCTTTATTCGCGCGGAGATCTTGCTGCGAAGCAGCGCGGGCGCGAGCAACGAACTTCGGAGTTCATCCCGGCTCTGACAATATAATTGACGACGCCCGAGGATTTCTGACGTCGCCTTCAGTCTGGTGCAGTTGATCGAGAATTGTGCCGCCTCATGTGTCAGCTGCCGTCACGGGATATATCCACAACCGCGAGGCTGCGTGACATCAAGCGCTGGAGCGCGCGGAGGCATCCTGATCTGCCAGCGGTGCGTGATGCATCGGTGGCATCGCCTTGTGGTAGTTGTGGGAAGCGAGACGCTGCACCAGGGCTACGACAATGACCACGCATGTCAGGTGAAGCAGCCAGCCGGCCTGAAAACCACCCGTCAGGTCGTGCAGGACAGCGACGATCCATGGCGGAACGGCAGCGATCAGGAAGCCTCCGCCCTGCATTAGTGCCGATAGCGCACCGGCGTGACCGGCATCGGACAGATGATCGAGCGCCACCACCAGCGACAGGGCAAAGCAACCGCCCAATCCGGCGCCTACCAGCCCGGCCCAGGCAAAGGGAGCGAGCTGCGGCCAGAAGGCGAGACCGGCAAAGCCGGTTGCCTGAAAGAGCAGCGTCAACCATAGCCAGGCTCGGCGATCGCCCTCGCGACCGATCAACAGCGGCAGGACAAGGGCGAATGTCGCCTGACAGATAGCCATGACGGCGAGAAGGTTCCCCGTTGCCGCCCCGCTCCATCCCTGTCCCTGATAATAGGGTGATAACCAGGCGACCGCGGAAGAATAACCGCCATTGACGAGGCCGAAACAGGCCATCAGCAACCAGGCACGTGGCCGTCTCAACAAATGGGTTGTTACATTGCCGCCCGATGTCCGTCGATCGTCTGCCGGCAAGTGGATCGAGGCAAGCACGAGGGCGATGACGGCCGGTATGGAAAGCCACGCCAGCCCCGCTTGCCATGCCCCCGCTGTGCCCGCGACGACGGGCGCGGCCTTCGCGCCGAGCGCGCCGCCGCCCATCAGCATCGAAGAATAAAGGCCCATCACCGCTGCGACACGCGCTGGGAATATCCGTTTGATGACGCCGGGAAATACCGCCTGAACAATGGCTACCCCGAACCCGATGACCGCCGCAGTCCCAACAAGTTGCCAGCCGGTGGCGGAAAAGAAACGCAGCAGCGACCCGATGCCCAATATCGCCAAAGCGGCCAGGATCAATCTCCGCGCGCCGAGCGCGCTCTGAAGGGACGGTCCGACAAATGCGACGATCCCCATCAAGACCATCGGCACCATGGTCAGAAGCGACATGCCCTGAAGGCCGAGACCGGTTTGCGTGTGAATGTCTCCCGCAAGCGGCCCGACGGCGGTAATGAATGGCCTCAGATTGAGCCCGACGATGGCAACGACGAACAACAGCGGAAGCGAGGAACGGGAAGCGGCATTCTTCATGATTCAGGACCGCTTGTCCTGACGCCGCTTCCAATCGGCATAGAGATCGGGTTGGTTTTCGAGGCGCGTGCGAACATAGCGGATCGTCATCGACTGCTCGGCAAAGGGCTTCGCCAGATCCTCATAGATTGCCGCGGTCGACAGCCCGAATGGCGCACCGTCATCGTTGGAATAGGCGTAGGAGATTGCTTTCACGCCGGCAAGACGCATCGCCGCCATGCACATGGGGCAGGGGTGGCCGCTGGCATAGACCGTGCAGCCCTCCAGGTTGGGTGACTTCAGCTTCTGGCTGGCAAGGCGGAGCGCCGTCATCTCGGCGTGGGCGGTCGGATCGTTCGTGGTGAGGATCTCATTCACGCCGGTTGCGATCACGTCGCCATCCTTGACGACCACGGCACCGAAAGGGCGGCCGCCATTTTGGGAATTGGTACGCGCAAGCTCGATGGCCTCGCAGAGGAAGTGGGTTTCATCGTCCATGATGTTCTCTCTTGTTTTCGCCTCCGTCACGCCAGCTTCGGGGTCAGCATTTCGAACCTGTCACGGATCGTGGAGCAGGTGTCGCCGCCGAGCCGAGCGATTGAATCGATGATGTTCGGATCGACATGCAGGCCTTCATCGACGGCGCCTGGGTGATAGTGAGCAAAGATGATCTCGCCCATAATGATCTGACGCGATTTGCCAAGCTCCAGCGTCAGATGTCGGCGGCACTCGAAGGAGGCCGGGGCCTCTTTTATCCAGGGCGAGGCAACCTTTTCGCCGGGCATGGCAGTCAGGCCCGCCTCCTTCATTTCGTCGACCCCGCGCGGATACTTCGTGCCGCAGACATGCATCGCTTCGGCAATGGCATGCGAGACAATGTTGACGGTAAAGACTTCTGTCATCCGGATGTTGTGGCCGGTATCCTTGAAAGAAACGTCGGGATTGTTCTCGACGCCGATCGCGACAATGGGCGGATCGGCCGAAAGACAATTGAAGAAGCTGAACGGGGCTGCGTTGAAGCGGCCATTTTCGTCGACTGTCGTTACCAGCGCGATCGGGCGAGGAATGATCGTACCGATCATCAGCTTGTAGCGCTCGCGAGCGCCAAGCCTGGTGAAATCGAAGGCGGTCCTGCTGTCCGAGGCGTCGCTGTTTGCGCTCATATCCATGGTGCCTCCTTCACTTCACGCCAAAAATGGCTTCGTCGCCGCTTAAGGATTCAAATCCGCTCGCGGTCAAAACTGCCGGCATGCTAGCGCCGACGCAGCCGATCCCATCCTCGTAAAGGCAGGGGGTTACGTGGAAGCACATGCCCTCTTCGAGAATGACATCGTGATGGCGGCGGATTGCCATGACGTCGTCTTCGCCCCAGCCGGGCGGGAAGGAAGCACCGATGCTGTAGGCCGGCCGCGTGACCATCCATTCTGCAAAGCCGCGGCCCTCGATCACGCCTTCGAATATGCGTGCGGCCTCATGCGAAGTCATGCCGGGGCGAACGCGGGCAAAACCGTCGTCGAGCGCTTCCTTGCATACCTCGAACATGCGCCGCACTCGGTCCACCGGCTCTCCGATTGAATAGAACCGGAAGATCGGCGTGTGGTAGTCGTGGATCGATGCGGCAGGTTCTATATTGACCAACTCTCCGCGGGAAATCGGCGCACCGCACCAGGTAACGTGGGCCCGGGCGGAGCGAGGCCCGGCGCAGACATTTGCCATCTTGACCGGCCGGTGGCTGCCGTTGGCAAGCATGCTGTTGGTAACGACAGCGGCAAGCGCGGTATCGGTCATGCCCTCATGCAATGCCTCGAAGCCATCGCGGCATGACTGTGCCGCTATTCGACCCGCCTTGCGCAGAAGAGCGATTTCCGCCGCACTCTTGATACGGCGCAATTGCTCGACCAGGCCGGACGCGTTGAGAATAGCGTCGTCCTTCGGCCGAACGAAGCCCCGCAAGGCCGGCTGAACGGTTGCGTATTCGACCGCGATCGTGGCCTTTGCGGGGACAAAATCGGTAAGTGTGCGCTCGAGAATGGCCGTATAGTTCTGTCCGTCTCGGACGCCGACGCCTTCATCCGCCCAGATCTTGCCCTTCAGCGCACGGATATTGCTGAGTTCGGTCAGCCGCATCACCCAGGTCGCCTTGCCGTCTGCTCGAACGATCAGGGAGGTCGCGCCGTAAGCGAGCGATCCGAAGCCGGTCAGGTAGTACATGTTCTCGGCCGAATTGAACACGCAGGCATCGATGCCGCGTTCGGCCATGAGTTTTCTTAAAGCATCCCTGCGTGCGAGATATTCGTGAGGTTCGAAGGGTAAACGGTCGTAATCGGTCGACATATTGTCTGCTCACTATTCTGGGGAAGTCGGGTGAAAGGCGCGTCGAGGCGCCTTTCCTTGAGATCTTGTCAATCGCTCTTCTTGATGTTCCAGAACACCGGCACGTCCTGCGTCGTCAGCACGCCCGACAGCTTGTTCGAGAACGCGACAAAGGTGTTCCATTGGCCGAGAGGGATATGATGGCCGGTTTCGAAAGCGCGCTTCGAATACTCGGCCGCGACCGCCTTCTGTGCGTCAAGGCCATCGGCAAGCGCCCACTTCAGGCGCAGATCCTCAAGCGTCTTGTCGCATGGCCAGCCGAAGATGCCTTTCTCGCATGCAGCCGAGAAGGTGATGCTCCAGACCGGATTGGCGACCACCTGTCCGCCGACATAGGAATGAAGCAGGTTCCAGCCGCCCTTGCCGGCCGGTTCCTTGGAATTGCGGCGCTTCAGGACGGTCGCCCAGTCCATTGCCTGCACATCGACGGTCAGACCGATATCCCGCATCGCTTGAACGGTGACGACGGTTTCCGGATGCACGATGCTTTCATCGGTCGGATCGAGAATGACGATCGGCCGGGAGAAATCCCAGCCGGCCTCCTGGAAAAGTGCCTTGGCTTTCACCGGATCGGGCGCTTTCAGCGCGTCCAGTCCGGCTTCGGTTTCCATCGGGCTGCCGCAGATGAAAAAGGAGGCGCAGGTCTTGAAGTAGTCGGGGTTGCCGTTGACCGCCTGCAGATAGGCCTGCTGGTTGGTCAGGTAGAACATGGCCTGACGCGCCTTCGGATTGTCGAAGGGCGGCTGGGTGTGATTGAAGAAAAGCGTGCCTTGGGTACCGGTCTGGTTGATGACCTTGGTTTGCAGATTGCCCGCCGATTCGATGACCGGAAGAAGGTCGAGCGACGGATTTTGCCAGAAATCGATCTCGCCGCTCATCAGCGCCGATAGCGCCGTCTGCTGGTCCTTGATGATATCCCATTCGACAGCGTCGAACTGCGCTACTTTTCCGCCGGCCAGGCCGCTTGCCGGTTCCTTCCGCGGAATATAGTTAGCGAACTTCTCGTAGACTACCTTGCTGCCTGGGATCCACTTGTCCTTGGCGAATTTGTAGGGGCCAGAACCTGTATAATCGGTGATTTCCTTGTAGGGATCGGTCTCGGCGATCCGCTTCGGCATCATGAAGGGTACGTTCGAGGCGACCTTGCTGAGACTTTCCAGCACTATGCCGTAGGGCTCCTTGAATTCGAGCTCGAAGGTCTTGTCGTCGATGACACGCATTTCCTTCAGCTCGCGCGCCATCAGCTGTCCAGCGGCATCGCGAGCCTGCCAACGCTTCAATGAGGCCACGCAATCCTCCGCCTTGACCGGCTGGCCGTCATGCCATTTCAGCCCGTCGCGCAGCGTGAAGCGATAGGTCGTCTTGTCGGCCGAAAGCTGCATGTCCTGCACCATTTCCGGCTGCGGCTTGAAATGCTCATCGAGCGCATAGAGCGTGTCGTAGATCATGAAGCCGTGCATCTTCACGATGTCGGCGGTCGAGCCCATCGGATCGAGCACCTGGAGATCGGCGCTCGGCACGATCTTGAGGGTGCTTTCCGCCCAGGCGGTCCCGAAGCACGTTAGCAGGACGGCCGAGGCGAACAGGGCCTGGCGAGTGGCTTTCATCGGATTAAACATGGTCATTCCCCTTATTATTCGAGAGATTTCCTCAGGCCGGAACCTTTTGTTCCGCCCGGCCAGGTATCGATGCGAGCAGTTCGCGCGTGTATCGGTGGGACGGCGCTGCGAAGACGGTCGATACAGCTCCCTGCTCAACGATTTCCCCGCGATGCATGACGATCAGCCGGTCGCAGATCTGCGCTGCGACGCGCAGATCATGCGTGATGAAAAGAATGGCCAGATCGAAGCGCTTCTGGATGTCGTCGATCAGACGCAGAACCTGAGCCTGGACCGAGACGTCAAGAGCAGACACGGCCTCGTCCGCGACCAGAATGTCAGGCTCCATCGCCAACGCCCGCGCGATCGAGATGCGCTGCCGCTGGCCGCCGGAAAACTGATGCGGGAAACGATCGACGGCATGGGGCTCAAGTCCGACGAGTTGCATCAGCTCGCGTGCCCGTTCCAAAGCCTCGCTCTTGCTTTGGCCGAAATTCATCGGCCCTTCGATGATCGATTGCCCGACGGTGCGGCGTGGATTGAGCGATCTGTAGGGATCCTGGAAGACCATTTGCATGCGCTGCCGCAGCGTGCGGCCATCCCCGGCATCAGGTAACTCAATGCTGCCGGATGACGGTTCGATCAGCTGCATGACGCAGCGCGCAAGCGTCGACTTGCCGGAGCCGGATTCGCCGATGATGCCGAGTGTCTCGCCGCGCCTTACGGAAAGCGAGGCTTCCCGCAGGGCTTGAACGGTGCGGCGGTCGCGGAACAGACCGCCGCTGTGATAAGTCTTTGTCACCGTCGTCACCTCAAGCGCGACCGCACCGTTGACAACATGGCCGCTTCGCTTCGGCTCCAGAGTTGGAACCGAGGCGATCAGCATGCGCGTATAGTCCGAGACCGGTGCATTGAGCACCTGATCAGCGGCGCCTTGCTCGAGCAGCTTACCGGCTTTCATCACGACGACGCGGTCGGCAATCTCGCGCACGACGCCGATATCATGGGTGATGAACAGCACGCCCATGCCGCGCTCGCGTTGCAGCTCGCGAATTTGCAACAGGATCTGCGCCTGGGTCGTTACATCGAGCGCCGTCGTCGGTTCGTCGGCGATCAGCAGTTTCGGCTGGAGGATCAGCGCGGCCGCGATGAGAACACGCTGGCGCTGGCCGCCGGAGAGCTGGTGCGGAAAGGCGTGATAGAGTTTTTCCGGATCGGGCAGGCGAACTTCCGCCATGGCGGCGATAACCTTGTCGAAGCGCTCCCTGCGCGACAGGCACAGATGCGTCCGCAATACCTCGTCGATTTGCTTGCCGACCGCCTGCACTGGGTTCAATGCGGTCATCGGCTCCTGGAAGATCATGCCGATGCCGCGGCCGCGCAGGTCCCGCATCTCGGCGGGAGTTGCCTCGGTAATGTTCTTGCCCTCGAACAGAATCCGGCCGGCGGGCTTAGGAAATACCTTCGGCAGCAAGCCCATGATGGATTGCGCGGTGACCGATTTGCCAGAGCCGGACTCGCCCACGACGCAGACGATTTCACCCGGCGCGACGGAAAGAGAGATGTGATCGACCGCAAAGCCGCGATCGCCGCCACCCGGAAGAGGAATAGCGAGGTCCTGGACCTCAATGACAGGTGTTGCCGTTTTCATCAGCATTCCTCACATCCTCTTTGCAATTCGAGGGTCGAGCGCATCGCGCAACCCGTCGCCGAGTAGATTGATCCCAAGCACGGTGAGAGCCAGGAAAAGGCTCGGCAAGAAGACCAGGCGCGGTGCGACCTGGAAAAAGGTCCGGCCTTCCGAAATCATGTTGCCCCAGCTGGGGATTTCGGGCGGCAGGCCCGTTCCAAGGAAGCTGAGGCCGGCTTCGATCAGGATGGCGGATGCGCAGATATAGGTGCCAAGCACCATGAGGGGCGCATAGGTGCTGGGAAGCAGATGGCGGAAGAGTATGGCCGGTGTCGATGTTCCGACGGAGATGGCCGCTTCGACATAGGGTTCCTCACGCACGGTCAGCACGACGCTGCGCACAAGCCGCACGACACGGGGAATTTCGGGAACGGTGAGGGCGACGACAACAGTTGCGATGCTGGCACGGGTGAGCGAGACAAGTGCAATCGCGAGCAGGAATGTCGGGATCGCCATCAGGCCGTCCATGACGCGCATGACCACGGCATCGACCCAACGGAAGTAACCGCCCACCAGACCGATCGTGACGCCGATGACCAGTGCTGCCGTGGCGACGCAGATCCCGATGAGCATGGAGCTGCGCGCGCCGTAGATGGCGCGGCTATAGACGTCGCGGCCGAACAGATCGGTGCCGAACCAGGCGAGCTCCGATGGCGGCTTCAGGCGCATGCCGGGGTTGATGCGACCCGGATCGACCGTGCCGAGATAGGGAGCGAAGATCGCCACCAGAACGATCGTCGCGATGAGCAGCCCGCCGACGAGAACTGACGGATGAAGCAGGAATGGCGGTAGCGAGCGCTTTGTCATTGCCGGCGCCGTGGGGAGAGAAGCTGTAGAGTTCATCAGTACCGCACCCTTGGATCGAGGAACGCATAGGCGATGTCGATGATCAGATTGATCAGGACATAGACCCCGGAAAACATGAGGATGACGCCTTGGATCACCGGGTAATCCCGTTTCAGGATCGCATCCACCACGAGGCGCCCGACGCCGGGAATGTTGAACACCGTCTCGATCACTACGACGCCGCTGATCAGCAGCGCGACGCCGATGCCGATAACGGTCAGGATCGGGATCGCGGAATTGCGCAAGGCGTGTCTTGTGACGACGATGCGCTCCTTGACGCCCTTGGCGCGTGCTGTCCGGATAAAGTCCTCGCCCATCATTTCGAGAACGCTTGCCCGGGTGATGCGCGCGATCAGCACCAGATAGGCAAGCCCCAAGGTCATTGTCGGCAACGCGATGCTCGACAGAAAAGGAAGGATGCCATTACGGATGCTGGAAAAGCCCTGAACTGGCAAAAGATGAAGCTGCAGCGAGAAGACGTAGATCAGGCAGTATCCCAGCACGAAGACGGGGATGGAGAAGCCGAGAACGGAGACGAGCATCAGTGTCCGATCCAGCCAGCTTCCGGCGGTGGCGCCGGCGATTGTGCCGAGGGGGATCGCGACCACGATCGAGAAAATGAGTGTCGTCAGAGCAAGCGAGGCCGTTGGTTCCAGGCGCTGCAGAATGAGCTGGGTAACAGGAATGTTCGAGAAAACCGACACGCCCAGATCGCCGTGCAGGAGCGAACCGGCCCATATGATGAACTGGCTCGTCAGGGGCTGATTGAGCCCGAGGGTCGCGCGGATCCGTTCGATCGTTGCTGCATCCGCATTGTCGCCGGCGATAACGACCGCTGGGTCGCCCGGGCTCAGTCGCAACAGCAGAAAGACGACGATCGAGACGACCAGGATCACTGGCACAAGGCCGAGCATTCGTTTGATGACGAAGGCGAGCATGTGATTGTTCCCAATTTTTGAATTCTATTATTGTATGCAATCTTGCATAATTAATGCATGCATTTTGAGTTCCGTAAAGCACCTTTTGCTGCTATAACGCAAAATGTGATCTCGCCTATCCGAGGTCTTGGCGCAGGGTTCAGCTCTTCAGGGCAATAAATGGCTGGACACATACGAACTTCGTATGCAATTCGATGTGTCAAATCGATTGAACATTGGGAGTCTGGAATGGCGAAGAAGATGAGCGATGCAGGCGGTGGTCGCTCTCAGGCTGTTCATCGCGCATTGAAGCGAGCGATTATCGACCAGGCACTGCCGCCCGGCTCAAAACTGCCGGAGGATTCGATTGGCGAGCGTTTGGGCGTCAGCCGGACGCTGGTTCGGGAAGCGCTGGTTCGTTTGAGCCAGGAAGGGCTGGTGGAATTGCGCCCGAACAAGGGGGCTGCGGTTGCACGCCCGAGCCTAGAGGAAGGACGAAACCTCTTTCTCACGCGGATGGCATTGGAACGTCTTGTCGTCGAAACGCTTTCGGGAAACCTGACGCGAGAGCAGATCGATACTCTGTCAGCGCATATTGCTGGCGAAGAGGCGGCCAGGACCGAGCATGCCGCTTCGATCCGCCTGGCCGGCGAATTCCATACACTTCTCGCTCAGATGACCAACAATGCCAGCCTCATCCGTTACGTGAATGAACTGGTCGCCAGAAGCTCGCTGATCCTGGCCCTTTACGGCCGCCCCCACTCTTCGGAGTGCGCCGTGTCGGAGCATCGGGAACTGCTGGATAAGCTGATCGCCGGCAAGACCGACGAGGCGGCTGCACTCATGGCACATCATCTCGATTCCATTACGGCCCGTGCGCTGCTTCCAACGGAAAACAGCATCCAGGATGTTCTTGCGACCTATGCGGTCGCGGAAGGCTTGGCCTGAAGGAACTGCTCTCTGAAGGCGCAGAGCCTCCTATTGCTGCAGGATGTAGCGCCGGGGCGTCTGTCCGGTCATCTGACGAAAGAATGCGATGAATGCGCTGTCGCTTGCAAAGTCGAGCTCGAAGGCGACGGATGTGACGCTTTGGCCTGATGCCAGAAGGTCTACCGCACGCAGCAGGCGCCAGTTCTGCCGCCAGGCCTGATAGCCCATGCCAGTCTCGCGGCGGAAAATGCGCGTGAGCGTACGGGCGCTGACCGCGAGCCGCCGGGAGAGCTCCTCGAGTTCGGGGGGCAGTTCTTCGAGATCGAGCCGGGTCAGCCGAGGATCGGTCGGCATCGGCAAAAGCATAGGCTCACGCCGGGCGCTGCGCAGTTCATCCAAGCAGACCGCAAACAGATTATGCGCCGCACCTTGCGACCAGTCGGTATCGAAGGGCTCGTGGCTGATCCGCTCGAACACCTCGCGCAGAAGCGGTGTCATGGACAGAATGACGGGCTCTTGCGCGATTGGCGCCACGCGCGCGGGATCGAGATAGATCGAGCGATATTCGACCTCCCCTTGAATTTGCACGCGATGCTCGATCCCGGGCGGGATCCACATCAGCCGGATCGGCGGTAGCATCGAGATCAGCTTCGGCATGGTGATCCTGATCGATCCCGCATAGGCAAACAGCAACTGTCCCCGAGCGTGCCGGTGAAAGAGGGAATCGTGCTGCACAAGCCGCGATGCGATACCGATGATCGGCTCTGCCATCACATCGGGATCAAAGATTGCGTCCGGAGCGATCCAAGCCATTGTCCGATTTCCAATGTTTTTTGTCTTTTTGTTTGTAACCAGCATTGCGGCTTATGGCTAGAAGGCGGAAAACTGTCTTTCATCGTCGGAACCCCCATGTCTTCTCGTCCACCGCTTGCGCTTGTCATTGTGTTGCTCAGCTTTCCCCAGGTCGTCGAAACGATCTACAGTCCGGCCCTTCCGCTGATCGCGAGCCGCTATCGGGTTGCTCCGGAGGAGGTTGCCCAGACCCTGTCACTCTGGTTCCTGGGCTTTGCGCTTGGTGTCGTCGTCTGGGGAAGGCTTTGCGATGTTTGGGGGCGCCGGCCGTCCTTGCTTGCCGGCTTGCTCCTTTATGCGATCGGTGCGGGTTGGGCTCTGATCGCGCCGGATTTCAGCGATTTGCTCGCAGCGAGACTTCTGTCGGCATTCGGTGCGGCAGTCGGGTCGATCGTCACGCAGACGGCCTTGCGCGACAGTTACAGCGGCCCAAGCCTGGGGCGCGTATTCTCGCTTCTCGGCATGGCGTTGGCGATAAGCCCCGCAGTCGGCATGTTCACCGGCGAAGAGATCGCAGCCATAGCCGGTCATGAAGGCATCTTTGCAGCGCTCGGTCTATTGGCTGTAGCGCTTCTCGTCATCAGCCTTATTCGCTGGCCGGAAACGTTGGCGGCTTCCATCCCGGTCGTGTCATTCCGACTGACGCTCTGGCAAATGTTGTTCGACAAGGCTATCTGGCGGAGCGCCATGCTGATCTGCTGCTTCAATTTGGCGATCTTCGGCTATTATCAGCTAGGCCCATTTCTCTTTGCGCGGTTGGAGAACGTGTGGATCGATTTCGGTCATAGCGGTATCGTGCTGGCAGTCGCGTCGCTAGCCGCAGCCATCGCGAACTCCCAACTGCTGCGGCAAGGATGGAGCTCGCAAAAACTCACCCGTCTGGGTATTGTTCTGCTGGTTCTCGGCGCCGGCTTCGGTGGGCTTTTTGTGCGCAGCCCAGCCCTTCTGCTCGGCATGGCCGTGATTGCCGCCGCTTACGCGATCGCGATACCGAACATCCTGTCCCAGGCGCTGAGAGCCTATACCGATCGCCTTGGCACTGCCGGCGCAATCTTGAGCCTGTTCTATTACAATTTGCTGGGAGGAGGGCTCGTACTGGCAGGTCTCGTCCAGAGTCTGGATCTTGTCCTTATCGCGTGCGCCGGTCTCGCGGTTTTGACTTTCTTCCTGTCCGGAAGATGGCGGTGACCTCGAAAGGGACATCGATGCGATGAGGATCTTCGGGAAGGTGGCGGCAGGAACGGCCGAGGGATGATGATCGCGGCCGGCGACAGGCTTGGAATGCCTGTGCACGATGTACACCAGATGCTCGGGTCTTATGCCGTCTGACAAGCAAAAATTGTATCGCACAAAATACATTGCCGAACAATGATGCAACGTAAATCGCGTAACAGGATACTCTCTTTGGCTGATGAAGCTGATCTTCAATTTACGCGAGTAAAAGACGTTTTGATTCAGAGAAAAACTTTAAAATTATCAATTCGCTAACCAAACTAAGCAACTCTCGAAAACATTCCGACGATGCCGTCGGGCCAAATAGACATAGACGTGTGGCATGACTTCTTGACGTCAGAAATGACTTCGGCGCGGCAACAGAGAGATGCACACCCAGGACATTTCGACCATGAAAATAAAGACGCAGTTCATCGTCCTCGCGGCAGCCGCGGGTGTCGCGATTGCAGGGCTTGTCGGCAGCCTGTGGGGTTATGCCGGTGCCGTCGGCGAAGTCGCCAGCGCCTATGATCAGAAATACAAATCCTATCTGCTGGCTGAGAACTTCCGCCGCTCCTCGGACGAGCTGACCCGGATGGCGCGAACCTATGCCGAGACCGGCGATCCGTCCTTCAAAAGCCAGTACAATGCCGTCATCGAAATTCGCAACGGGACGCGCCCGCGTCCGCAGGACTATAACCGCATCTACTGGGATTTCGTCGCTGGCGGCGATCCCAAGCCCCGTCCGGACGGGCCAGCCGTTTCGCTTCAGGACTTGATGAGACAGACCGGCTTTACCGATGACGAGTTCGCGCTTCTCGCCGAAGCGGGCAAACGCTCGGACGCGCTGGTGAAGATGGAAACCGAGGCGATGAGCCTGGTGGACAATGCAGCTACCTTGGGGCCGCAGGCCAAGGCAAAAGCTGCCGCCATGCTTAATTCCCCCGATTACCATAAGTTCAAAGCCGAGATCATGAAGCCGGTCGATGCCTTCTTCGTGAAGCTCGAAGACCGAACCCAGGGAGCTGTCGATCGGGCGAATGCCAGCGCCTCCTTCTATTGGACGCTGACTCTTGTTGCGATGTCGGCGCTGGCCTTGATGCTGATGATCATCGGCTTCGTGACATTCAAGCGCATCATCGGGGGCATGAACAAGCTCGGCGATTCCATGAAGCAGGTGGCCGAAGGCCAGCTTGATCTCGACATCGGCCTTGCCAGGAATAATGACGAGATCGGCGACATGGGCAAAGCGCTCGAAGTCTTCCGCCAGGGTGCCATCGCTAACCGCCGGCTGGAGCGCGAGGCTGAGGAAGGTCGCAAGCGTGCGGAAGTCGAGCGTATCGCCATGCAGGAGAAGGCAGAGGCGGATGCCGCGGAGCGGCTGCGCATCGCAACCTCCGGCCTTGCTGCCGGCCTGAAGCGCCTTGCCGGCGGCGATCTTGCCGTCCAACTCAACGAGGCCTTCGCCCAGGACTTCGAAGCACTGCGTCATGACTTCAACCGTTCCGTAGCCCAGCTCGGCTCCACGCTTTCCGAAATCTCGAACTCGATTTCGACCATGGACACCGGTACACGCGAAATTGCGTCGGGCACGGACAATCTGTCCAAACGTACCGAGCAGCAGGCAGCCTCGTTGGAAGAAACGGCAGCAGCGCTCGACGAGATCACCGTAAACGTCGCCAACTCGAGCAAGCGCACTGAAGAAGCCAAGGATGTCGCCGGTCGTGCCAATCGCGCCGCTGCCGAATCCGCCGAAGTCGTCTCCCATGCTGAAGAGGCCATGCGCAAGATCGAGGAAAGCTCGCAGCAGATTTCCAACATCATCGGTGTCATCGATGAGATCGCGTTCCAGACGAATCTGCTGGCGCTCAACGCCGGCGTTGAGGCCGCTCGCGCCGGGGAGGCTGGCAAGGGCTTTGCCGTCGTGGCGCAGGAAGTTCGCGAACTCGCGCAGCGCTCGGCTCAGGCTGCCAAGGAAATCAAGGGACTGATCCAGAATTCGTCCACGGAAGTCGAAAGCGGCGTCAAGCTGGTGCGGGATGCCGGTTCGGCGTTGAAGACCATCAGCGGCTTTATTGTCGAGATCAACAAGCATATGGAATCGATCGCCACCTCCGCCAAGGAGCAATCGGTCGGCCTTGCCGAAGTCAACACCGCCGTCAATGCGATGGATCAGACGACCCAGCAGAACGCCGCCATGGTCGAGCAGTCCAACGCGGCGTCCAATACGCTTGCGAGCGAAGCCGTGCGACTGCGTGAACTCGTCACCCAGTTCCGGCTTGAAGGCGCAGGTGCGACCGGCTCCGCACGGGCGGCGAGACCGAGCGATGCCGCTCGCACGTCCCCTGCGCGGGCGCTCAACCGGAAACTTGCCACCGCCTTCAACGGCAATGCCGCCCTTGATGCGAAGAACGAGTGGGAAGAATTCTAAGCGCAGCCCGTAATCCGATATTTGAGCGCTCCTATCGACCATGGACCCACTCGCGGCTCTCGCGAGTGGGTTCAATCATTTGAAGCATTGTTCTCTGCGCGGATTTTCTGGTGTGCTCCAACGACCGCGATCTTGGCCTTATCCACGACATCTGCGATGATGCTTTCGTTATCTATCGCAGCAGCTTGGTGCGGACCGGTGCCGTTGTCGATATTTCCGAACGGCCGCAAAGCGACTATAGCCTACGCTTCCTGAAACCTGTCCGATCCGGATCGCTCGCCGCTCCATCGGATGCCGCAAGAGTAATTCTCATGACCTTCGATCCCACCCTTGCCGACCTTGCCGAAGAGGCAAAAGGCTGGCGCCGGACTATTCACCAGCATCCCGAGCTTCTCTTCGATCTCCCGAAGACATCGGCCCTGGTCATCGAGAAGCTCAAGGCCTTCGGCTGTGATGAAGTGGTCACCGGCCTTGCCAAGTCGGGCGTCGTTGCCGTGATCAACGGCAAACTCGGCAGCGGCAAGACGATCGCGCTTCGTTGCGATATGGACGCATTGCCGATGTCTGAGCAGACCAATCTGCCACATGCTTCGAAGGTGCCGAACATGATGCATGCCTGCGGGCATGACGGCCACACCGCCATGCTGCTTGCCACTGCCAAGCACCTTGCCGCCAACCGCGATTTTACCGGCAAGGTCGCGCTGATCTTCCAGCCGGCCGAAGAGGGTGGCGGCGGTGGCCGCGTCATGATCGAGGAAGGCGTGCTGGAGCGGTTCGGCATTGAAGAAGTCTACGGCATGCATAACGAGCCCGGTCTTGCCGTGGGCTCCTTTGCGATCCGCAGCGGTCCGATCATGGCAGGCGGCGACCGGTTCGTCATCACGATCAACGGCAAGGGTGGGCACGCGGCATCGCCGCATCTGAGCCATGATCCCGTCGTTGTCATGGCCCACATGATCACGGCGCTGCAGTCGATCGCCTCGCGCTTCATCGATCCCTTCGACCCGGTCGTGGTCTCGATCACCTATGTCAACGGCGGCAACGACAAGGCGCTGAACGTAATCCCGGCCGCAGTCCAGATCGGCGGTACGATCCGCACCATGCAATCGAAAACGCGCAAGGCGGTGGAAGCTCGTTTCCGCGAGGTGGTCACCATGACTGCCAAGGCGTTTTCCGCTGAAGCCGAAATCGACTGGCGTCCCGGCTATCCGGTCACCGTGAACGATGCGGAAAAGACCAAGGTCGCGGTTGCTGCCGCCCGGTGCGTTGCGGGCGACGAGCGCGTCAATGACAACTACCCGCCGACCATGGGTTCGGAAGATTTCTCCTATATGTTGGAAAAGCGGCCCGGCGCCTTCATCTGGCTCGGCAATGGCGACAGCGCCGATCTGCACAACCCAGCTTATGACTTCAATGACGACGCCATCATCCATGGCGTCAACTATTGGCTGGCCGTGGTCGATCAACAGTTGAGCGCGGCGCAGAAATAATCCGCCAGCCGGCAAAAGACAGGAATTGGGATGACGGGCGCTTATGACGAGCTTGCCCGTCATCCATATGCTGCCCTTCATGCGCCCTATCACGCGCCGGCACGTAGGGCCTCGACTTATTGCAATCGCAGCACATTGCGCCCATTCAAATGGGCGCTGATCGACGCTGCCGGATGAGCAACTGCACCAGAAAAAACGCAGAACTGCCGCGATGACACAGTCACCGCCGCTCTCTGATGGATTCATTCCAAGTTATTCTAACGGTAATGCCCACGTAACGTGCCGTCGTCAGGCTCTCAGCATACAACACAAGTAATGGGGCTTGATGATAACGGTAAATTGGAAAGTCGTCGCCGCAGTCGCGTTCACAACGATATCGATCAGTTCGTGTGACGACACCGGCGGCCATAGCAGACACTGGCATGACGATGACGGCTATAAGCCACGGTGGCATCGACCCTATTATGACACAGACGTATGGGATGGTTGGAACCGCCCCAACAGACCAAACTCGCCGTACAGGCCAAATAGACCTAACAACCTCAATAACCCGAACACATATTGACCATTATTCCATTCTAGCAATTGGACTGCGAGCGGATAGCTGATGTTTCCTTGATCTCCGGCGGCCTGCTGCTGGTATATCCAAGCCCAAAAGGAGGGCGACATATGAGCGACCTTCATATTGGCAAAGCGATGTCGGCCATGCCCGGCATAGTCGAGTTCAGGCGCGTGTTCAGCGCACCGGCAGTCAACCATCTCCCTATAGATCTTTTTGCTTGTAGAAGCTGGCTCTAGCCAATCGACGGCTCGGGCGGGCTCTTTCCGTCAGCTGCCTGTTGAACAGCTCCGCTGCGCGCTGTCGCGGCGCCAGTTCGGAACAGCAATCCGTATCACCTCGGCATGAATCGCTGGGCATCGAACCGATCGCGTAGACGGGTAAGGTGGCTCTCACATTTCAGCGTCGGATACCCCGCAGCCAGGCGATCATACTGCTGTTCCTGCTCCGCAGACGAACAGAGCGACGCGTGTCGAACCAGCGCGTCGGCGTCCAAATTGCAACAACGAGGTAATATTGAAATGCGCCATTTACGCCTTTTGGCAACGATCTTTATCTCTGCGACATCTCTGCTGCTTGGCTCGCAGCCTAGCTGGTCGCAGCAGGCCGAGCCGGATGCGACCAAGCAACGTCCGCTTGCTCTGATTTATCGGGGACCGGCCGGTTGTGACGGTTGCTCGGAAACGGTGGCCGAGGTTCTGAAGGGATCTCGCTACGATTTTCGTATAGAGTATGTCGGCCCGAAGGATAAGCCGATCAACGCGGACACTCTTTCCCGGGCAACACTTTATATTCAGCCCGGCGGGGGCGACGATGTTGAGGCCGCCGCCAAGGATATCGGCCAGGACTCCGTAGCGGCTGTTCGGAGTTTCGTGCAAAAGGGTGGCCGCTACCTCGGCATCTGCATGGGTGCCTATCTTGCGGGATCTCCGGGGTTTGAGCTGATAGAAGGCTCGCCCGGCTCTTATGTTGGGCGTCCGGGCTCTTTGGTGAAGGATGATAAGGATACGGTTACGCCCGTCATTTGGCGGGACAAGAAGCGTTGGGTCTACTATCAGGATGGCAACATTCTACCTAAGAAGGGCGCGACGGTTCTTGCAGTCTACCCCAATCACGATATTGCGGCTGCGGTCTACAGTTTCGGCAAGGGGCGCGTCGGCCTCGTAGGTCCGCATCCCGAGGCGGATCAGAGCTGGTACGACGAATTCGATCTGAAGGATCCCGATGGTCTCGATACCGACCTTGCGTTGGATCTGCTCGATACGACCATGAAATAGGCCGTGCTGTACATCGATGAATGCCGCGATACTGATGTCGCGGCATTTTCCAAGGCAGGCTTCAGTCTGATAGCGGATAATCGAAGCCGCTGGTTTAGGCGTGATAGCGTGCCATCTGCCGCGGGATCAGAAGCCTTGCCGTCAGGGTGCATAGGAGCACTGCGAACAGCAAAATGAGCGCGACCAGAGCGTTGATATCGGGAGAAAAGCCCAATCGCATCATTGCCCAGAGGCGCACCGGCAGCGTGCTTTCTGTTCCTGTGACGAGGATCGTGATCATCGTCTCGTCAAAGGACAGGGCAAATGCAAGTACGGCGCCGCCGGCCATGGCGCTCGACAGGTTCGGAAGGATCACCCGCCAGAAGGTCTGCCAGCCATTTGCTCCCAGGTCATAGGAGGCCTCGACGAGCGTGCTGCTCATCGACTGCAGTCGGGTCAGGATTGTTCGATAGACGATCGCGAGCACGAAGACTGTATGCCCGATGATCACTGTCACCAGAGAACGATCGAAGTTGATCTCCCGGAAGAAAATCAACAGTGCAAGACCGCTGATGACGGGTGGCATCAGGAAGGGGAGGAAAATGATGAATTGGAGTGCTCCCCGGCCGGCATGCCGGCCATGATAGTAGAGTGCCAGAAGCGTGCCTGACACGACGGATAGAACCACGGTGCAGATGCCCACGATCAGCGTCGCCCTCAAAGCGGCCAGCACATCGCCATTTTCAGCCAGCGCCTTGTAGGCCGATAGCGTCGGTTGAGACCAGTCGACCTGGCCATGGTTGAGGTCGAAAAACGAGGACAGGATGGGAACGAAAAGCGGGCTGTAGAGCAGTAGCGCGACTAGGGCCGTGACGGTTGCCAGCAAGATCGTCGGAAGGTGGCTGCGGCCAATCATCGTGATAGCCCCCGCTGCCGGCCGGCTTGTTCCCCAAAAAGGATCGCCGCGATCACGACCACCGCCAGCACCACGGAAAGTGCGGCGCCGAAGGGCCAGTTGTAAGCCGTGCCGAACTGGCTGTAGAGGATGCGGCCGAATGTGAAGCCGCTGACTCCGCCGACCATCTGTGGCGTCAGAAAGTCGCCGATCGCCAAAACGAAGACGAAGCTCGCCGCAGAGGTGACTCCCGGAAGGCTCAGCGGCAGCGTGATGCGCAGGAATGTTTGGGACCGGCTGGCGCCGAGATCATCGGAGGCACGCAGCAGCACCTGCGGAATGCGCTCGAGTGTGAGGAAGATCGGCAGGATGGCGAAGGGAATGAGCAGAAGCGTCAACGTCAGCAGAATCGCATTCATGTTGAAGACGAAAAGTGTGGAAGGTTGATCGAGGATGCCCAAACCGACCAGCATCGAATTTAGAACGCCGTTTTGGCCGAGGATGCTGCGGATGGCATATATCTTGATCACATAGCTCATCAGCAGCGGCACCAGCATCAGCATCAGCATGATGTAGCGCCATCTTCCCTGAAGCGTGGTGAGGAAATAAGCCGCCGGATAGCCGAGAGCTACGCAGATGACCGCCACCGACAGACAGAGGATACAGGTACTCCAGAAGACCGGTAGGAATACTGGATCTGTGAGGAAGCGTATGTAATTGGTGAGGGTAACAGTGTAGTTGATGGTGCCGTGATCGACGCTCAGGAAGCTGTAACCAAGGAAAAGGATCAGCGGCAATAGAATGAAGAGGACTGGTATCGCAAATGCGAACAGCGTCACGAGGACGGAATAGCCGGCGCCACGTTGGTTCATGATAGCACCAGATAGGAATCGGTAGGCGCAAAGGATAGGTCCATTGCTTCACCCGGTCGCAGCGTGCTTCCTGTTATGCGGCTCGGCTGGCGAAGACGCAGGCGCTCTCCGCTCGAATTGATATGGGCAACTGTCGAGGATCCAGCGAAGGCGAGTTCTTCGACGGAGCCGGAGAAGCGATTGAGATCATCCCCTGCTTCGGCGGCGCGCAGCGCTTCCGGCCGGAAAACAGCAAAGGCGGCAGTTCCGTTCGGTGCGGTCCGCAAGTCCGGCTGACCCTCGATCGAGCAATGGAGGCGCCCAAGATCGGTATCGATGGCGCGCATGGTTCCGTCGCTCTCGGCCAGCCTACCGGACACCAGATTGTTTTCGCCAAAGAACTTGGCGACGAACTTGCAGCTCGGCCGGTAGTAGAGGTCATGCGGCGTTCCCAGTTGGCGAATGCGGCCCGATTGCATGACGCAGATACGGTCGGCCATGCCGATGGCCTCTTCCTGGTCGTGCGTGACGAACAGGAAGGTCGTCTTGACCTCGCGCTGGATCGATTTCAGGAATTCCTGCATCTGGCGGCGAAGTTCGAGGTCGAGCGCTGCCAGCGGCTCGTCCAGCAGGACAAGGCGCGGCTGGCAGATCAGGGCGCGGGCAAGCGCCACACGCTGGCGCTGACCACCCGACAATTGTGCGGGGTAACGATCGGCAAATTTGCCGAGCTGCACGAGATCAAGAGCTTCGCCGACGCGTTGCCTGATTTCCTGGCGGGGCCTATGGCGAATGGAAAGGCCGTAGCCGACATTGGCCGCGACCGACATATGCGGAAAAAGTGCGTAGTCCTGGAAGACGGTATTGAACGGACGGCGATTGATCGGCATGCGGCTGATGTCGTCGCCGTCAAGAACGATCTTTCCCGAGGTTACGGCTTCAAGCCCGCCGATGAGGCGCAGCACCGTCGTCTTGCCGGAGCCGGAAGGGCCGAGCACGGTCAAAAATTCTCCATCTCGGATCGAAAGATCGATGTCGTGAAGGACGGGCACCGCTCCATACGACTTCGAGACGGACTGCAGGCTAAGCAGGTCCAGCGATTGGGTCATTGTGTCACTCGATATGGTTCGGACGCGGCCCGAAAGCGATCGGGCCGCCGCATGAAGACAATCCGGCTTGCGATCAGGGCGTAGCCTTGATCTCGTTCCAGAGATCCGAACGCTTCAGCGGATCTTCGACATTGTCGAGCCAGATCAGCTTGTCGTCGCCATGGGCGCTCGCGCTTTCCGTGACCGTATTGCCGAAGCCCGTCCGTTCGGAGAGCTGAGAACTTACGGTTTTGGAGATCATGAAGTTGATCCATTTCTCCGCGGCCGCCTTGTCATGCACGCCTTTGGAGATCACCCAGTTGTCGAGCCAGGCAAGCGCGCCTTCGCTTGGGTTGACATAGGCTACATGCGCGCCTGCATCCTTGAGCGCTTTCATCTGTTGCTGGCCATAGTTCGCCCAGATAAGGGCGACATCGTTGTTCTTGTAGATCTGCTGGGCTTCATCGGCCGTCGTGTAGAAGCTCAACACATTGTGCTTGAAGTCGATCAGCTTGGCCTTCACCGCGGCGATCTGGTCATCGCTCAGGTGGAACGGGTCCTTGTAGCCGAGCGTCAGCGCAGTGAAGGAGACGTTGTGTTCGCCGTTGTCGTAGGCGAGCACTTTGCCGCGGTATGCCGGATCCCAAAGAACCGACATGGAGGTCGGCGCTGACTTGACCTTGTCGGTGTCGTAGATCAGCCCGATCGAATCGAAGCAGAACGGAATGCCGTAGACCTTACCATCCTTGGTATCGCCGCGGATGGCGGTCAGATCGCGGAACCGAGGCAGCACGTTCTTCTGGTTCGGCAGGTTGGCGGTATCGATGGGCGTAACGAGATCAGCGGCGATGTAGCGTTGCAGCTGGGCCGTATTGACCGCGAACACGTCAAAATCCTTGCCTTCGCTACCCTTGATCTTTGCCCAGGCTTCGTCATCGCTGCCGATGAAGACCACATCGACGCCGATGCCGGTCGATGCGGTGAAGTCCTTAACCCAGTCCTTGTCCGCGTAGCCGTCCCAGGCCAGCACGCGAAGATTTTCAGCAAGTGTCGATGATGCCATCATCGACACTATGAAGCCGGCGGTTGCCATGGCTGTCAGAAGTTTTTTCAATCCCATTTCCGTTCCCTTTATTGTTGGTGTTGTCAATGTGATCGGTGCGGATGTCAGCTAGAGCTGTGTGACGGTCACGAGTCCTTCGTCCGGAGAAAGCTCCACCCGATTGCGCAGCGGCTTGCCGAATACATCCGCTTCGATTTCGTATTCATCCCCCGGGCCTGTCTGGACGCCGAAGGCATAGCTCATCACCGCCGCACCGAAGAAATAGGCATGCAGATCTCCCGGCCTGCGATGCATGGGGTAGCGGAAGTGATAGTGTTCTAGATTGGCGATCGAGTGAGACATATGCGTCTCGCCGGACAGGAACTCTTCTTCCCAGATCACCTTTCCATCACGACGAATGCGGGAACGACCGCGGACCTCGTCGGGCAGGTCGCCCACCAGCAGTTCCGGTCCGATAGAGCAGGAACGCAGCTTGGAGTGAGCGAGATAAAGGTAGTTTTCGGCTTCGGTGACGTGATCCGAATACTCGTTTCCGAGCGCATAGCCGATCCGGAAGGGGCTGCCGTCCGGTCCGACGACATAGAGACCGACGATCTCAGCCTCTTCGGCGCCGGCAAGGGCGAAGGCGGGCATCGGCAGGGGAGCACCTGGCGCGACGACGCATGTGCCGACACCTTTGAAGAACCATTCCGGCTGCACGCCCGGCGGACCGCCGGCCGGCTTGCCGCCCTCAAGACCCATGCGGAAAATCTTCAGCGAGTCGGACTCCGCCGCGCCTTCGCCATGGGTAAGCACATGCATCTTATCGCGTGCATTGGCGCTTCCGGTGTGCGTGAGCCCCGTACCGGTTACGAGGAAACGGCTGGGCTCCTCATGATCGAGCGGTGCCAGCACCAGATGTTCGCGCAGCAGGCGATCGTAATCCACCAATTCCGCCGTCGCGCGCTCTTCGACCAGCGTTGCGATTGGAACGCCGCGTGCGATTGCCGCTTCGGCAAGTTCGCGGACGGAGCGCGTGTTCTTGAGCGGATGAAGGTGATTGCCATCGGTCGAGACGCGGCCGACCTTGCGCTCGCCCTCAGGCGTTTTGAATTGAACGAGACGCATAGCTGCACCTTCCCCTGTCGTAAGTTGATTTGTCATACCCAGCCACCGTCGACGATGAACTGCTGGCTTGTGCACATGGCGCTGTCGTCGGCCGCGAGGAAAAGCGCCATGCGGGCGATGTCGGATGGCTGAAGCCGATCCGGGAGGCATTGTCGCTCCTCGATCTGCTTTTCGCCGGCGGGCGTGAGCCAGAGACGCATCTGCCGCTCTGTCATCACCCAGCCAGGGACCATGCAGTTAACGCGGATACGCTCCGGCCCGAGTTCGCGAGCGAGCGCCCGCGTCATGCCGTAGACCGCCGCCTTGCTCGTGACATAGGCTGGACAGTCGGGGTCGCCGACCATCCAGGTGATCGAGCCGAAATTGATGATGGAGCCGCCGCCAAGTGCCTTCATATAAGGTCTAGCAGCCTGTGCGGCGAAGAACTGGTGGCGGAGATTGACCGCCATACGGTCATCCCAATAGGCGACCGTCACATCTTCGGTCTGATGGCGATCGTCGCTGCCGGCATTGTTGCAGAGAACCTGGATCGGCCCGTTTCGGGCGGCAGTCCCCTCGAGCGCAGTGCGCAGCGCCTCGATGTCGCGCAGGTCGCAGCGAATGAAAAGCGGCGGCTCGATGCCCTCTGCGGCGATGGCGGCCACGAGCTGGCGAGACGGCTCCTCGGCAATATCGACGAAAGCGACGCGGCTGCCCTGGGCGCAAAAGTGCCGGACAAGGCTTTCGCCGATACCGCTGCCGCCGCCTGTTATGAAGACGCTTCGTTCCTTGAGGCTGGGGTATACAGCGAAATTGTCTGGTTGGCTGGTCATCACGTAAACCGTCTAGTGGGAGTGGCGGGGGATGCCGGCATCGCGGCGTCCCACGAGAAAATCGAAGTCGCAACCGGCATCGGCCTGCGTGACGCGCTCGACATAGAGGCTTTGATAGCCGCCTTGCGGCGGTTGCGGTGGCTGCCATTCGGCGCGTCTTTGCGCCAGTTCGTCCTCCGAAACCATCAGCTCCAGCCTGCGCCCGGCCACGTCGAGTTCGATCATGTCGCCGTCCCGAACCAGAGCCAGAACGCCGCCTGCGGCTGCTTCCGGCGCGACGTGGAGGACGACAGTGCCATAGGCGGTGCCGCTCATGCGAGCATCGGAGATGCGCACCATGTCGGAGACGCCCTGCTTCAGGAGTTTCGCCGGCAGCGGCATGTTACCGACTTCGGCCATGCCCGGATAGCCGCGCGGACCACAATTCTTCAGCACCATGACCGAGGTCGCATCGATAGTGAGATCGGGATCGTCGATGCGCTCGTAGTAATGCTCGATATTCTCGAAGACGACTGCCCTGCCGCGATGCTGCATTAGCTCCGGCGTCGCGGCGGACGGCTTGATCACGGCGCCGCTCGGCGCAAGATTGCCCCGCAACACGGCAATGCCGCCTTCCTTGGTGAGCGGATTGTCGACCGGCCGAATAACCTCTTCGTTGTAGTTCGGTGCATTCGCGATGATGTCACCCATCGTCCTGCCGCTCACGGTCACTGCGTCGCGATGCAGAAGGCCGGCCTCATTAAGCGCCGCCATCACGGTCGAAAGACCGCCGGCATAATAGAAGTCTTCCATCAGGAAGCGCCCCGACGGCATCAGGTCGACGATCGTCGGCACACCGCGTCCGAGCCTGTCCCAATCGTCGAGGTTAAGCTCGACGCCAACGCGGCGGGCAATGGCGATCAGATGAAGGACCGCGTTGGTGGAGCCGCCGATCGCACCATTGACGCGGATCGCGTTTTCGAACGCGGTCTTCGTGAGGATGTCAGAGACCTTGATATCCTGATTGACCAGTTCGACGACGCGCCGGCCAGCCATGTGAGCGAGAACGCCTCGGCGCGCATCGACGGCCGGGATGGTGGCATTGTCGGGCATGCCGATTCCGAGCGCTTCGACCATGCTGGCCATGGTAGAGGCCGTGCCCATCGTCATGCAGCTTCCGGCGGAACGGCTCTGGCCCTGTTCGGCGGACAGGAAATCACTGACGGCCATGCGGCCGGCTTTAACATCTTCAGCGAATTTCCACACATGCGTGCCGGAACCAATGTCCTGACCCCGGAATTTGCCGTTCAGCATCGGCCCGCCGGATACGACGATCGCGGGTAGATTGGCCGACGCGGCCCCCATCAGCAGCGCCGGTGTGGTCTTGTCGCAGCCGGCGAGAAGGATGACGCCGTCAATGGGATTGCTGCGGATCGATTCCTCGACATCCATGCTGGCCAGATTGCGAAATAGCATCGCCGTCGGGCGCATATTGCTTTCGCCGAGCGACATGACGGGGAATTCCAGCGGAAAGCCGCCGGCCTCGTAGACGCCGCGCTTCACATGTTCCGCTATGCCGCGAAGATGCGCATTGCAGGGGGTAAGCTCCGACCATGTATTGCAGATGCCGATGACAGGGCGACCGTCGAAAACATGATCCGGCAGCCCCTGGTTCTTCATCCAGCTGCGATGCATGAAGGCGTTTTTTCCGTCCCCGCCAAACCATGCGGACGAGCGCAACCTGCGCTTGGGCTGGCTCATGTCTTCTGCTCCTGTGATTTGCGGCGTTGATTGCGGTTTTCTACGGCGCGTCTTACATCGTCCTCGGCATGGTCGAGGAGAACCAGAAGCGCCTGCTGCGCGCCTTGTCCGTCCCCCGCCGCGATCCGTTCGGCAACTTCGCGATGCAAGGGCAGCGAGGGGCGCTGTCCCGTCGGATTGTCGTTCGACAGGCGGAAACTCATCACCAGGGCGGTCTGTATGAGGGCGGCGAGCGAGCCGATCAGCTCGTTACCGGTCATTCGCAGGATCGTCTGATGGAAGATGAGATCGGGCTCGGCAAAGCGCTCGCCGTCGTCGCCAAAGGCTTCCATCTCGGCAAGGGCATTGTTGAGTTCCGCGAGTTGGCCCGGCGTTGCGCGCTGCGCGGCCAATGCCGCAGACATCGGCTCGATGGCGCGACGCAGCTCGAACAGTGCCTTGACGTCTTCATGGTTCACCGCACCGGAATAGCGCCAGGACAGCACGTCGGGATCGAGGAAATTCCATTCTGAGCGCGCGCGGACGCGTGTGCCGGTCTTCGGCCGGGATTCGACAAGCCCCTTGCCCGCCAGAACCTTGATTGCCTCGCGCAGCACGGATCGGCTGATTCCGAGCGTATCCTTGGATCCATCGGCATTGGGAAGCGCCTCGCCGGGGAGCAAGCGCCCCTGCAGGATCCAGCTTCCGATCTGCTCAACAGCAGCCGCGTGCATGCTGCTGTTGAGGTTCTGGAAGCCAATGGATGTCGGCGAGGGAAGCCTCGATGCGACCGATCTGTTTTTATTAATGCTATTATTCATACTATTTACATTATTAGGAAGCGTTGCCTTGTCAAGACGGAATCGGCTGTGAAACCCAGCCGGCTAACTTTGTGCCGAAGGATGGGGGATGATGGGATATCGGAGAGAGAGAGAGAGAGAGAGAGAGGAGCCTCATTGCAATGAGACGAAAAACCCAAGGCACCCAGGCGTCCACCGACGCCACCGGCAGGCGGCGATCACGCAGCCGTCGAGCAAATATGGTCGCCCGCGATTCGGGGCGTCGGGCGTCAGCAAATGGAGACGGCGCTGGCGAGAGAGCGGCCGACAAGTCGAGCGCTCTGAGGTCCATTTAGATCGGAGCCAGTATCTTACTTGTCCGAGAAGCACTGGAGCGCCTCTCCCAAAATGGAGGCGCTCAGAAACCCGTCTGCGAACAGGCTCTATTGTCGGATGGCATCTATTTGAGCACGCGGACAACGACGCGCTGCCCGATCGCCAAGGGCGCGTCGCGGGCAATGGTAATGATGCAGTTCGCCGCTCTCACATCGCTGCGCTCGCCGGTATTTTCTGCCGATTTCGGACGCGACAAAACCTTGGAAATTCGCGTGATCTTGCCCGAGATCGACTGTGTCGTCCGTCCTTCGGCGGCGATTTCGACAGCCATGCCCGGACCGACAGAGCCGAGATATTCCTCGGGGATGTCTGCGCGCACGATCTTAGGTCCATCCGGCAGCAGGACGAACATCTCGGTCATTGCCTGGACGGAAACCGCTTCTCCAACCTTCACCGCCTGACGGACGATAACGCCATCGGCTGGCGCTTTCATCGACCGCACGTTGACCTCCCGCTTGGCTATTTCAAGCCGTTCGCGCGCGACCGACAAGGCTGAGGATGCAGAGTTCGTTTCGATCGTCTGGGTTTCGTAAGCATCGCGCGCATCGCTCAAGGCCTGATCGGAAACGGCCTTGCCGGCTGCGGCACGCTGCATTCTCTCAAGCGTTTTCCCGAGGTTCTTCGACTTGAGTTGAAGAAGCTTGAAGCGGTCTTCCGCCTGGGATAGCTCGGATTCGGCGATGCGTACCGAGGCTTCCTCCTGCTGGCTGTCGAGCACGGCGAGAACGTCGCCCTTGCGGACATAGGCGCCTTCGGCTGCTTCAACCGAGGCAACGACGCCGTCGCGCACCGCGGTTATACGATAGAGCCCGCCTTCCACATCGACGGTCCCGCGCGCGGCCGCCGCAATTGCTGGTGATGCGGCCTCGGCTGCCTCAGCACTTTCGCCGGCTTTCGGCATGCCGACGGTCAACCAAAGGACACATAGGGTCACGGATGTCCCTAATATTGCGGTCGCGAAAACGCGATGGGAACGCTTGAACTTATCCATGCCAGTCCTCTCGTACATCGATGCCGCGCCCGGAAACGGGCCGCTGGTCAGACAGCAGTCGTCCGTCCTCCATCTTGAGAACGCGGTCTGCCTTTGAAAAGAGACGGGTGTCGTGGGAAACGCATAGAACTGCCGTTCCCAATTGTCTTGCCGTCTCTTGCAGGATCTCCACGATCCTCAGTCCATTGGTACTATCCAGAGCGCTCGTCGGCTCGTCGGCAAACAGGATGGCCGGGTCCTTGACGATCGCCCTTGCGATCGCAACACGCTGTTTTTCGCCGCCGGATAGATGTGAAGGCCGCAAATGCTGGCGTTCGAGCAGCCCGACACGCTCAAGCGCATCGCGCGCCCTAAGCCGGGCCTCTTCCTCGGGCACGTTCAGATAATCGAGCGGCACTTGCACCTGCTCGAGAGCTGTAAGGGCCGGAAAGAGATTGAAGCCCTGGAAGATGAAGCCGCAATTATGCAGGCGAAAGGCATCCCGCTCGTTGTCGGACGAGGCGGACAGCACCGTATTGCCAGCCCGGATGCTGCCACTATCCGGCTCCGTCATGCCGCCAAGTGTCGCGAGAAGTGTGCTCTTTCCGCATCCGGAAGGGCCGCTGAGTACCGTGAATTCGCCGCTAAAGATATCGACGGACATGTCGACGAGCGCGTTCGTCCGCATGCCTTGCACGGTGAACGACTTATAGAGGTTCGAGGCTGATATGGCTGGCTGCATCACATCACCTCAACAAAGTTGCGGGATCGGCTTGGCGTAGCCGGTGTACGGCCAGAAGGCAAGCCAAAATGGCAACCACGAGCACGACAAGCGATGCCGACACGATGACGGCGCTGTCAAGCTCGAACGGTACCTTGTAGATCATGGCGATGAAACCGATGGCGACGCTCAGCACGCCGTTGATGACCAATCCTGACAATCCGACCCAGGCGGCCTGCTCAATGACAATCTTCCTCAGTCCGCTGAAGGGCACGCCCAGCGCGCGCAACGTGGCATATTGCGGGATCGTGCCCGCAACGGCGGCCATCAGGGTCTGGCTGGTAATGAGCGCGCCGATGGTCGCGGCGATCAGCGTCGCGAAGACGAAAGCGATACCGGCACCGGAATCGAAGAGCATGTAGCTGGTCGACATATCCGCGAGTTTTTTCGCGGGCCAGATTTCGAAACGCTCAATCGGGGCGCGTTGATTGAGGTGCCGCAGAACGCGTGCCTGTTCGCTCTCCTTGGCGACGTTGAACAGGAAATAGGTCGCGCCGCCATCCGCCGGTAAGGACTGATCGAGGATGCGTGCAGTATCAAGCGAGCCGACGACATTGACCCCGCCAAGACCGCGCAGGCCATCGATGAAACCGACGACATGCACTGTACGGCCATTCACTTCGGCGAGGCCGCCCGGTCCGATCGAAAGCTTGTCGCTGTCGGCCGTGTCGACAACGACCGCTGCCGGCTCTCGGAGGCGATTGCGCAGTTTGGCCGGCACGACCCGCGCCAGCCCGATGCTATCAGACTGTACGTCGATGCCGACGACCGTAACGCTGACTCCGCCGCCGCCGTGAATGCCACGCCAATCCCCAGAGCCCAGAAGAAGTGGCTCGACATGGGAGATGGCCGGCTCGGCATAGAGGTTCGTCAGCACGCTGGCAGGTATGGTGCGGCCCAGTTCAACGCTTTGTGTGCCGGGAAAGCCGAGCCAATAGTCGGCGTCCGACTGGGTGACATAGAGCGAATTCGCGCTGACGATGCCGAGCAGCAGCGCCCCCTGGGCCGTCATCAGCAGGCCGGAAAACGCAACCGCCGCGACGGCCGGCAGAAACCGCCGCCATTCGTAAAGAAGCGTCTTGCGTGCGATCGCCACAGCCATGATTATTTGCGTCCTTCCAACTTGGCGGGACGCTTCGCATCGTCACCGGAAACGGCAGGCTGCATGCCGCGCGTTGCCTTGTAGAAGGCGATCGTGGCTCTGGCCTCGGCTTCGATACTTTCGGTCAGAGACGAGCGTAGATCAAGAAGGTCGATAGAGCCGGCAATGGACTTCGATTTTTCGGCAAGACCCTCCCGGACGAGGATCTCGGTGCTGGACTTGAGTTTCGACATGCGCTGCAGGCGCGAGCGCAAAAGAGCCGTGCGAGCTCGTGCTGCGTTGAGTTCGTGCAGTGCCCGCGAGGCTTCCTCATAGGCGGTGAGTACGGTCTGCCTGTAGACGAGGACTGACTGTTGGAACTCGGCTTCACGAGCTGCAACCGCATCCTTGCGTCGACCGTAGTCGAATATGGGCAACTGTATGGACGGCCCCGCAAACGCTCCCAGAATCGAGTTCGATACAGGGGTTCCGATCCCAATGGTGCCGTTCAGGCGCAGTTTCGGATAGAGATCGGCCTTGGCAAGACCCACTTGCGCGGCAGCCTGCCCGACTGCGTATTCGGCGCGCAGCACATCAGGCCTTGCGCGCAGCAGATCGGCCGGGCGCCCCTCGGCCATGCCGGCGGCGGCGACGGGCTGCGGTTCGTATCTCATAAGCGCGGGATCGGGGGTGGCAGTCCCCAGGAGTGTGGCAATCTGCTGGCGCGTATTGGCGATCTCGCTGTCGAGTAGCAGCAGTGTCGACTTCGCGGTGTCCAGGCCCGCCCGCATGGGTTCGTTTTCGACCGCGGTTGCGAGCCCCGCCTGCTCCTTCACGCCGGCAATCTTTGCGTTGTTCTCCAGGAGGCCAACCAGCTCTGCCGTGTCGAGCCGACGTTTCTGAAGTGCGCGCAGATGCACATAATTGCTGGCGATCTCGGCCGTTACGGCCACCTTGGCTGCGGCGACATCTTCGGTTGCCATCGCCACGCTGAGGTCGGACATCTTCTGCGCCTGCTTATCCTGCCCGAAAAGGGGGATTTCCCAGCTGGCATCCAGATTGAGCTGGACCGGCCTGCGCGTGAAATCGTCCTTGATCCGCGAACCCGTCGCGGCATTGGCCATTCCGGACACCGACGTGTCCAGCTGATAGCCTGCCGTTGCAGAATTGGCGAGCGCTCTGGCAGCTGTGAGGCTCTGATGCGCCATGGCGACCGTCAGGTTCATGCTCTCGGCGCGCGATACAAGCGACGACAGCGTCCTGTCGTGGAAGCCGTCCCACCACGCCATGGTATTTGCCCTTGCCGGTGCAGCCCTGTAAGGCGCCCCATCATAAGCTTTGGGCAAAGCCGGAGCCGTTACCCCCTGCGCCAGATCCGTGGATTGGCAGGCGGACAGAGCAAGCGACAGGCATGCCACGGATAGGAACATCCTTCGGGACGTCCGGCGGATGATCGAACAGGCAGTATTGCTTATGTGACCCATTTCGCGTGAGCGGCACTCGATACTATTTACTTTATTCGTCATAGCGTCATCACTGAGCAATCCATCTCGCAGCCGTCGGCGCGAACATGGGTACGTTGTTGTTTTCGCACCACTGTTGGCTCCATGCGTTCAACGGCTGCGACCCTGCCCGGACGGCCAAGGCAAGAAACGGCTTAAGTTCTCGGCGCTACTCATCGCGACCCCAGTCAACGTTGCGCCAAGTGCCGATCTCGTCATAGAAATAAAATTCTGAGTAATTTCTCGACCAATAGCTATCGATGTTGAAGGGGACAACAGCGATATCCGGCTTCTGCGTCATTTGCACATAGGTCGGCAGCAGCACCATCGAGTTACGATAGGCAATGGTAACATAGTGGGACGACATCCAGCCCCGCCGACCCGCAACGCTGACGTCGCACCATTTATATCCGCTTTCGCATCCGTAGAGATGAACGCGGGAACCGGCCATCACCATGCCCACGGCCGGAACTTGCGCACTTGGCCCAGCGCGAAGCACGACGTTGGTCCTGACAAATCCTGCTGCAGCCGGGTAGGCGACCATGGCCGACGCCATCGTCAGCGCGATCGCAAGGAGCACCTTTTGAGTCCTGGACTGGCGGTTCATGTTAGGCGACGTCCTTCTCGATCGATCGAAGATCGCTTACCTTCATGTGCGGCGCGCCACAAGCCCCGTGATTCCGCCCGGAGATCAGCCCGCCCGTTCCAAAAGCTATCATTGCCCTGGAAACAATATGATAATGGTCCCTGCAAATCGTCATGCTCCGGCGAGGCCCGAAATGATATGCGACCTCCCACCGCTGGACGCATAGCCTCTTTCTGTGTGGATTTCGTGGAGACTTTGCACAGGATCTATGAAGGTGAACAGCCTATTGATGATTGCCGCAGGTTGCAGAGTGGCTGCAAATTCGATCTGTGGCAAGAGGCTTTGAAGGGGCTAGGATAATATTAGAGCCCTTCAAGACCCATTTGTCATTGCGCTCGCGAGCAGACGCCGCCTTTCGGAACGGCGTCCGCTTCTTTCGTGGCATGGTGTCTCAAGACTGTTCGCTTAGCGCGAATCCCACCGCGACAACAGTCGCGACAAGGATGGCCACGGGAACGGCCAGTCGAATCCAGGCTCCGGTCAGCGCTGCCGTCGCGCCCATCAACAGGAGCGCAGTCAACAGCATTGCTGCCAGTACCGCCAGCATCAGAAATCTGAACATTCGGGCGTCCTTTTTGGCTCGAATTGGATAGCTTCGAACCTGTATTGACGAAGCAACGGCGGCAGCACTCTAGCCGCAGGACGTTGGGCTATGCTCTTTGTCGGCATCGAAGTATCCCGTTGAATGTCCGGCAGGGAGCGTTACTCGTCGCTCCTGCGGTCTCTCATGTGAACGCTCGTCGGGCAGACCGCGGGACGAAGCGCCGATGTCGATAAGACACCTAGCGTGTTGCAATCCTATCGATGCTGCGTGGAGGTTTCGTGGAGGGCTGGGAGCGAGTGGCGAAGCTCAGCGCCCCCAAACCGTTTCCAGAAGGGGGATGATGCAGCGCATCGGTCTTTTCGATATCAAGACCACTTCCGCCACCGCATGGAAACAGACTTGAGCTGTGATAATGATTTTTATATAGGGAACGATATGTCAATATAATTCGCAATTCGAGATTTTCTGTTGGACCTTTCATCGATCGAAATCTTCCTTGCAGTCGCGAGTGACAATAGTGTGACAAAGGCTGCCAAGGTGCTTGGCCGCGCACCGTCGAATGTGACGACGCGGATCCAGCTGCTGGAAGAATACCTCGGCGTCCTGCTCTTCAGCCGTGACGGCAAGAAGATGACGCTGACCCAGGAGGGCGAGACGTTTCGGACCTATGCCAACCAGCTTGCAGCGCTCGCGCTAGAGGCACGGCAAGCGGTCAGGTCCCTTCGTCCGTCGGGGAGCCTGCGTTTGGGAGCAATGGAAAGTACGGCAGCGAGCCGGCTGCCGGCCGCCCTCAACCAATTCAAGCAGATGTGGCCGGATGTGTCGCTTAAACTCTCTCTCGGCGCTTCCCGGGATCTGGCCAGAGATGTTCTTGGCGGTGTTTTGGACTGCGCGCTGATCGCCCGGCTGCCCGATGAAATGCTGGACGAAGGCCCAGGTTTTGAAACCGAACTTGAAGAGCTCGAAGCGGAGCCGGTATTCGCCGAGGATCTGCTGCTTGTCCTGCCGTCAGGCCACCCGCCGATCCATTCGGCAGCAGACCTGAGGATCGAGACAATCGCCGCGCTGGAACCCGGTTGTACCTATCGCAGGATCGCCGAAAGATGGGCAAGCGGGTCGAGCACCTTACAGACGGCCGAACTCGGCTCCTATCACGCTATCCTGGCAAGCGTTGCTGCCGGCAACGCCGCGGGTGTCATGCCGAAGTCGGTCCTCGATCTCATGCATTGGCCGATGGTTTCGTCGACGCACCAGCTTGCCACCGTCGATACCATGCTCATCTCTCGCCGGCAGGACCGTCCGAACGCATTCAATGCGTTTCGCGAGGTGCTCGTCACCGCCAAAGCCAGCGGCTCACGACGGGTGGCGCATTAGTTGGGTTTCGTTATTCATTCAATCACGCCATATCTCTTCTAGACTGGTTTCATCATGCAGCGTCCAGCCCCACAGAAGGCGAGAACCAGCCGGTTCCGCCTGTTTTCCCCGATCCTAGCCGGCGCGACGCTTCGCGAGCGGTTGATGGCCTGTCTCGGCGCGCTGATCAGTATCGGACTTACCGGCGTCATCAGCGGCTATTTCTTCGGGCAGGGGCCGCATCTTCCACTCATCGTCGCACCGATGGGCGCGTCCGCAGTGCTGCTTTTCGCTGTCCCTGCAAGTCCGCTTGCCCAGCCGTGGTCGATCATCGGCGGCAATACGATTTCCGCCATGATGGGTATCATTGCGGCCTATCTCATTCATGATCCGGTGATCGCAATCGGGGTCGGCGTTTCGTTGGCGATAGCCGCAATGTCGCTTACCCGGTGCCTTCATCCGCCGGGTGGTGCAGCGGCGCTGACGGCAGTTCTCGGCGGCCCGGTTGTTGCAGGTTGGGGCTTCCTGTTTCCCTTCATACCGGTTGCCTTGAATTCCTGCATTCTCGTCGGCCTCGGACTAGTGTTCCATAAACTTGGAAAGCGCAACTATCCGCATGTCGCAGCCAGACCGGTGGAAAACACCCATCAGACGAAAGATCTGCCGCCGCCGTTGCGCGTGGGCTTTCGCGAGGAAGACGTCGATTCCGCCTTGGAAGCATTTGACGAGACTTTCGATATTGACCGTGCCGACCTCAGCCGTCTCTTGCGCCAGGTCGAGTTGCAGGCGGCGGTGCGATCGCACGGAGATATTCGTTGCGCCGACGTCATGTCGCGCGATGTCATTGCCATCGGCGAGGACGCCGAGCCGGATCATGCCCGGCATCTATTGCTAAAGCACAACATTCGCACGCTGCCCGTAAAGGATAGGGAAGGGCGGTTGATCGGAACGGTCGGCCTGCGCGAGCTCTCGGAAGGCATCGGCAGCATCGAGCGGGCACTGTCAAAGCCGGAGACTGCCGATGCCACCGATCCCGCCCTGTCGCTTTTGCCTGTCCTGACCGATGGGCGCACCCATGCTGTTATCGTCGTGGATGCCGAGCGGCGGGTGCTCGGCCTGATCTCGCAGACAGATCTATTAAGTGCCATGGCCCGGCTTCTGCCCGCTGGAGATGCAACCGTTGCATGAGACGAGAACCTGCCTCTGTTCAGAATCTGTAAGCTGTAGGCTCTACGTTTAAGGGAGTTTCTTTACCTTTCGTTCACCCTACGGTTACTAAGGTTCCCTTGTTAATAACGAGGAAGCCTATGATGAAGAAGATTTTTCTTGCCGTCGTTGCGGCAGCAACGCTTGCCGCGCAGCTTGCCAATGCCCAGGAGTGGCCGCGCCGGCACCACGATCGTCACGGCGAATATCGTCGCGACGTACCGCCTCGTGGACACGGCCGGCCCGGATGGGGGCCTCATCGCGGCAATGATCGGCCTGGCTACTATCACGGCTATCGCGGTTATCGAGATCGGCGGCCCGGCTATCGCCGTCATGGCGACGGCCTGTGGTATCCGGCAGCCGCTTTCGCGCTCGGTGCTATCGTCGGCGGCGCTCTGAACAACTAAGCGGAACAGCTGCAATTAATTGAACAGAGGCCGGGGCGTTCGCTCCGGCCTTCATCTATTTCAGGCCCGCGGCAGCTGTACTAAATCGCGACGCACCTATGCATCCAGGGCCTGTTGAAGGCCGGCAGACATGTCGGCTGCAACGTCGCGCAGGGCAGTCACGAATTTTTTCGCCTGGGCCGTGCGGGTGCTGCGGGCGGGCCGCCAAACCGAAAGAAGATAAGGCACCGAAACTGAGAGCCGCCGGAACAGGACGTTGCGCCCGGTATGGCTTGCCGCAGTCAGCGGATTGATCACCGAAATACCCACGCCGGCGGCCACCATGGCGCAGACGCTCGTTGCCGTCGTGGTTTCGGCGGCGTAGTCGCGGGCGACGTCCGCCGACTGAAACACCTCGTCGAGCTTATGGCGATAGGGGTCATTCTGGCCGAAATAGATGAAGGGCTGGCCGGTGAAATCCGTGGGCGCCAGCTCTCTTTGACCCGCCAGACGATGTCCATGCGGCAAGACGCAAACCATGTCGCCCGCAATGATGGTTTCGCTTGCTGTCCCCTCGCGTTCGGCGAGGCTTTCCGTCAGGCCCAGGTCGAAGACTTGGGTCGTCATTTCGTGACGCAACGAAGGCTCCTCATGGGAATGGATCGAGAAATGCACTGGCGGGCGTGCCCGCAGCAGACACTGAATTGCCCGCGGAATGATTGATTCGGCATAGGCGGGAATGGTGGCAATGCGGAAATTGGCCGCGCTGCGGGTGCGAATGGCGGTCGCCGCGCGATTGATCTCGTCCATTCCGACGAAGGAGCGCAGCACCACCTCATGCAGCAGTACCGCCTGCTCGGTCGGTGTCAGCCGCTTGCCGAAGCGTTGGAAAAGCTCGAAGCCGAGGCGCTGTTCTATCTCGCGAATTTCGCGGCTGAGCGTCGGCTGCGAGCTTCCCAGCCGTATGGCGGCGGCCGTGACGCTCTTGTTGACCATCACTGCGTTGAATACGTCGATTTGTCGCTGATTGAGTTTCAAATCAGATCCTCCTTAGCCGCCTTATATCGAAAATGAATAAAAATGGCAGAAGAAGCATTTCATAATCATGTCGCAATCTGAAATCTTCCCGTAACCGCAACTTTGAATGCACATCATGACCGATACGATTGCCTCTTCCCAAACAAGCAAGACTGAAATGCCGAGCCGCTGGCTTGCTCGCGGAAGCGACGGCCGGCTGCACGCAGAGGACGTGTCGCTCGACCGCATCGCCGGTGCCGTCGGCACACCCTTCTATTGTTATTCCGCGGGCGCGTTGCGGCAGAATTACGTGAATTTGAAAACGGCTATCGCGGCTTCGAATGTTTCCATCTGCTTTGCCGTCAAGGCCAGCAGCAATATCCATGTGCTGGCGGAACTCGCGCGCCTCGGCGCCGGCATGGATATCGTTTCGGGCGGGGAAATGGCACGAGCGCTGGCTGCGGGAACGCCGCCGGAACGCATCATCTTTTCCGGCGTCGGCAAGACGCGGGCCGAGATCCGCGCCGCCCTGGAGGCCGGTCTGCATCAACTCAATGTCGAGAGCCAGGCCGAGCTGGAAATTGTAGCAGAAGTGGCCCGCGAAACGGGCATCCGCGCGCCGGTTGCCCTACGTGTCAATCCGGACGTGGACGCGCGTACCCATGCCAAAATCACGACGGCAAAGAAGGACAGCAAGTTCGGCATTGCCATTGGCGAGGTTCCGGCCATTTACGCGGAAGCCGCTATGCTGCCCGAGTTGAACATGGTTGGCCTTGCCGTGCATATCGGCTCGCAGATTCTCGACCTCTCTCCCTTCCGCGACGCTTGGGCGGCGCTGGCCTATCTTGTGCGGCAGTTGCGCGTAGCAGGGCTTGCCATCGAGAGACTGGATCTGGGTGGCGGACTGGGGATTGGCGATGACGCGTTGGCCGGCCCCGACCTTGTGGAATATGCCTCGATCATCGCGGAGACAGTCGGCGACCTTGGCTGTGCGCTGAATGTGGAGCCGGGCCGCTGGCTGGCGGGGCGCACTGGCATCCTGGTCAGCGAAGTCCTCTATCTGAAGGAAAGCGCCGGTGTACCGATTGCCGTGATCGACGCGGCCATGAACGATCTCATGCGCCCGGCTCTTTATGGTGCGCAGCATCCTCTGTTGACGGTGGAGGCGCCGCGCTTGGTCGAACGTAACGATGTCTGCCGGGTCGTCGGTCCCATCTGCGAAAGTTCGGACGATTTCGGAAAATATCAGGGGTTGGGCACAATCGTCGCCGGCGATCTCGTTGTTTTCGACAATGCGGGGGCCTATGGCGCCGCGATGTCGTCGACCTACAATTCACGCGATCTCGTTCCCGAAGTCCTGGTCAACGGCGGGCAATTCCGCGTCATTCGGCGCAGGACGAACATTGCCGATGCGCTGGAACTCGAACAGGCCGGATCATGGCTGACTGGCGAAAATTCCGTCGGCTAAATGGTAGTATTAATCGTGGGATTGTGCGACAGGCCCCGCGAGACAGAAATCAAGTCGCTGGTGCAGAGGCCGTGTTCGCGGCCGCTGCCGGGAAACCGAAAAACCGCCAAGAGGTGAAATGTGAATACAAAAATGAAATTGCTGCTGGCGACCGGTCTGGTCGGCCTTACCCTGTTCTCACCAGTTCTAGCAGAGAACATGTTGCGCGTGTCCTACACGGAAGATCCGAAGACCGCTGACGGCCAGATGACATCGGATGACTACACGCTTCCGCTCAACATCTTCGACCGCCTTATCGAAGCTGAAACCACCAAGCCCGGCGAATCCGCCCTGATGCCTGGTCTTGCCGAGAAATGGGAGATTTCCAGCGACGGCCTGACCTACACTTTTCATCTGCGTCAGGGTGTGAAGTTCCACAATGGCGCCGAACTGACCGCCGACGATGTGGTCTATACCTTCGATCGGATGCTCAACCCGGCAACCAAGGCGCTCGGCACGGATATCCTCACCTTCGTTGCAGGTTCGAAGGACCGGCTCGACGGCAAGGCCAATAGCGTTTCGGGCTTGAAGCCGGTGGATAAATACACCGTCCAGATCCAACTTAGCCAGCCTTACGCCGCCTTTCTTGCACTGCTCGCAAGTCCGCAGGCTTCGATCTACAACCGCGCCTTCACCGAGGCCGCAGGCGACAAGTTCGGTCTGACGCCGGAAACCACCAACGGCACCGGCCCCTTCATACTGCGCGACTATACGCTGAACGACAGCCAGACGCTCGAGGCCAACGACAACTATTTCCGTGGCCGGCCGAAGCTCGACAAGCTACTCATCCGCGTCGTTTCCGATTCCGAGACGCTGCGGATGCTGTTCGAATCCGATGAAATCGATGTGTTCGATCTCGACTACGCTCCGACACAGACGCCTTATTTCTACGGAAGCGACCAGTGGAAGTCGCTGATCCGCTCCGGGCCGCGCGTCGGACTTTACTACTATAACATCAATCAGAAAAAGAAGCCGTTCGACGATCCGCGCGTCCGCCGCGCCTTCCAGATGTCGATCGACCGGCAGGCGATCCTCGACAAGAATTTTTACGGCAAGGGCAAGCTGGAAGACGGCGTCATGCCGCGTGGCCTGACCTGTTATGCGGCCGCCACCCCGATCGAGCACAACCCGGCCAAGGCAAAAGAACTGCTCGCCGAGGCCGGCTATCCGAATGGCGTGGACGTGAATCTGCAGCAGGTATCGAGCTGGTCGCCCAAATGGTCCGACATGAACCAGATCATCCAGGCGCAGGTGGCGGAGGCAGGCTTCAAGGCCAATATCGTCACGACCGACGAGGCTGCCTGGCTGGCAGCTCGCAAGGTGGGGGATTCGGACGCCTATACCCAGGTCTGGTCGGCCGATTTCAACGATCCCGATAACTTCTTCTACACGTTCTTCTCGGAGAGCGGCAGCAAGGTCCGCGCCTACAACAACAATGATCCGGAAGTGTTCGCATCGGTCGAGAAGGCACGCAGCCTGACGGACCCGGCAGCCCGCTGCAAGCTCTATCAGGATCTGACGGCGCAAATCGTCGGCAAGGACGCCGCCTGGGTGCCGCTGTTCAGCCTCGACCACAGCTTCGTCGTGCAGAAGCGCGTGAAGAACTTCGTCGTTCCGTGGAACGGTTGGAGCGATATGAGCTACTATAAGGTCGAGGTCGAATAAGACCAGGCCCCGACAAGCCATGCCGGCCGCATAGTTCCATGCTTGGAAAGATTTCGGGCGCGGGCTTATGCGGTGGGGCGCGTGCGGCTACGCTCGCGTCCCTCGCTACCGTCCATTCGCCCTTTCGCGCGGGCGCCGCTGAAAGAATACTTCACCGATGCTGATGTTTGCGATCCGACGCATTCTCGTTTCGATTCCGGTGCTCATCGGGATCACTGCCATTCTTTTCGTCATGCTGAACGTGGTGCCGGGCGATCCGGTGGCACTGATGATGAAGGAGCACGCCAGTGCTGATGTCATCGCGCGTATTCGTGCGCAGATGCATCTCGACGATCCTCTGCTTACCCGCTATCTGCGTTTTCTCTGGGATGCGCTGCATGGCGATCTCGGCACATCGATCAAGCTCAATCGTAGCGTGACGACCCTGATCCTGACCGCATTTCCGGCGACGTTGCTGCTGGCTGGCTGTGCCGCCGTCGTTTCGTGGATCATCGGCATTCCGGCTGGTATTCTGTCAGCGGTGCGGCGCGACAGTCTGCTCGATCACTTCTTCATGGGGTTTTCGCTGCTTGGCGTATCGATGCCGATCTTCTGGTCGGCACTGCTTCTGCAGTATATTTTCGCACTGAAACTCAAATGGCTGCCGGTTTCGGGCTTCTATGGCTGGAAATATCTGATACTGCCGGCCATCGTTCTGGGTTGGAGCTCGGCCGGCGTCATCGCCCGTCTCACCCGGTCGAGCCTTCTGGAAGTCATGCGCCATGATTATATCCGCACCGCCCGCGCGAAGGGTCTGCGAGAACTTCGGGTCATCTCACGCCATGCACTGAAGAATGCGTTGATTCCCGTGGTGACCATCATGGCTATCCAGGTGGCGACGCTTCTGTCCGGCGCAGTCATCACCGAAGCGATCTTCGGCATCCCCGGGGTCGGCCGCATCTCGGTCAATGCGATCCAGTCGCGCGACATGCCGCTGCTGCAAGGTTCGGTGCTTTTTGCCACAGCGTTGGTGATCCTTGGAAATCTGATCGCCGACATTCTCTATTCCGTCCTGGATCCCCGTATTCGCTCCGAGATGAAGAAGGACGCCTGATGAGCCTCCCTGCCGAAGTCATCACTGGGGAGAACGCTCCCGAAGCCGTCGAGGAAGCGAGTCTTGTGGGCGATAGCTTGCGCGCTTTCCGCAAGAACCGCATGGCCATGGCGGGACTAGCCTTCGTCCTGCTGCTGGTTCTTTTGACAATCTTCGCGCCATGGATCAGTCCTCACGATCCCTATCGCGTGGCGCTGAACGAGCAATTGCTACCGGCTTCCACGACCTATTGGCTCGGAACCGACAATTTCGGCCGGGATGTTCTGACGCGCATTCTTTATGGCGCGCGCATCTCACTGATAGTCGGTATCGTACCGAGCCTGATCTCGCTGATGATCGGCACCGTTCTCGGCATCCTCAGCGGCTATTTCGGCAATCGCACGGATTTCATCGTTATGCGGCTCGCCGACATGATGATCGCCTTTCCCTCGCTGCTCCTCGCCATGGTGGTGATGTATACGATGGGCGCGAACCTGCTCAACATCTTCCTTGCCCTCGCGCTGGTCGGCTGGGCCGGCGTGGCGCGCGTGGTGCGTGCGCAGACGCTGGCTTTGAAGCAGAAGGAATTTATCGAAGCGGCGCGGGCGGGCGGCACCGGCCGGGCGACCATCATGTTCCGCCACATTTTTCCGAATGTGATCCCGACCTTGATCGTGTTGTTTTCGCTCTCGATCCCGGAAGCGATCATGTGGGAATCGAGCCTGAGCTTCCTTGGCGTCGGTGTGCAGCCACCGGAGGCAAGCTGGGGTCTGCTGGTCGCCAAGGGCAAGGAATATCTGTTTCAGGCGCCGCTTGTGGCGATTTCTCCTGGCGTCGCGATCCTGCTCACGGTGCTTGCCTTCAACTTTATCGGCGACGGGCTGCGCGATGCGCTCGATCCCTCCATGAAGGACTGAACCGATGGCATCCGCATCCGATACAGTGCTCAGCGTGCGTGAATTGCGCACCGAATTCCGCAGCGACCGCGGCAACGTCCGTGTGCTTGACGACATCTCCTTCGATGTGGGACGTGGACGCATCGTTGGGCTGGTAGGCGAGTCCGGCTCCGGCAAGAGCATGACCGCCCTGTCTCTCATGGGACTTGTGCCCAGGCCGCAGGGTCAGGTCAGTGCGAAGAGCATCATGCTCGACGGCACGGACCTTGCGACGTTGACGCCGGATGGAATGCGCCGCGTTCGCGGCAGCGAGATTTCCATGGTGTTTCAGGAGCCGATGACATCACTCAATCCGGTGCGCAAGATCTGGGATCAGGTCGGCGAGCCGTTGGCGATCCATCATGGGCTTAAGCGCAAGGAGATCCGCGACCGCGTGCTGGAAATGTTCGAACTGGTAGGCATCCCCGAGCCGAAGGCGCGACTGGATGCCTATCCGCACGAGCTTTCCGGAGGACTGCGCCAGCGCGCCATGATCGCCATGGGGCTGATCTGCGAGCCGAAGCTGCTGATCGCCGACGAGCCGACGACAGCGCTCGATGTGACGACACAGTCGCAGATCCTGAAGCTGATGCTGGATCTGCGTGACCGCGTCGGCACGGCGATCATCATGATCACGCATGACCTCGGCATCATTGCCGAAATGTGCGACGAGGTGAATGTCATGTATGCCGGCCAGATTGTCGAGCAGGCCGATGTATTCGACCTCTTCGAGCGCCCGTCCCATCCCTATACCCGCGGACTTCTGGCATCGATCCCCAAGGCAAGTGCCACGCGGATCTCCAAACGGATGCCCACCATTCCGGGCATGGTGCCCAATCTCGCCAAGTTGCCGCCCGGCTGTCGTTTTGGCCCACGCTGCGGCGACGCCTTGCCGATCTGTCAGCAGCCGCCCGAGCTTGCAGGCCTTGGACAGGGGCATGTCGCGCGCTGCTGGCTGCATGCGCAACAGGAAACGAGCGGGCAAGGAGTGGCATCGTGAACGACATTGTACTTTCAGCTCGTGATCTCAATAAGCACTATCCGGTAGGCGGTGGATTTTTCGGCAGCGGTGCTCGCATAGTGCGCGCCGTCGACGGCGTCTCTCTCGATATTTATGAGCGGGAGACCTTCGCGCTCGTCGGCGAATCCGGCTGCGGCAAGAGCACCCTCGGTCGAGTGATGCTGCGCCTGCTGGAGGCAACGTCCGGCACGATCCGCTATCGCGGTCGGGAACTGACCGAGCTGAACGATGGCGGCATGCGCAGTTTGCGCAAGAAGCTGCAGATCGTGTTCCAGGACCCCTATGCCTCGCTCAATCCGCGCATGCGCATCGAGGAAATCCTGAGTGAGCCGTTGCGGACCCATGGCTATGGTTCCTCAGAAGCGATCCGCGAGCGCTGCGCCGAGCTTCTCGACATGGTGGGGCTGCGGCGGCAATATCTGCGCAACTATCCGCACCAGTTTTCCGGCGGGCAGCGTCAGCGTATCGGCATTGCCCGTGCCCTTGCCAACAGCCCGGATTTCGTCGTTTGTGACGAGTCTGTTTCCGCGCTCGATGTTTCGATCCAGGCGCAGGTGCTGAACTTGCTCTCGGATCTTCAGGAAGAGTTGGGTCTGACCTACTTCTTTATCACACATGACTTGAGCGTCGTTCGGCAATTTGCCGATCGCGTGGGTGTGATGTTTCTCGGCCGTCTGGTGGAGGTTGGGCGAACGGAGGAAATCTTCGCCAAGCCGCTGCATCCCTATACGATGTTCCTGATCTCGGCGGTGCCACTTGCCGACCCACGTCAGCGCGGCCGGGAAAAGCTCGTGTTGAAGGGCGAAATTCCGAGCCCGATGAATCTGCCATCGGGCTGCCGTTTTCACACACGCTGTCCTTTTGCCAAGGATATTTGTCGGGTAGAAGACCCTGCCCCACAGCAGCGGGACGGCCGGATGGTCGCCTGTCATTTTCCGTTAGAGGGTTGAAGGAGGTGGACTTGGATCTGATCGTGAAACGCGCCGGCGAAGGCTGGCAGGCGAGCTATGGCGATAAGGTCTGGCGTGCAGCGGTGGGCAAGAGCGGTATCCGCGCCGAAAAGACCGAAGGCGATAATGTGAGCCCGATCGGCTGCTGGCCGATCCGCCGGGTGCTCTACCGGGCCGACAAGCTTAAGACGGCTCCAGTCTCCGCGTTCGAAACCGCCATTATCGATCCGCAGGACGGCTGGTGCGATGCCGCCGACCATCCCGACTACAATCGCCCGGTACGCCTGCCCTTTGCCGCCAGCCATGAGGAGATGTGGCGTAAGGATGATCTCTACGACATCGTCGTGGTGCTCGGCCAGAACGACGATCCGGTGATCCCCGGTGGCGGAAGCGCCATCTTTCTGCATGTCGCCAGCGATGGTTATGGCCCGACTGCCGGCTGCGCCGCGCTGACGCTTGAGCATCTTCAGGAGTTTCTGGCCATGGCCGAGCCCGGCACGCGGCTCTGCTTTCAGGGATAAGAGATGAGCGGAATTAATCATGAGGCGCTGGAACATGCGCTGAACATGCTGCCGGATCGTTATCGCGGCCCGGCCGGTGTTGTCGGCGTGGTGAAGGACGGCGAAGTGATTGCCCGCCGCGCCTGGGGGTTTGCCGATATGGAGCGGCGCCTGCCGATGACGACGGCAAGCCGCCTGCCGATCTGTTCGATCTCGAAGCACATGACCTGCGCTTTGCTGCTGGATATGTTCGATGGTCCGGAGGCGCTCGATCCGCTGTTGCCGGAGCTTCTGCCGAGTTTTGAAGGTCCGCTACCGCGGGTGGCCGATCTCTGTCACAACCAGTCCGGCCTGCGCGATTATTGGGCTCTGACAGTTCTGCAGGGGGCTGCGCCTGAAGCCGTGTTCACCGAGGAGGACGGCTTGCGTCTGCTCTCGCAGGCACGATCGGGACATTTCGCGCCGGGCATGGCCTACTCCTACAGCAACGGAAATTTCCGCCTTCTGGCAGAGCTGATCCGTCGCGCGAGCGGTCGGGATTTCGGCGAATTGTTGCGCGAGCGTATCTTCGGGCCCGCTGGCATGACCGGTGCGGTCCTTGCGCCCGATACCCGCGAAAGGCTGGATGGCGTCATCGGCTTTGAGGGCAATGATACCGTTGGCTTCCTGCCCGCTAAGAGCGGTATCTTCTGGTTCGGAGATGCTGGCATCTCGGCTTCGCTTGACGACATGCTGGCTTGGGAGCGCCACATCGACGCGACTCGTAATGATCCGAAAAGCCTCTATAATCGGATCAGCGTTCCCGTTTGCTTCGCCGACGGCAAGCCTGCCTCCTATGGCTATGGAATTCGCCGCGAGCCGCTTGCCGGCTATGACATAACGTCCCATGGCGGCGGCCTGCGCGGCTTCTGCTCTTATCGAATGCATATTGCCTCCGAGCGGCTGTCGATTGTGGTCATCTTCAATCACGAAGCGAGCGCCATGCGAGCAGCCTGGTCGCTGATGGAAGCTGCTCTTGGCTGCCGTATCGGCGAGGATGCCGTTCCGGCCGAGGGCTGGTCCGGCCTCTGGCTGGACGATGCGCAAGGGCTTTATCTTCGCACCGAAGAGCAAAAGGATGGCGTGCGGCTCAACTACGCGACGGCCCCCAGCCTGTGCACGCCCGTGGCGGATGGCGTTCTGCGCGCACGTGACATTGTGCTGCGGCGCGATGGAGAACGTCTGCTTATGGAGCGGCCGGGAGAAAATCTCTCTGTCGAGGCAAAGCCGGTTGCGCCGGTGGAATGGGCCGATGGGGCCGGAATCGCCGGCTCCTATGTTTCAGACGAGATCGGCGCGAAGCTCAAAATCGAAGCGCGGGATGGCGCAGCCTATGTCGGCTTCGAAGGCATGCTCGGCCTGGGGCCGGTGGAGAGTATGTATCCGCTGGCGGATGATCTCTGGGTCATCACGACGCGCCGTTCCATGGACGCAGCCCCGCCGGGCGACTGGACCGTGCAGATCAGGCGCGGTTCCTCCGGTGAGGTGTCCGGTCTGACGCTCGGATGCTGGCTGGCCCGCAACATCGAATACCGCCGGATCTGACCCAGCCCCAGTTTCGAGCCGTTCGAACCCACTTTCAGGGCACCGATCAGGTGCCTACTGCCCGGCTATGATGGCCGCTGCCGGTGAAAGCAGCGGTTCAAGCTGTTCGACGGTGCAATGGCAAGTGAACTCGGACGCGTGCGCCTTGCCACGGACCGTTCAGGATCGTGATGCTACCGCCGTGCAACTGCGCGATCTGGCGGGCGAGATTGAGCCCGAGACCGGCGCCGTGAGAGTGGGGATGTACGCGGTAAAATGGCTCGAAGACGTTCTTGTGTTCTTCGACCGGAATTCCCGGGCCTTCGTCGTGAACCTCCAGGCCACCCGCCCGATCGACCAGGACGGTGATAGTGCCCTTGCCGCCGCCATGTTCGATGGCGTTGCGAACGATGTTGGCAAGCAACTGCTCGATCTGCAGCGCGTTGACCTCGACTTCGACCTTTCCGTCCGGGGGCTCGAAGGCGAAATCATAGCCAGCCTCGATCGCAAGGGGCGCCAGGTCGGCCGCGACCCGACCGGCAAATTCCGCAAGGTCGACGACCCGGCGATGCTCGTTGGGGCGATCCAGTGATTGATGATCCAGCAGCTGCTGGGCGAGGTGCGAGAGGCGCTCAATGTCCTGTCGCAGCCGTAATGTCTCCGGCTCGTCCGTCAGTAATTCGGCGCGTGTGCGCAGAATGGCGATCGGCGTGCGCAATTCATGCGCGGCATCCGTCAGGAAGCGGTTGTGGCTGTCGATGCCCTGTGCAAGCCGGCCGAGGGCCTGGTTGAAGGCGCTGACAAGCGGGACGACCTCCTGGGGCACGTTCTTGACAGGCAATTGCATGGCGCGCGTATCGAAATCGATGCGTGCTGCCTGATTGGCGGCGCCGATCAGTCCCGTGAGCGAACGGCGCACGACGGCGGGCGTCGTTACCAGCGTCGTCACGCCCATGGCCAGAATGATCGGCAGAAGGACGATGCCGAGGGAGGCCAGCAGGCCGGGGAGGACCCGAGGCCAATCGGCGGTGCCGTCAGGCTTGCGCGCCATGTCGACAATGGCGGTAATACTGATGTCGAAACCTTCAGAGTCCGATCGCGAATGAAAGGTCGATGTGACGACCTGGACAGGTCCGGCCTTGGTATCCACCTTCTGAACGAAGGCCTCCGGCCGCATCTCCTTCCCGTCACGTTTGCCGGCAAAGCCGACGCTCGCGTGGTCGACCGAACTTAAAAGACTGCCGAGATCACGGTCATAGTCGGGCGGCGCTATGCCCAAACGCGCCGTCTGGCCCGTTGCGTCGTGTATAATGTACCAGACCTTCGGATGCTCTGCACGAAACTGCGTGAGCTCGTCGGTATCGTGAACGATGAGCTTGCCGTCCTTGTCGCGATCGACCGCGCCGGTAACGGCGGTCACCGCTGCCTCATTGTCGATCATCAGCCTCGGCTTCACCACCGACAGCACGACGATCAACAGGACAATGAAGAAAAGCAGCATTCCGGCCTGCAGCAGGATCAAACGTCGCACCAGGAGCCATTGCAGCGAGCGGGCGCGCTCCGGCTTCATGGAACGGCTCGCAGCAAATAACCCAGATTGCGGACGGCGCGAATTTCGATACCGGCGGACACATCGTCCAGCTTGCGGCGCAGGCGGGAAATATGAGCGTCCAGCGCATTGGAGCCGATCTCGTCGTCGAGGGCGTAGACCGCTTCCTCGAGCATGCCGCGCATGACGGTGCGGCCGGGCCGACGGATCAGCGTTTCGAGAACCAGACGTTCTCGGCGTGGCAGCTCTAACGCCTGATCGTTGATCAGCGCTTCGCGGTAGCGAAAATCATAGGTCAGACGGCCGACAATGGACTGATCTGCGCGCAGGACGTAGGGGCGCCGATGCAAGGCCTTCAGCCTGGCCACAAGCTCTTCGGTCGCGAAGGGTTTGCCCAAATAGTCGTCGGCGCCTGCATCGAGCCCGATGATGCGGTCGCGCAGATCACTCATGGCGGTGAGGGCAATTACCGGAGCTTCGATGTGCTGCGCCCGCAGGCGCGGGATCAGAGTAAGTCCTTCACCGTCAGGCAGGCGCCTGTCGAGCACGATCGCGTCATAGGTGCCGAAGCGCGCCATCGCTTCCGCATCGGCGAGGTTGGAGGCATGGTCGACCACGACATCCTGGCGTTTCAATGCTGTCATCAGCACTGATGCCATTTCCGGTTCGTCTTCGACTAGCAGTATGTGCATGATCTTTACCCGACTTCGATTCGCATCATTTTCGCAAAGGCTGCATCCGGCTCACGACGTCTGGTCATAAGGCAATGATCGCCAATGGCGAGAGCGTATGAGGTATAGGAGCATTTTGGCGCGCTTGATATATCCCTCCCTTGGCGCGGGATCCGTCTTGCGCCGATCCGGGGAAATCGGATGATTCGGCGCCGTCGGTGCGGCATTGGCGGCAACCTTGTGCCATCCATGGACATGCTGCTCGAAGTCAAGAGCCCGTAAGCTAGCCGGCGGGCCGTAGTGCAGCATTACGATCTGGGCGGGCGGCGGCGCATAGGTCTTCATCATCGCAGAAACGCAACCCGTGAGCGCCAAGGCGCCGATGGCAAGCAGAACGGGAAGGAGGCGACGAAGCAGCATGGCTGAATCCAGTTTGGAAGCAGCCTCTAGGATTGGAAGATTACGTCGACATTACAAAAGCCGGCTTGTCCTGGTCGCGGCCGGGCGTCCGATCTCAATCGGATATCCGTCAGTCACCATCTCAAGCGCGAGCAATGCCTTTTCGCAAGCGAAAAGCCGTTTGCAACGACGTTTACGGTGGCAATGCGTATCGCGCCTTGAGGTCAGCCTTCGAAGCCGAACCTTTCGACATCGAAATCATCATCCTCTGTTACGATGATCCCGTCTCGAATATTGCCGGTGTCCTGATCCAGGGGAATGGGAGCCCCAACCAGGCCAGGAAGCGTCATATCCATTGCGATGCCTGGAGGTTGCAATGCCCAGGCGACGATTGCGCCTGTGGACATGGCGCCGACGCCGCCCGAAACGTCCTGCGTCGCGGAGGCTGGAAGCTTTGCCATGGGCTGCAGCTTTTCCATCGCGTTGTCGTTCGAATTCTTCGGAGGTTCCGCAACGAGCAGCTTGCCGGCGTCGTTCCGTCCGACCACCAGGTTTGCCAGCACAGTTCGGGCCGGCCTTTCGGGCGCATTCGCCGGGATCACAGCAATGCTCACCGGCCGTGTCGTCGGTAGAGGGACGGCATAGGATGTCAGGTCGGTGAAGGGTTGAACCGCATTTTCCTCGGCAACCCGCTTGCCAAGCTGGGCTTCCAGCCCGTTCACGGCGCGGCTTTGGGGAATGGGCAACATGCTCGTCATAAGGGGCGAGCTGGCTGTCTTGGTTATGGAGGCCGTCACGATCGGAGCAGGCGCGGGCGCAGGTGTATCGTCATCATCATCGTCGGCGGCAACGGCCATGAGCTTGCTCGGCCGCTTCTTCGATTGCGCAAGCGCCAGCTCATAGCCCGGAAGCGGCCTGCCATCGGCAGGCACGTGCAGAGTTCGCCCGTTCGGGAAGAGCCTCGCAAGCTCCGGGCGCGACATTCTGGGCCAGGCGCGGACCCGGCCGACATCCAGATGAACGAAGGGCGAGCCGGAATTGGGGTAGAAGCCGACGCCGCCGATCTGCATCTGCATGGCTATTCCGCGCAGCGTCGCGAGCTTCACGCCGGGAATATAGAAATCCATCGCCTTGCCGAGGGTGTGCTGGCTGTGCTTTGCGACGCCGGAGCTGCGCGAGCGGTTGCGCAACATGCTGTTTGTGGATGGTGAGCGATAGGCGGAGACGACGTGGATGGGTTCGCGCGCGCCACTGCGGCCATAGACCTCCCAGACCAGATCGAGCAAACCCGGATCGATCTTGGTCGGCTCGTTCTTGCGCCAGTCACGCAGGAAGCGGTTGATCTGCGCAAGGCCACGTGGATCGTATTTCCCACCGCGCTTGAAGACGATCGTCGCTCTTTCTCCGGTATGGGTGAAGAACAGCTTGAGCGCCCGGTCATCGGTTGCGGCTTTGGCGGATCCCGCTAGAGCGCCGAAAACCAGCATCGCAACCAGTGCCACCCGGCAAGCGACAAACGAGAAGCTCATGGCGAGGGTTGCCGCCGGAATGGAAAAGATCGCGTGATGCACGGATACGACTTTCGCCCTTGTTACAGACATACAGATCAGAGGCGCCGCGCCAGCGGCATCGATTTACCTGGCATTATGGTCAATAAATTCCTAACGGACCGTTTATGGCTCAAAATGGAGCAGCAAGGGGTGTTTTCCTGACGGTTTTGCGCGGCTATTTTGCGGCAGCTTTCGACTTGTTGGGGATCCGGCAGGTGAGTTTTAGCGTCTTTGCGGGCATAAACAGGCGCTGTCGCCAACAGCTCGTTAAGTGACACAAAAAAATAACGATTTAAGAGCTTTGCAAACGTTTTCCCTCGGGTTGCCAACTGCCTGCCAAGACAGCATCATCCCGCCCCATGAGCGGACAGAATCGATTTGCTCCCCCCTCTAGCGGGCAGCAAACCATTAAACGAAGCGACCTGTTGCGGCAGCTCCGGCGAGCCGGGCTGCGCCGGTTGACGACCATCGTCGCGCCCGCTGGCTACGGCAAAACTTCCCTTGCCGTTCAATGGTTTGAGCAACTCAAGGAAGATGGCGTCAATCTATGCTGGGTGTCACTCGACGCGGAACACACCAGCCAGGAAACCTTTCTGCTCGCTCTTATCGACGCGTTGCAGACACTTCTGGACGAGGATGGCGGCGATGCCGGCAATCTGCCGGCAACGGCTCTTCTCTCCGTGCTGGCAACGCGGCTGCGCAAGATCGCCGGGCCTCTGGTCATCTTTCTCGACGACTATCATTTCGCCCAGACAGATGCCGTCGAAGCGCTGATGGCGAAGATCCTCGCCGATGTCTCTCTCGAACATGTCAAACTGGTGCTCGTGAGCCGCAGCCCGCCGCGGTTTCCTTTGTCGGCCCTGCGCCTTCGCGGCGAGTTCAAACAGTTCGGTGCTGGCGAACTCGGCTTCTCCGATGCCGAAGCGCGTGAATTGTTCCTCGGCAAGGGGACGCATCTGACCGAGGAGCAGGTCGGCTCCTTCAATCGTCGTACCGAAGGCTGGGCAGTGGCGCTGCAGATGGTGAGCCTGCTCGTATCGGAGTCCGAGCAGGGCGACAAAATTCTCGCCTCTTTCGACGGCGGTAGCGCCGACATGGGCGCCTATCTCTCGGAGCAGGTGTTTGAACATCTGCCGGAGGAAATTCGTCAATTTCTGATTGAGACCGCCGCTCTGCCGGCCTTCAACCGCTCGCTCCTCGAGGTCGTTCTCGACAGTAGCGAAAGGGTAGGGCTGATCGAGAGGCTCAATGATTATGCTCTTCCCGTCACCCTGCTTGCCGGTCCCGGGAACTGGATGCGCTACCATCCGGTCTTCAACGAATTCCTCAAGCAAACCGCCAGCCTGCGAGGCGTCGATACCAAACGCATCCTCAATTGCGCGGCGCATTGGTTCGAGGCTAAGGGCGATATCGAGCGGGCTGTGCAACATGCGCTTTCGGCCGACGACGCCAACCTTGCCGCGCGCATCGTCGAAACTGCAGGCGGCTGGCGGCGCGTTTATGCCACCACGCGCGGCGGTACAACGCTATTTCAGGCATTAAGCGGGCGGGCCTCGGAAATAGATCTCAGCCGTTTTCCGCTTTCGACGCTTGGACTATCGATTTTCAACGCCAAGGCAGCGCAACTTGCGGCCGCCAATCACTATCTGGTCATAGCCGAACGTGCCGCCGCCGGTGACGAGGTCCTGGCGAAAGATCTGCGTGTCGTGCGGATTCTTCTGGCGCTCTACACCGACCATTGGGCGAGCGCGGCCGATCTGTCGGCATTGGAGAACGATCTGCAGCAGCCCGATGGCATGGAGCTCATCCATCGCGCGCTGGCGCTCAACATGCTCTCCTATAATTTCCTGATCCGCAGCGAGCTCGACCGGGCGCTGCATTATGGTCACCTCGCCTTTCGCGCCTTTCGCGACGGCGGCGCGGACTTCGGCGCCATGCACCTTTACACACACATCGGCCAAGCCTTCTTTTTCTCCGGCGATTGCGCGAGCGCCTTGTCCGCCTATGATGAGCTGATCCGCGAGGCGCAGACCAACATCGCGGCCGGCAGTGATCTTGACGCCGTTGGCCAAGTGCTAAAGGCGGAAATTCTCTCTATGCGGGGCGAGACGGAGGCCGCGGCCGAGATGCTCGGCTGGGCCTTGCCGCATCTCGAACGCCACGACACGTGGTTCGATCTTCTCGCAGCCGGCTTCATGGCAGAGCAGCGAACCTTGCGGATGGGGGATGATCCAATCGCCGCTCACGTAGCCATGGACCGTATCCGCGCAGTGGCCAGACGCCGCGGTTTTGACCGGCTCACCCGCCTGATTGATCGTGAAAGGGCGATGCTGCTGATGGCATCGGGAGATCTCGATCAGGCGATCCGTCATGCGGAAGCCAGCGGCTTCGGCATGCAGACGATCAGATCCGATCGCTCCAATATGCTGTCCATTCATTTACGTGGCGCGACACCGGCTATTTTTTGGATGCGGGCCTATCTGGCGCTTGGCGAAGCTACGAAGGCGCGCGAGGTTTTCGATCAGCTTACGATGCGGCAGGCTCAGCGCCCGCATATTCCGCGTCGAATCGAGCTTGCGCTTATCGAAATACAGATCTTGATAGCCGAAGGACGTGCAGATGTGGCGGCCGCCCGCCTTTCCGATCTCGTTCTGACGATGTCGCTCAGCGACTATCGCGCGCTGCTCTATCTCGATCACGCGGCGGGGCTCGGGGAGCTTCGCCTGCTTGCCAACCATCCGACCGTTGCGAACGTAACGCGCAAGCGCCTTCAGTCGCTGCTGAACACCGTCGATACCACGCAGCAAGCAGCCGGCAGTGGTGACCTTTCGCTCTTTACGGGACGCGAGCGAATGGTAATAGAGCTGCTAAGCGCCGGGCTTTCCAACAAGGAAATCGGCAGAACGCTTTCTCTGTCCGACAACACCATCAAGTTCCATCTGCGGAACATCTTCACCAAGCTCAATGTCTCGACGCGGACGGCGGCGGTAACGGCGGCGCGCAAAAAGGGCATGCTCAATCGATAACCTACCCGAACGGGTGGGTTGGGGCGTTTCCTCCCACCCATCGGGAAGGCTTTCGGCGGCGCGAAAAACACCTAATCTGAACCGGTACGAATATAATGATGAGGGTAGATTCGTGATCGTTGTCGACCCGGTGACTCAGGAAATCATCGAAGGCAAGCTGGCCGCCACTGTCGACGAGATGGGCGTGGTGATGGCCCGTACCTCGATGAGCCCCGTTATTTATGAAGTGCTGGACTTTGCCTGTGGCCTGCTCACGCCCAATGGCGAGCTTGTGGCGCAGATGAACGGCATCACCTTGTTCACCGGCACCTTCGGCACCCAGGTCAAATCGCTGCTCGCACTTTATGGCGACGATCTCGAAGACGGCGATATCCTGCTCACGAACGATCCGTACTCAGGCGGTACGCATGCCTGCGATTTCGCCATCGTCAAGCCGATTTTCTTCGACGGCCGTATCATGGCTTATGCCATCAACGTTGCTCACTATCTCGATGTCGGCGGCTCCGTCCCCGGCTCGCTTGCGCCAAATGCCATCTCCGTTTTTCAGGAGGGATTGAGGCTGCCGGGCGTCAAGGTCGTGCACAACGATCGCTTCTCGGGCGAGGTCCTGCGCATCATCCGTGAAAATGTTCGCCTGCCGGATATCGCCATTGGCGATCTTACTGCACAGGTGGCCACCGTTCGCGTCGCCGCGCGGCGGATGGGCGAGCTTTGCCGCAAATATGGTATCGACATCGTCGAGGCCGCATTTAACCATCTGCTTGCGACCAGCGAGAAGCAGGCGCGCGCCGCCATCGCCGCCTTGCCGGATGGCATCTACCAGGCACAGGACATCATCGACGGCGATGGCGTCACCACAGATCCGATCGTGGTGAACGTTGCCATCACGATCGCCGGGGATCGACTGACCGCTGATTTCACCGGCTGCCCGCCAGCGGTGCAGGGGCCGATCAATTGTGCCGCCGGGGCTTTGCAATCGGCGGTGCGCACCATATTCAAGGCGTTGGTGGCGCCACAGGCACCATCCAACGAAGGATGGTTTCGGCCGCTTACCGTGATTGCACAGCAAGGATCCGTTTTCACCGCCGAAAAGCCTTCTCCGACGGGCTGGTACTATGAGGGTTCGGTCCATGCGTCCGAGCTGGTTTGGAAAGCGCTTGCCAAGCTTATGCCGGAACGGTTCTCGGCCGGGTCCTATACGAGTCTCTGTGTCGTCTATATCTCGGGCAAGGATGCTGCCGGCCAACCCTTCATCCATATCGAGCCGCAGCATGGCGGCTGGGGCGCAAGCAAGGATGCGGATGGCGCGAATGCCCTGATCGCGCTTACGGATGGCGACACCTACAACTATTCGGTCGAGGTGATCGAAGCGCGATTCCCGCTGATTGTTCGCCGCTATGCGCTCAATGTCGAGGGCGGTTCGGGTGCCGGTCGCCGGCGCGGCGGTTTCGGGGTTATCCGCGATTACGAGATTCTCGAGGATGGGGCTTCGGCCTATTGCAGTTTCGGGCGGACTGAAACTGCTCCCTGGGGGATTGAAGGGGGGAAGTCCGGAACGCTCAACCTGCTGCAGGTGGAAGATTCCGCCGGTCGGGTGACGAGCTTTGGTCGCGAGCCGCACATCGCGCTGAAGCGCGGTGATCTCGTGCGCATCATTACCGGCGGCGGAGGAGGATGGGGCGAGGCGCGTGCGCGCGAGGCCGAGCATGTCCGCCGCGATGTTGAAGATGGCTATATTTCGGAGGAGACGGCGCGGACGCTTTATGGACTGGAAGAGAGGATGACGGGATGATCAGGCTAGCGACGGATGTGGGCGGTACGTTTACCGACCTCGTCGGCTACGACGAGCGTACCGGTGAGGTTTTTACCGCCAAGAGCCTGACGACAGTTCATGACCAATCCGCAGGCGTACTTTCGGCCATCGAGCTTGCGGAAGAGAAAGACGGTCTTTCGACGCGCGACGTCATCTTCTTTGCACATGGTGGGACGACCGTTATCAACGCGATCACCGAGCGCAAGGGCGTCACGACGGCGCTCGTCACGACAGCAGGGTTCCGCGACGTACTCGAAATCGGTCGCGGCAATCGCCCCGATCTCTATAATCTCCAGTTCAAGAGCCCTGAGCCTTTCGTGCCACGCAGTCTCCGTTTCGAGGTCCGCGAGCGTATGGACGCCAGGGGTCGCGTTCTGACACCCATCGAACTTGCCGATATCGACGAGATCATCCGGGAGTGCCGGGCACGCAATGTCGAGGCCGTGGCCGTCGTCTTCCTCCATAGTTACGTCAATCCCGAGCACGAAGTTGCCTGTGCAAAGGCGCTCGCCGAAGCCCTCCCTGACGTTACGGTCTGCGCCAGCCATCAGGTTTCGCGGCAATGGCGCGAATATGAGCGTTCGAACACCGCTGTGCTGAACGCCTATGTGCAGCCGATTATCAAGCGCTATTTTGCGCGTCTCGAGAGCGCGCTCATGGAGCGCGACCTGACCTGCCCTTACTACGCGATGCAGTCCAACGGCGGCATTTCGACGTTCGACCAGGCGCAGATGAGCCCGCTGACTTTGGTCGAGTCCGGTCCTGCCGGCGGCGTTGCCGGTGCGGCGCGTATCGGTGCGCTGCTCGGTCAATCGGAAGTGCTGTCGCTCGATGTCGGCGGCACGACTGCGAAATGCTCGCTGATCCATGACAGCAGCCCAACGCTCGACAGCGAATACAAGCTCGAACATACCCGCATCGCTCCCGGTTATCCTGTGCAGGTGCCTGTGGTTGATATTGTCGAAATCGGGGCCGGCGGCGGTTCCATCGCCCGCATCGACGAACGCGGCGCGCTTCGCGTCGGGCCTGAAAGCGCCGGTTCGACGCCCGGGCCTGCCTGTTATGGACGCGGCGGCAGCAAGCCAACGCTCTCGGATGCTTTGCTGACCCTTGGTATTTTCGATCCCGCCAGCTTTGCCGGCGGCCAGATGCAGCTCGACAAGAGCAAGGCTGTGGCGGCGATCGCAACCGTCGCAGATCCGCTTGGACTATCCGTTGAGGATGCAGCACTTGCCATCGTCGAGATTGCCCATGCATCCATGATCAATGCGCTGAAGCTCGTGACCGTTCAGCGTGGCCACGACCCGCGCGACGCGGCTTTCGTGATTTCCGGTGGCGCCGGGCCTGCTCTTGCCGCGCGTCTCGGCCGCGATCTCGGCGTGAAGACGACGGTCGTGCCGCTGCATCCCGGCATCTTCTCGGCCTGGGGGATGTTGGCTGCCGAGCCGCGTGCCGATTTCCGCGGCACCTGGTTCTCCGCCCTCATGCCGGAGGCCGTCAGCGATCTGAAAGGCCGATTCGACGAATTGAAGCGCGAAGCAATTACCTATTTTGCCAAGGGCAATGGTGCCGACATTCATTATGCCTGCCGTGTGGAAGCCCGGTATCAGGGTCAGGAGCACGGCGTCTTTGCGCGCTTCGAGCTTGAGGACGATGTCGAGAGCTTTGCCGAGCGCTTTCATGCGGTCCATGAGCGGGCTTACGCATTTTGCCTGCGGGCCTCGCCGATCGAGATCACCATGATTCATCTCGAAGCGATCTTGCACGGGCCGGTCATAGCCATACCGAAATTGTCCTCTGCCAATCGGTCTCTGGATGTGGCTTCGAAGGGCAGCCGCGAAGTTTATTTTGGTGGCGAGGCGGGTTGGCTATCATGCCCGGTCTACGAGCGTGCAAAACTGCCTCCCCTGAAGGGTATTGCCGGTCCGCTCATCATCGAGGAGGCAACGGCGACGTCGTTGGTCGTTGCCGGGCAGGAGCTCGAAGTAACCGAAGAGGGTCTGCTGCTTATTCGTGAATCAGGTGGGAGAGACATCTGATATGGCGATAGCGATCGGCCTCGACCATATCGTCAGAAGCTATGGGCCTGTGCGGGCGGTGGATGATGTGACGCTCGATATAAGGGCGGGGGAGTTTTTCACTCTTCTCGGCTCCTCGGGTTGTGGCAAGAGTTCGCTTTTGAAGCTCATCGGCGGCTTTGATAAGCCCACGGCGGGTCGGGTGCAGTTCGACGGCAAGGATATGGCCGGCGTTGCGGCCAATCGCCGGCCGGTCAATACCGTTTTCCAGTCGCTCGGGCTCTTCCCGCATATGAACGTCGCTCAGAACGTTGGCTACGGATTGAAGTTGCGGGGTCTCTCCAGCGGCTCATTGAAGGCGAAGGTTGAGGACGCGCTCGAACTCGTCGAGCTTTCCGGCTTTGCCGAGCGCGATGTCAATATTCTCTCCGGCGGTCAGCGCCAGCGTGTCGCGCTCGCTCGGGCGCTCGTCATGGAGCCGGGCATCCTTCTGCTTGACGAACCCTTGACCGGTTTGGACGAGCGGCTGCGCCAGCAGATGCGTGACGAATTCGGGCGGCTCCACAAACGCACGGGAGCGACCTTCATTCTGGTCACTCACAATCAGGACGAGGCGCTTAGCCTGTCCGATCGTATGGCTGTTATGCACAAAGGACGCATCGAGCAAACCGATGTGCCGGCACGTTTTTTCGATGCGCCAGCCAATGCTTTCGTCGCCCGTTTCGTCGGCATCGATACGCTCCTGAAGCCCGAAAGTGTCGCGGCGTCCGCTCACACCGCCGTTGCGACAATTGCCGGCCAACGGGTGACGGCAACCTTTTCGGGGGCCACACCGCCATCGGACGCTCTCGTCGCCATCCGTCCCGATCGGATGGAACTCGTGCCAGGTGGTGAAGATGCGGCAGAAATAATTGAACTTAAGGTTGTCGAAAGCATCTATCGCGGATTGAGCCACAACGTTACGCTTGCTTTTGCCGACAGCCAGCGTGTGGTGTTGACGACTAGCGCGGATGCAACTCCGCCCTCGCCGGGCGAAAACGTGCGCGTGTATCTGAAGCCGGGTGCTGCGCTCTTGATTGATCGTTCCGGAATGCGGCCCCTGGCTGGAGCCGACGAATAGAATCCGATTAGCCGATACAAGCAAAAATGAGGGAAGGGAATGACACGATGAACAAGCACAATGATCTCGTCTCCTCTGCCTTGAGGAGCAATATACAGCGTCGCGACATGCTGAAGCTTATGGGGGCGGGGGCGGCCGCTCTTTCTGTGGGCGGGCTTGGGGCAACGCGCGCAATGGCCGATGATGCGACGGTTGCGTTCTGGGCAACGGCGACCCTCGATATCGGCGAGAAATGGCAGGAATTTGCGCGCCAGAGTGGCGTTTCGCCGGAATTCACCGATAATGGTAACGATGTCGGTCCGGTCGTCGCTCGTCTGGCTGCCGGCAACGCCAATGACCTTTTTGACGTCGGCGGCTTCCAAGGCGGTGCCGAGCGCGAACTGGCCAAACAAGGGCTGATTGCGCCTTGGGATGTCTCGAAGATTCCGAACTTTGGCGGCATCTGGCCGTGGGCCAAGGATATACCGACCTTGACCTACGAAGGTAAGCAATACGGCATTCCGACTGTCGTTAACGCCGATTCTATCATCTATCGCCCTGACAAGCTCGGCAAGGTCGACAGCTACGGCGTCATCTTCGATCCAAAGCTCAAGGGCCGCGTTGCGATGGAAGATGCCTGGATCAACAGCGCCATCTTCACCGCCATCTATCTCAAGGGCGCCGAGAACCAGCCGATCAAGGATCCAGGCAATCTTTCCGAGTCCGAACTTGGCCTCGTCATGGAGTTCCTGATCAAGCACAAGAAGGACGGCCAGTTCCGTACCTTCTGGAATGGTTGGGAGCAGGGCGTTCAGCTTGTCGCCAACGAAGAAGTCGACGCCATGACCGGCTGGGAGCCGATCGTTTATGAAGGCCGCAAGCGCGGGCTTCAGGTTGAGTACGCTGCTCCTGTCGAAGGCTATGAGGGCTGGGGCAACAATACGGTGCTGCTCAAGGGCGCTGCCGAGCGCGGCAAGGCAGATGCGGCCCACAAGTTTGTCGATGCTCTGCTTGCCGGTCTTTATGGCTGCGAACTTGGCAAGGCGCGGGGTTATCTTGTGCCGACCGACAACAATCTCGCCTATGCCAAGGCTCATCCGGATGAATACAAGGCCGACGACGTCACCAAGCTCGCCGACCATGTGAAGGCGAAGTTCTCCGGCAAAGTCTATTGGCAGAATTGCCGCCCGGACAACTTCCAACTCTACGAAGAATGGTGGCAGAAGCTGCGCAACGCCTGATGTGACGGGATGGAGCGGGCTGGCTCGTTTGTCCAAGGACAGGCCGGCCCCGCGCCGATGGGATCAACGCCGAGAGGAAAGGAACGAGACAATGAAGACATCAGTCCTGTTGATGACTGTTCCGCTTGCAGCGATCCTCCTGCTTGGCTTCGCGCCGTTGGTTCTCGTCGTGGTCTGGAGCTTCTGCGCCTGGGATCCTGCGACTTATTGGATCAAGCCCGAACTCAGTTTCGCTGCCTATGGCGCGATCCTGGAGGCAGGGCGCTGGAGCGTCTTTCTGTCCACACTCGGAAAGGCGTTTCTAACAGCGGGCGTTTGTCTCATCATCGCCTATCCCACCGCCTATGCGATGTACTTCCTTGCGGGGCGTCGGCTGTCGGTTCTGCTTGCGGCGCTTCTGACGATCCCGTTCTTCACCTCCTATCTCATTCGCTCGTTCTCCTGGCGATTGTTGCTTGGGCGCACCGGCGTGATCAACGCGCTGCTTCAGCAGGCTGGTATCACGGATGCGCCGCTAGACTGGCTGCTGTTCAGCGATTTCGCCGTAATCGTCGGGCTTGTCGCCTCCTACCTGCCGTTTGCAACCTTCCCGGTGCTGCTCTCCATGCGCCGCGTGGATCCTATCGCGCTCGCGGCATCGCGGGATCTCGGCGCCGGCTTCTGGACCATGGTGCGCACCGTTTTGCTGCCCTTGACCTATTCCGGTGTCTTCGCAGGGTTTCTGTTTGTCTTCGTCATGGTTGCGGGCTCTTCGACGGAGGTGCAGATGCTCGGGGGTGCCGGTGCGTCGATTGTGTCGGTGATGATCAACGACGTCATGCGGGTCGCGAACTTCCCGCTGGCCTTCGCGATTTCGACCTTGATGCTCGCGATAGTCTTCGGACTCGTGCTGCTCGGCGACGCGGTATTTGGGCTCTCCTCCCTGTTCGAGGACCGTAGCCAATGATCGTCAGGGAAGGAACGAGCCCACGTATCATCATCTGGGCACTGACAATTTTCGGTCTGGTGGCGATCTATGCGCCGCCGCTCTATCTGCTCGGCGTCTCGTTCAATCCTTCGCTGCAGCCGGGTCTACCGCATTTTTCGGACCTGACCCTGAAATGGTACATGGCGCTCGGAGGAGAAAACGCGCTTGTTGCCGCTCTCGTCCAGTCGCTCATTATTGCTCTTGCTACTGCCGTCATCGCGACGGCGCTGTCGCTCGGTGCCGCCTTGGCTTATCGAGAGCTTCAACGCGGCCGAAGCATATGGTTCCTGACCGTCCTGTTGCCGATGTTCGTACCAGGTGTCATTCAGGGCTTGGCGCTTTCAACCGTTATCAGTCGCATCGGCGTGAAGGCTTCGGCTCTGACTGTCATTGCCGGTCATCTGCTATGGGCAATGCCCTTCGCCTTCATCGTGATCCTCACGAGTTTTGCGGCCGTAAAACGAACCTATCTGATGGCGGCGGATGATCTTGGCGCCAGCCGGTTCCGGCAATTCTATGACATCACGTTGCCGCTCATCCGCCCGGGTCTGATCAGCGCCTTCATTTTTTCGTTCCTGCTGTCGCTCAATGAGTTCACGCGGGCATTCTACCTGGCGGGGCGGCAGAACACGTTGCCGGTGGTGCTGTTCGGCAAGATGAACGCCGGTGCCTCGCCGACGATCTATGCGATGTCGGGCGCAATCTTTCTTTTTTCCAGCGTTTGCGTGGTGGCCGTGGCCCTGCGCGCGCTGCTCACGCAACGCCGAGTGAGATGATCGATATGCAGTTACGAACGACGAGCCGCAAATTCCGTCCGCCCCTAATCCTCGATGAACGGGAGTACAGAGGATGAAACAGGAATCCAAGCTGATGACGTTGATCCGTGCCGGAAAACGACAGGAGGCATTCGATATGGTCGAACGCTTGAAGTCGGCCGCGCAACTGCTGCCCACGGCGGTCAAGGTGGGTCGAACGGGTGCTGTCTCCTACTACAAGGGCAATCATCGCTTTGTGCGGAATACGCAGGGCGGCTGGGATCTGGTGCCGAAGAAGAAATAGATTCTTTGGTGCACATGATGGTCTGCGTGTTGTTCCAACACCCGTGACCGATCACCTGCCTTGCTGGCGGGACCAGTCCGCAACCGAAGTCCCTTAGCGCGTTTCCGCTTTTTTTCGAGAGAGAGGTGGCCTCCATCCTCCCGATTCCTCTCTCTTTCTGGCAGTGGGTCGGCGCTCCTTGCCAGCTTCAATTTCTCTGCGGTCGAATGGTTGGGTAACATTTCCCAGCATCCCACCATCAACAATAGGCCGGACTGCACCAAGGCGATGAGTTGAGCGCTGGCGGTCGCTTCTCAGTCGGCTGCTAGGCATTGAGTGATGCATGATTGTGTAAGATAGTGATGCAATCAATGCGATTAAATTCCTTGATTGCTTCAATAGAAAAGTCTTTCGATCAATTTACCGAAGATACTGCGATAGCGGCAATTTACATCAACTTTTACCAATCAAACCTGTATGATTTAGTTATATAAACATTAGAAAATAGTATATTTAGAAATATAAAATTAACGACCGCAATCTAAGGTTTTCCGTGATCGTCATCGTCACGGATGAACGTTGATTGAGGGAGATAGAATCATGACACGCGCTTCTGATTTCAGGAGGGCCGAGGGGGGCGCAGCCGCCGTCGAATTTGCACTTATCGCGCCGCTTTTCCTCCTCATGCTTCTCACTTTTATTGCTTTCGCCATCTATCTAACCGCGGCCCACTCGCTGCAGCAGCTTACGGCCGATGCCGCGCGGACGGCGATCGCGGGCATTTCTGCGGATGAGCGGACGCAGCTCGTTCAGGACTTCGTCAATCGCTCGACGATCAACGATGCATTTCTGACGAAGGACAAGCTCACCGTCACGGTTGCGACCGATCCGGCCAATGCCAACCAGTTTACGGTCAGCGCCAGCTACGACGCATCAGCCCTTCCGATCTGGAATCTCTATACATTCGCGATGCCGGATCAGACGATCCGTCGCTATTCTACCATCAGGATCGGGGGAATGTAATGAATGAGCTTCTCAGGCGTCTTGCCTTCTGCCGCGACAGGCGAGGGAATGTTGCGATCACCACTGCGCTCATCTCGCCCCTGATCCTCTACTGCCTTGGCCTGGGTATCGACTACGGCATGATGACCCTGCAACAGCAACGCCTTCAGCAGCTCAGCGATATCGGTGCGATCACGGCAGCTTCCAATATTGCGAACGCCAATACCGCGCTTTTGAACAATCTCCAGTCGAACGGAACGACGGCAGCGCTTGCGGCGGGCAGCAGCTATCTGACTTCCAACGGTACCATCACGGCGAGTGCGGCCAATTCGGGCCAGTATGAAACGCTCGCCAACATGGTTCTCGGAACCTACACCGCGGATGCGACGATTGCCCCTCAGAACCGCTTTTCTTCCTCGGGGAGTTCTCCCTATGACGCTGTAAAGGTGACGCTCACGCAAAAAGCCGTGATGCCCTTTGCGTCGTCCTTCGCCGACTCGCCGACACTTAGCGCTACCGGTACCGCAGCGAGCGATACAGTGGCGGCATTTTCCATCGGATCGCGGCTTGCGAGCCTCAATGGCGGCATCCTCAATCAGCTGTTGGGATCCCTTCTTGGAACGCAGATATCCCTCAAGCTCGTCGACTACCAATCGCTGGTCGGGGCGAAGGTCAACCTACTGAGCTTCCTCAACCTGCTGGCAACCGATCTCAATCTTACGGCGGGGAGCTACAACGATCTTTTGGCAACCAGCGTTCCCTACGACAAGGTTCTGGGTACGCTCGGTAAGATGACGAGCCTCTCGCCTGCTGTTGTTAGCATCGTCAACGGCCTCGGCAAGTCACTCGGCACCACCAAGCTTACCCTCAAACTCGAGGATATCCTGAACCTCGGTCCCGAGGGCAAGAATATCATCGGCACTGGTCCGAACCTGAACTCCAATATCAGCCTGATGAGCTTTCTGTCTTTGACTGCGATGGCGGCCAACCAGCAAAAGCAGATCGCCGTCGACCTGGGAGTTGCACTGCCCGATCTTGCGACGGCCAAATTGACGTTGGCGATCGGCGAAATGGCAAAGCAAACGCCGTCCGCGGCCGTGGGCGCACCAGGCACCACTGTTCGTACGCCGCAGGTGCGGGCTGCCATCGAGGTTTCGGTTACCGGCTTGTCCTTGATCGCCGGATTGAAGCTCAGAGTGCCGCTCTATGTCGAGCTTGCCCCCGCCGAAGCTCGGCTGGCATCCATTACCTGCGTCGGCGGTAACATGCCGAATGCCGTGGTTGGAATTGATGCCGTGCCGGGTATCGCCGAGATCGCGTTGGGCGATGTTGATACTTCGGCCTTCGTGAACTTCGGCACGAAGCCACGCGTCACTCAGGCTGCCATCATCGATTCCCTACTGCTGAGAATTCTTGCAAGCGCGCAAATCGATATAGCCAACATGAGCCCGACGCGGCTGACCTTCCAGCCCTCGGAGATTTCCGCCGGTACCGTCAAGACGGTTTCGACCAAGGATGTCACGACCTCCCTGGTCACGTCTCTCTTGAAGAACGCCAATATCAGCATACAGCTGCTGATCATCACCATCGGAACGCCGAGCGGCGTGCTGTCGTCGCTCGCCGACACGCTTTCCCTCGTCACCGCGCCCGTCGACCAGCTTCTCTACAATCTTCTCGGGCTTCTCGGCATCGGTATCGGACAGGCCGACATACAGGTCACCGATGCGCGATGCATGCAGCCGGTGCTGGTACAATAACGGCCGAGATTAAAGACGCACGGCTAATCTGCGCTAGCTCCGCCGGAACCATGGCGGGCGAGCAACCCGTGAGACGATGTCGCCTCCGCATCCCTGTCCTCAAACGGGAGGCGGAAGCCGGCCTGGAGATTGCCGATCTAGCTTCGCGCAAGGTCTGGTTGCGATTGTGCGCGCCGGGGCTAATGTTGGTGAATTGCGCGCTGTGGGGGCGATCCATGATTTCAACCTATCTCGGCTACGTGACTGCGACAAAGGATATGGCGTCGACGCTTGCGCGCATCGCCAAGCAGGCCACTGTCAAAAGCGATCAACAGTATTATGATACTCACATCGGCAAGATCAAAAATGTCGATGAATTCCTCGCGGATCACAAGCTCTACAGCTATGCGATGAAGGCCTATGGCCTTGAGGATATGACCTATGCCAAAGCTTTCATGAAGAAGGTGCTGACGAGCGATCTCAGCAATGGCACGAGCTTTGCGAACAAGCTGACCGATAATCGCTACCGGCAATTTGCGGCCGCGTTCAATTTCACTGCCAATTCCACCAAGCCAACGGCTCAAAGCGACGCGCAGAAGAATGATACGATCGGCCTTTACGAGCGCTCCTTCGCCAATGAAACGACGTTGGCCAAGAAGGAAAGCGCATTTTACAGCAAGTGGATCGACCAGGTGACGAATGTCGATGACATCGTCAACAACACCAGGATGCGGGAATACCTTCTGACCGCTCACGGCCTCGATGCGACCCACATTTCGAAGAGCTTTCTGAAGTCTGTCCTGACGAGCGATGTCAATGATCCCAACAGCTTCGTCAATACAGCAAGCAATTTCGCGTCGGGCTCCGCCCAGGCAACATACAAGCTTATCGCATCGGAATTCGGCTTTAAGCCGGATGGCACACTCTCCGGTGCCAGTGCCCAGACTGCCGCGCAGAAAGAGGCGCTGATATCGCGTTACGACAACACGGTGCCGACCCTGATCCTCTCGGCCTCGGCCACCAGCAATGACGACTATTATCGACAGCACATCGGCAATGTCCGATCGGCTGATGACCTCACCGGCGATAACAGGCTGTTCTCCTATATCAAGACGGCGTTCGGGCTCAGCCAGAAGATCACGGCGAAGCAGTTTAATCTGGCGGTTTCCGACAAAATCTATGCCTCCGTCATGGGAATGGGCGAGATGATCGCCGCGTTCAAGTTCTCACCGGACGGATCGCTTCCAGCCGGCGAACCACCACAGACAGCCGATAGCATCAAGGCGACGTCTGAGAAGTACATGGTGCACTACACGGATAATCGGCAGACCTTGTTCAAGGACGCCGAAGCCAACTACAAGACGCGGGTCGGCAAGATAAAGACGATCGCTGACTTCTTTGCCGCCAACGAGAGCAAGTACGCGGATCTTCCGACGCTGCAGGATATGGCGCTTCGAGCTTTCGGGATCGACAAGAGTGAGGTAACGAGAGAAAAGCTCAGGAAAGTACTGGAGAGCGACCCTTACGACAGCAAGAGCTACGTCTCAACCCTCAAAGATCCCAGATTCCTGGAGCTCGCAAAGGCGTTCAACTTCGACAGCAAGGGCAATCTGCGTTCGCCTGTCGAGGCCCTGCCGCTGGCCTCGATGAACAGCTTCATCTCATCCTATTCCAAGGTGAAAACCTTCGGATTGACCGGCCAGATGCGAGAAAAAGCCGTCAAGGACGTGAAGGACGACGCCAACGAGTTCATCAAGTCGATCGGAAAGGTCAAATCCGTGGACGATCTTCTGGCGGATAAGAAGCTGACGAATTTCATCCTTGTGGCCAACAACATCGACCCCAAGACGGTCGATAAAGCTACCCTTAAAAAGGCTTTTGCATCCGATCCCGAGGATGCGAAGGGCTTCTTGAATACGCCGGCCGGTCAGCAGTTCAAAACGATGGTGAGCGTCTTCAACTTCGATTCCAAGGGAAATCTAACGACGACCAAGATCGAGGCGAGCCAGAACAAGGGCGCGCGTCTTGCCACGGACACCCTCTATCTTCACCAGACGCTGGAATCTCAGCAGGGGGAATCGAACGATGGCGTCCGGCTTGCGCTTTATTTCCAACGGAAGGCGCCGCAGATCAATTCCGTCTACGATATCATGGCGGATCCCGCGCTCTACAACGTCATCAAGACCACATTTTCCTTGCCGTCTTCCATGTCCAATATGGATGTGACCCGGCAGGCTAAGATGCTGGAAAAGATGGTTTCGGTAAAGGATCTGCACGACGCAGGCAAGGTCAACAACCTCCTGAAGCGCTTTGCCGCGGTTTACGACGCGGCGAACGGCGTGAACACGAATTCACTCGCTTCGTCGATCCTGACTCGTGGCTCCGCTGGCGGCATAAGCGGTGACCTGATGCTGTCGATTGCTCAGCTCAAGTCGCGGTAGCGATATCAGCTTCATCCATTTAGGCGATTGGATCGGGCCGGCTCCATCCTGCGGGAGGAAGCCGGCTCGATCTCTTCACTTGGTAGTATAGCCGCCATTGACGAGGATGGTCTGGCCCGTCATCCACCAACCGTCGGAGACGAGGAAGCGGATATAGGGAACGATGTCATGGATGTCGGTGAGCCCGGTCTTCGTAAATTTCGAAAGTGCGGCGGCTCCCATGTGATAGGCCTGTGCGTCAGCGCTTTCCGCCGGATAGAAAAACGGTGTGTCCATCGGGCCGGGGCCGATCGCGGTTACCGAGATGCCGCGGTCGCCGAATTCCTTGGCGGCGGCACGAGTAAAGTGCTCGACCGGCGCTTTCGTACCGGCGTAGGCTGCATAGAAGGGCGTAAATGCCCCAAGCAATGAGGTGACGAGCGTGCAGACCTTGCCGTTGTCGTTGAGCGTCCTGCCGGCTTCTTTCAGGAAGAAAAATGCCGACTTAGCATTGACGGCGCTCATTTCGTCGTACTCTGTCTCCGAGATATCGACGATCGGCTTCTTCAGCACTTTGCCGACGGTGTTGATCGCAATGTCGGGCCGGCCAAAAGCGGCGGTGGCATCGGCAAACAGCTTTTCGACCGCGCCTGCGGTGGTGAGGTTAGCCTGAAAAGCTGCGGCTTCGGCGCCTGCTGCCTTGATTGCCGCCACGGTCGCATCGGCGTCGGCCTTCGCCGCCGCGCTGTTATAATGGACGGCAATGGCCTTTGCACCGTGAGCGGCAAGATCCCGGGCGATCAGGCCGCCCAGATTCTTGGCACCTCCGGCGATGATGACGGTCTTCCCCTTGATGGAATGGTCGGTCATGGATGAGCCTCCTTGGGCGATGCGGCAACACCGTGCTGCCGTTCATGAGGCCAATCTATCGTCTGGATTTCGCTGATAAAGCGGGCTAGTTTGACATCATCTGTCAGAATCCACGGACAATGGGTGGCTTTAGGCTTGGACCGGATCGACCTTTTCAGGATTTTCACCCGCGTCGTGGAATGCAGTAGTTTTACCCGCGCGGCCGACACTCTTGGCCTGCCCCGGTCCTCCGTGTCGGCAGCGGTTATTGAGCTGGAGGGCCGTATCGGTGCGCGGCTGCTCCACCGCAGCACACGCAAAGTATCGCCCACGCAGGATGGCACTGCCTTCTACGAGCGTTGCCTCAGGGTGATTGCCGACGTTGAGGAAACGGAAAACCTGTTTCGCCAGAGTGGCGCGAAACCCTCAGGCAAGCTGCGGGCCGATGTGCCGGGCCGGATTGGGCGGTTGATCATCGCTCCGGCGCTGCCGTCTTTCCTCGATCGGTTCCCGGATATCGAGATTGACCTCGGCATCACCGACCGCGCCGTCAATCTGGTCGAGGACAGCGTCGACTGCGTGCTGCGCGTCGGGCCGTTGAGCGACTCGGGCTTGATTGCGCGGCCGATCGGCCGGCTACCACTCATCAATGTCGCCAGTCCGGACTATCTTTCTCGCCACGGTATCCCGCTGAGGCCGGAAGATCTTACCCACCACTGGGCCGTCAACTACGCCTCGCCCTCGTCAGGGCGGATTGAGCCCTGGGAATGGATCCATGAAGGCTCGCTGCAGAGCGTACCAATGCGAGGCCGCGTCACAGTCAACAGCGCCGAAGCCTATATTGCCTGTTGCATCGCCGGTTTGGGGCTGATCCAGAACCCCGCCTATGATCTCCAGCAACATCTGCAGGCGGGTGAACTCGCGGAGGTCATGCCGGATTTTCGCGCAGAACCCTTGCAAATGACGCTGCTTTATCCGCACCGCCGGCATCTTTCGCTTCGTGTCCAGGTTTTTTCCGATTGGTTGCAAGCCCTGATGAGGGACGCGATCCTGGTCTAATCGACAGCACCTGAACACAAGGCTGCACACCCTAGGCGGGTTCAACGCCATGAGATGCGGCGGGGCTTGCGGCATCATTGTCGAGGGCGGCCGGCACCGGATGAAACCAGCGTACCGGCAGCCCATTTCAAACCATCGAACTAGGATTGGACACCTTCCGGCTCCATCCTTCCATATTGTTGCACCAGTCCCGCGAGCCGATCATGTGAGATCGCCCGGATGAGAAAACGGTCGTGAGGCGTGCCGCCCATGTCTTCGGCCGCGAGCATCGCATTGACCACGGCTTCTTCGACGCTGTCGACCGCTGCCATATAGACGGGGTCGAGCGGCTCGTCGTTAACGATTTGCAGGGGAAGGTGCCCGTCGGCCTTATGTGCCATAGGGTGCGCATTGGCGGTGGAGAAGGCCAGGAAGATGTCGCCCGAATTGTTGCCGCCCGGCGTGCCATTGCGGCCGATGCCTATAGCGGCGCGGCGCGCGAGACGTTTGAGCTGATGCGGAGCCAGCGGCAAGTCGGTAGCGATGACGACGATGATCGAGCCGCGCTCCTGAAGCTGGCTCTGCGGGGTGCCGTCTCGCATGTGCTTGCCGACCGGCACGCCTGCGATCGTTAGCCAGTCGCGCTGGCCGTGATTGGCCTGCACCAGCGTTCCGATCGTATAGGTCCGCCCGTCGAACTCGACAACGCGTGACGAGGTGCCCGTGCCGCCCTTGAAACCATAGGTGATCATGCCTGTGCCGCCGCCGCAATTGCCCTCCTGCACCGGGCCTGCCGCAACGTTGTCGAGGGCGGCGCGCACGTCAGCCTCGCTGACATGCATTCCATTGATGTCGTTCAACGCTCCGTCATAGGTTTCGGCGATGACAGGCATGATCCAGAGGAAATCGTCGGTCTGATAGGTCGAGGCGTAATGGTCGATCATCCACTTGATGGTAGCGTGGTGCGCCATGCCGACGCCATGGGTGTTGGTGATAACGACAGGTCCGAGGAAGTAGCCGCCGTCTTCAATCCAGTGCGTACCGGTCATTTCGCCATTGCCGTTGAAGCGGTGGACGCCGGCATAGACGGGAACCGGTGTTTCAGACCCCATGTGCGGCAGGATCGCGGTCACGCCGGTGCGCGTCGGCCGACCGCGGCCGGGGCGAGGCTCGTTCTCGATGATCGTTTGAAAGCCTACGCCTACGCCGGCCACATCCGTTATGGCATTGTTTGCGCCGGTGCGACCGGTAAAGGGCAGGCCTAGCTGGCGGCCGCGGGGTTTGCGGGTATTTGTTTTTGTTGTCATGTCATTTCTGCCGGGAGCGAAGATAAAGGCCAAGGGAGGCCACGAGGAAGGAGAAGGTCAGCATCATCACTGCGATCGCATTGATCTCTGGTTTGATGCCGCGACGGAGCATAGCGAAAATGAACATCGGCAAGGTCGTGACGTCGACACCGGCGATGAAGTAGGTGATCACCAGATCATCCATCGAGATGATGAAGGCAAGCAGCGCCCCGCCGAGGATGCCCGGCATGAGCTGTGGCAGCACCACGCGGCGGAACGTCATCCACTCGTTGGCGCCGAGATCGGCCGATGCATTTTCGAGCGTCCGATCCATGCCGGCCAGTCGTGCTGAGACGACGATGAAAACATAGGACGTCAGGAAGGTGCATTGACCGATGATGATCGTCATGAGCCCGAGTTTTATGCCGGCGCTGACGAAGAAGATGAGGAGTGCGATGCCAAGGACGATATCGGGCATCAGCATCGGCATGAACATGGCGACCTGGTAGAAGCGCTTGCCGAGGAAGTTGAACCGGTGCAGCGCGATCGCCATGGCCGTGCCAAGCACGGTCGAGATTGCTGTGGTGGAGATTGCGATCTTGAGACTATTGAAGACGGCGGCGATTAATTGATCGGTCGATTCTATGTAGAGCGCGCTTTCGGAAGAGGCTGTCTTGAAACCGAAGACTTGGGCGTACCAGTCCGTCGTGAAACCGCTCCAGCTCATCATGTTGACCGGGTTCGAATTGAACGAATAGACGGCGATCAGGACGAGCGGGATATAGATGAAGGCAAAGAACAGGATGGTGTAAAGCGCCAGACCGCCGTTGAAGAGGGTGCGTGCAATTTTCATGATCCCCTCCTCAGACCGTCAGTGCTGCGGTCGCATTGCGGCGGCCGGAGACGATGACATAGGCGACGAGCAGGACCAGCATGACGGCCATGACCATCATCGCGAGCGCCGAACCGAACGGCCAGTTGCGGGCGGAGAGGAACTGCGCCTCGATGAGATTGCCCAGCATCATGACCTTGGCCCCGCCAAGAACCGCCGGCACGACGAAATTGCCGAGAGCTGGGATGAAGACGATGATCGAACCGCCGATGATCCCTGGGGTCGTCAGCGGCACGATGATACGGAAGAAGGTGCGGATCGGGCCAGCCCCGAGATCGAGCGATGCCTGGATAAGCCTCCAATCGAGCTTTTCGATGCTGGCATAGACCGGCATGAACATGAATGGCACGAAGACATAGACCATGCCGAGGATGATCGCGCCGTCCGTGTAGATCATCTCCAGTGGTGCGGAGGTCACGCCCGTTGCCATCAGAGCATTGTTGATCAGGCCCGTCGGGCGCAGGATCATCACCCAGACGAAGAGCCGCACGATGAGGCTGGAAAAGAACGGCAAGGTGATCAGGAAGAGGCAAAAATTCTTCCATTTGTCCGGCAACTGGCTGACGTAGAAGGCGGCCGGGTAGCAGACGATCAGCGTCGCCGCCACAGTTACGGCGGCAATTCGGAGGGAACGCAAGAAGATGCCGATATAGACCGGATCATATTCCTCGAATTCCGGATTGGCGAAGCCGAGGATGCGGCCGAAATTGTCGGGATAGAATCCCCATTCGACGCCGCCATAGAGGCCTGGCGTCAGAAAGCTCGTTACCATCATGATGCCGAGGGGAACGATAAAAAAGATCAGCAGAAAGAGCGTGACCGGACCGAGCAGTAGCCCGAGCTGGAAACGCCGGCGTGCAGCAATCGTCATCAGGCTTCCCCTCTCGTGGCGATCAGGTGGACACTGTCGGGATCATAGTGCCAGCGCGCCGATTGGCCCGCGGCAAGCTGGCCGACCGCCACACGCTGGGCAGCTGGAACATGGGCCAGAAGCTTGCGGCCATCTGCCGTTCTTCCGAAGACTTCAAAGGACGAGCCGACATAGACGATCTGTTCCACGGTGACGTCGATGGCCGGGCAAGTGCTGGTAGAGGTGGCGAGGAAGAAATTCTCCGGGCGGATCAGCGCCACAGCCGGCTCCTTATCCGCAATTGCCGCATTCGGCGCGTGGCGGATCGCCGTACCTTCGCCGGTGACGAAATCCTGGCCGTCGCTGCGGCCTTCGAATAGGTTGCTCGCACCGATGAAGCTTGCGACGAATGTGTTGGCGGGGTGGTCGTAGATCTGCCGCGGCGAGTCGAGTTGCTGGATCCGGCCGCCGTTCAGCACGGCAACGCGGTCGGACATGGTCAGCGCTTCCTGCTGATCGTGCGTCACGAAGATGAAAGTGATGCCAAGTTCATGCTGCAGGTTCTTCAGCTCCAGCTGCATGGCTTCGCGCAGATGGCGATCGAGGGCTGAAAGCGGTTCGTCGAGTAGCAGCACCTTGGGACGTGCGACGATGGCACGGGCAAGGGCCACACGCTGTTGCTGGCCGCCCGACAATTGCCGCGGTAGCCGTCCTTCCATATCTTCGAGCCCGACCATCTTCAGCACGGCGCGAACCCGCTCGATCCGTTCGGCCTTGCCGACACCAACGGCTTCAAGCGCATAGCCTGTATTCTCGCCCACGCTCATGTGCGGGAAGAGCGCATAATTCTGGAAGACGGTGTTGACCGGACGGCGATAGGGAGGCCGGTCGGTCATGTCCTCTCCATCGATGACGATGCGCCCGGCATCAAGCTCGACGAAGCCGCTGATCGCCTGCAGCAACGTGGTCTTACCGCAACCAGATGGTCCCAGAAGTGTAATGAATTCGTTGCGGCCGATCTCCAGATCGATACCGTCAAGCGCCTTGACCTGCCGACCCTCAGGAGTCGAAAAGGCCTTTGCGGCTGAAGCCAGCCGCACGATTGCATCTCGCATGCTTCGTTCCCCGAAATGTTATTAAATTAACTCTTGCGTGATTTCGATATGTTGATATCATTTTTTCGTCGAAGTCAACGCCCTCAACGCGGTCGGTTTTAGCTTCCACAGAGGCCGAGCCTAGCGCGCCGAAGGGATAATAATCCTATTAAGGGGAACCAAAATGACGATTTTGAAGGGCGCGTTCCGGCGCCTGAGCCTTGTTGCGCTTACGGCATTGCTGCCGACCACGGTTCTTGCCGACGAGCTCAATATTTATAACTGGGGCGAATACATCAATCCGGCTGTCCTCCAGAAGTTTGAGGAGGAGACCAAGATCAAGGTCAATCTGTCGACCTACTCTTCCAACGAGGAAATGCTTGCCAAGATCCAGGGTGGCGCGACCGGCTACGACATCGTCTTTCCTTCCATTCATATGCAGGAGATCATGGCGAAGCTGAACCTCCTGGAAAAGACTGACATCAACACTTACGGGGGCTTCAAGAACATCGATCCTCAATTCCTGAGGGCTAAGAGCGATCCGAAGGGTGAATATTGCCTACCTTACGCCTTCGGTACAGTCGGGATTCTCTACAACCGTCGGGTTCTCGGCAAGGACATTACCGGCTGGAAGGACCTGGTCGCAACCGTCAAGGAGAAGCACCTGAAGTTCACGCTGCTCGACGACATGCGCGAAGTGCTTGGGATGGGCCTGATCCTCAACGGGCACTCGGTCAATTCGATCAAGGCGGAGGACCTCCAGCAGGCAGCGGACACGGTCATCGAGATGAAGCCCTATGTGGCGGCCTTCACCTACGACTCCCGCCCGATGGTGGAGTCGGGTGATATCGCCGCTGCTCACTTCTTCGTCGGCTCGATGATCAACGTTTTCGGCAATCCGAAGGATCTAGGCTATGTCATCCCGCAGGAGGGCGCGACCATGTATCAGGAAGACATGTGTGTGCTGAAAACCGCGCCCAACAAGACGAACGCGACCAAGTTCCTGCAGTTCTATACCCGCCCGGACGTTGCAGCGCTGAATGTCGCGCAGCAGACAAACGGCACGCCCAATGTGCCAGCTCGCCAATTGACGCCGGAAAACATCAAGAATAGCAAGGAAATCAATCCGACTGACGAAACCATGAAACGTCTGCAGATCTTCGAGAATCTCGGACCGGGTCTCCGTCAATTCGATCGCGTATGGACGAAAGTCAAGACAGCGCAGTAACGTCATAGTGCGATACTCCGTCCGGCCCCGGGCGGAGCTTCATCGGAGGGAAGATTGTCGAAGGATATATTGAAGCTTGTGCAGAGCGCTGACATGCGCAAGTCGAAATCCGACAAGCTGATCGCCAGCTATATCGAGCGCAACATCGCCGAACTTCCCTTCGAGACAGCGAAATCCATTGCAGCCAGGTTGGAGATCTCGCAGATGACCGTCGGTCGCTATCTGCGACGGCTTGGCTTCGATGGTCTCGACGAGCTCAAGACGGCTTTGCGGCGCGGTGGCCGCTCGAATCCCGCCTGGCAGATCAAGGGGTCTCTCGATCGCTTCCAGGATGATCTGCGCGACGGCAAATTCCTCGCGGGTCTGCTGCAACAGCAGGTCGAAAATCTCGGCATGATCTATGAGCTGACGACCGCGCCGCAATGGCAGCAGACGATCGATGCGCTGATCGCAGCAAGCGAAGTCTATGTCGCCGCCTACCAGAATGTGCGTGGCATCGCTCAGTATTTCGCCGCCCAGCTTTCCTACACGAGGTCACGCGTCTCCTTCATGGATGGATTGAATGGCACCTATGCCGAACTGCTCGACGGAGCGGTCGAAGGTCGCGTGCTCTTCCTCCATGATGTCCGCCGCTTTGCAGCCAAAGCGAGACCGCTCGCCGAAGAGGCGCGCCGCGCCGGCGTAAAGGTCATTCTCTTGACGGATGAGTTCTGCCCCTGGGCCGAAGACGTGTCGGACATCTCGCTGGTCATTCCCGGTTCGCACGGTCCTCTCTGGGATGGCGCCGCGACGATGACCGCCGTGATGGACCTCCTTCTCAGCAACATCATTGTCGTGCTGAGTGGTAAGGTGGGTGAGCGTGTCGAATTGCTGACCCGCTTGCAGGACGTATTCGGCGATTTCGAGAGCTGACTGCCGGCGCGAGCGTCTTGCTCCCGTAACGAACCATGGCGTAGTTTGAACGCTCGACCACGTTCCGTTCCGAACAATGGATTCAAGAACTGGCCTTCTCGTCTCTTTCTCTCCGCCTGCGCTCTCGCAGTAGGCGTCCATTTGGTGCTGGCTCAAACACGTGCCGTGTCCGACGACGCCCTGATATCGTCGGCACATAGCTTCGGCAAATGAACGTGTCGTCAGGCGGTTTCGAGCGCTGTCGTCAGATCGGCGATCAGGTCGTCGGGGTGCTCTATCCCGATCGACAGGCGGATCGTCGATTCCAGAACACCGATCCGGTGGCGGACGTCCACGGGCACGCCGGAATGTGTCGTCGTCGCCGGATGTGAGGCAAGCGATTCCGTGCCGCCCAGACTGACGGCCAGCTTGAAGATCTGCAGCGCATTCAGGAATTTGAACGAAGCCGACTGGCCGCCCTTGATGTCGAAGGAGAAGGTGGAGCCCGCCCCGCTGCATTGCTTGGCGAAGGTCCGGCCGGTGGCCGATGCCGGATCCGCATAGGCGAGATAGTGAATGTGCTCGACCTTTGGGTGGTCGCGCAAGAAATCCGCGACGGCACGCGCATTGCTGTTTGCCCGTTCCATGCGGATCTGCAGCGTTTCCAGCGAACGGCCGAGCATCCAGCAGGAATGCGGATCAAGCTGCGTGCCGATCGCCCCGCGCAAAGCCTTGACCTGCTTCATCACAGCTTTCGAGCCGAGTGCGGCACCGGCGATCAGGTCGGAATGGCCGCCGACATATTTCGTCAGAGAATAGAGGGAAATATCGGCACCATGCTCGATCGGTCGCTGGAAGACAGGCCCCAACAGAGTGTTATCGCAGGCGACAATCGGCGTATGGCCCTGCTTTTCGCCGATGGCATCGGCGACGCGGCGGATCATGGCGATATCGACGAGGCTATTGGTCGGATTGGCGGGCGTTTCCACGAGAATGAGCGAGACACGGCCTTTTGCCATTGCCTCTTCCGCGCCCGCCGTCACCGAGGCTTCGTTGACGCCATCTGCGAAACCGACTGCTGAAACGCCGAGATTGAGAAATGTCCTGGCAAGCAGCGTTTCCGTGCCGCCATAAAGCGGCTGCGAATGCAGAATTGCATCGCCGGGACGAACGAAGGCAAGCAGCGTAGTGGCAATTGCCGACATGCCCGATGAGAACAGCGCACAGCTCTCCGCGCGCTCGTAAACGGCAAGGCGATCCTCGACGATCTCACTGTTTGGGTGGTTGAAGCGGGAATAGACGAGGCCGACGCCGGCGCCCTTTGGCGGCTCGATGCGGCCGGATATGTAATTGAAGAAGTCGCGCCCATCCTCGGCGGATTTGAAGACGAAGGTGGAGGTCAGGAAAACGGGTGGCTTGACCGCGCCCTCGGAAAGTTCCGGGTCGTAGCCGTAGTTCAACATCTGGGTTTCGGGGTGAAGCGCGTGGTTGCCGATATGCGTTTTCGAGGGATGCGGCGCAGTCATGATGGTCTCCTCAACCGACGACACGAACATTAGATTCGTATTATATCATCACTCGAGGTAGTTGCATGCCATAGTCTTTGGCTGATTGACGAGTCCGCCGCGAGCGGACTCGTCCGGTTGATAGCGTCAGTAGATTTCCGGCACGTACATTTCGGGCGGCACTGGCGTGCGATGATAGTCGGCGTTGCGCATGCGCTCCGGTAGGATGATTTCTGGCTTCGGCACGTTTTCATAGGGAATCTGTGTCAGCAGATGCGCGATGCAGTTGAGCCGTGCCCGCTTCTTGTCGACGGCGTGGACGACCCACCATGGCGCTTCCGGAATATGGGTGCGTTCGAGCATCTCTTCCTTGGCCTTGGTGTATTCTTCCCAGTGCACGCGGCTCTGCAGGTCCATCGGCGATAGTTTCCACTGCTTCAGCGGATCCTGGATGCGCATGTTGAAGCGGAATTCCTGCTCTTCATCGGTGATCGAAAACCAATACTTGATCAGGATGATGCCGGAGCGCACCAGAATGCGTTCGAAGTCGGGAACCGAGCGGAAGAATTCTTCCAATTCCTCCGACGAGCAGAAGCCCATGACGCGTTCGACGCCGGCGCGATTGTACCAGCTGCGGTCGAAGAGCACCATTTCGCCTGCTGTCGGCAGGTGAGCGGTGTAGCGCTGGAAATACCACTGGTGCCGCTCGCGCTCGGTCGGTGCCGGCAGCGCGACCACGCGGCAGACGCGCGGGTTGAGACGCTGCGTCACGCGCTTGATGGCGCCTCCCTTGCCGGCGGAATCGCGGCCCTCGAACAGAACGACGACCTTGAGCTTCTTGTACTGAACCCAGTCCTGCAAGCGCACCAGCTCATGCTGAAGGCGGAAGAGTTCGCGGAAATAGACCCGGCGCTCAAGCGTTGCCTCGCCTTCGCTGATCAGGCCCTCGGCAACCAGCTCGTCGAGGCGATCCTCTTCGAGCTGCATCTCCAGCTCTTCATCGAAACTATCGACGATTTCATCCTTGATGCGGCTGAGCGGATCCTGGGTTTCGTCGGTCATTGAGCGTCTCCTGCCCTGTTTTCATGTTGATGTCGCAATCGGCGACCGAGGGATGATCGGCAAATATGCGTTCTGCATCCGCCGGCCACGATCTGATTATTACTCAGCGGTCCAACCGCCGTCGACGGACAGCGTCGTGCCGGTGATCTGCTTGGCGGCGTCGCTGCACAGGAAGACGGCGATGGCGGCAACCTCATCGACGGTCACGAATTCCTTCGTCGGCTGCGCGGCCAGCAGCACGTCGTGCTTGACCTGCTCTTCCGTCATGTTGCGCGCCTTCATTGTTTCGGGAATCTGCTTTTCGACGAGCGGCGTCCAGACATAGCCGGGCGCGATGGAATTGACGGTGACGCCGTCCCGTGCGGCTTCGAGAGCGACGGTCTTGGTCAGGCCGGTAATGCCGTGCTTGGCCGAAACATAGGCCGATTTGAACGGCGAGGCGACCAGGGCATGTGCCGAGGACGTGTTGATGATGCGGCCCCATTTGCGCGCCTTCATGCCGGGGATGGCCGCCTTGATGGCGTAGAAGGCGGCAAGCAGGTTGATGCGGATGATCGCTTCCCACTTGTCGTCGGGAAACTCCTCGATCGGCGCAACGAACTGGATGCCGGCATTGTTGACGAGCACGTCGAGGCTGCCGAAGGCCTCTTCCGCCTGTCGCACCATGGCGGTGACTTCCTCGCCGTTCATCATGTTGGCGCCGGAATAACGGCACTTCACGCCGAAGTCGGCTTCGATGGCGGCACGTTCCTTTTCGATTGCGTCGGCGTCGCCAAGGCCGTTGATGGTGACATTCGCGCCTTCAGCGGCAAAGGCACGCGCAATCGCAAGCCCGATACCGCTCGTCGAACCGGTAACCAGCGCATTCTTCGATGTCAACGAACCCATGATGCAACTCCCGCAATCTCTATGACAAGGTTGAGTAAATTGAAAATGCCGAGGTGAGCGCACACTGCCAGCGTCGTATGTCGCTTTGATAACAGGTGCGACCGGGCATTCGAGCGTGACGCCGAGAGGCGTAGGTGGTTTTCGGACCACATCACACTCTACTTCTTTGATTCTGGAGCCGGATGATTTTGGGTCGGACGGACCTAAAATCATCCGGCTCCGGCGACAACCATCCGGCAACTGACACTTCGCTGTCATGCAACCGTGCAAGTTTTCGCCGCGGCGCACAGCTATTTTCTCTAACGACGGAAAATGCGATGAAGGTCGAAGACATACTCAAGCATGCCTATGCAATGCCGCTGACCAACCCCTCCTACCCGCCAGGACCCTATCGATTCTTCGATCGCGAATACATCATCATCACCTATCGCACCACGCGTGAGGCCCTGGAGACGGTCGTGCCAGAGCCCCTCGAAATCGACGAGCCGCTGGTGAAATACGAATTCATCCGCATGCCCGATTCCACGGGATTCGGCGACTATACCGAGACGGGACAGGTCATTCCCGTGCGATATCGCGGGCAAGCCGGCGGTTATGTTCATTCGATGTATCTCGACGACGATGCGCCGATCACCGGAGGTCGCGAGATCTGGGGCTTTCCGAAGAAACTCGCCAACCCGAAGATCGTCAACGAAGGTGAAGTCATCGTCGGCACGCTGCATTATGGCAGCGTCCTCTGCGCCACAGGAACGATGGGTTACAAGCACAAGCCGGTCGATCAGGGGCCGCTTCTCGCCGCCTTGTCGGAGCCCAACTACCTCATCAAGATCGTGCCGCATGTCGACGCCACGCCGCGCATCTGTGAGCTGGTGCGCTACTACCTTACTGACATCACCATCAAGGAGGCTTGGACCTCGCCCGCCGCCCTCGACCTCAGGCCGCATGTCATGGCCGATGTCGCCCGGCTGCCGGTTCTGGAGGTGGTCTCCGCTGTGCACTTCACCGCTAATCTGACGCTCGGATTGGGTGAAGTCGTTCACGACTACCTCGCCGAACGTCGGTAACAGAGCCCTATTTTTCCCTTTGCTGGAGACCAACCGTGCTCGAACGAAACCTCAAGGCCGCAGCGCCGACAATTCCGGAAATTGCCGTGCAATATGATCGCGTCGCCCTGGTATTTCAGGGCGGCGGCGCACTCGGCGCCTATCAGGCCGGCGTCTATCAGGCGCTTGCCGAGGCTGGATGCGAACCTACGTGGCTTTCCGGCGTCTCCATCGGAGCCGTCAACGCCGCGATCATCGCCGGCAACGAGCCGAGCCGCCGCCTGCAGCGTCTCGAGCAATTCTGGCAGATCATCTCCGGCCGCAAGATCTGGGCCTACACGCCGGAAGGCGATGTCTTCCGCGACATTCGCAATCGCACGAGTTCATGGATGACCATGACGATGGGCCAGCCCGGCTTCTTCAAGCCGCGTTTTCCCAACCCCTGGTTCGAACTGCCAGGTGCCGAAGGAGCCACCAGCTTCTACGATTCGGCGGAATTGAAGAAGACGTTGGAGATGCTGATCGATTTCGACGTGCTCAACGACGGCAAGAAGCGCTTCAGTGTCGGCGCGGTCAATGTCCGCACGGGCAACTTCGTCTATTTCGACACCGACCATATCCGCATCGGCCCCGAGCACATCATGGCGAGCGGCGCCTTGCCGCCTGCCTTGCCGGCCATCCGCATCGAAGGCGAATATTATTGGGATGGCGGAATCGTCTCCAACACGCCGTTGCAATATCTGCTCGATCAGGACGAGGATCGCAGCTCGCTGGTGTTCCAGGTCGATCTGTTCAGCGCCCGTGGCGTTCTGCCACGCAGCATGCCCGACGTGCTGTCGCGTCACAAGGACATCATGTATTCCAGCCGTACCCGGCAGAACACCGATAACTTCAAGCGCATCCACGGCCTCAAGATGAAGTTGCTGAATGCGCTGAAGCGTGTGCCGAAAGATCAGCTGACACAGGAAGAAGAAGCACTGATTGCTGACTATTCCGACGCCGGTGTCGTCAACATCGTACACCTGATCTATCAGCATAAGAACTACGAAGGCCACGCCAAGGACTACGAGTTTTCCGGCACCTCGATGCGCGAACATTGGGACATGGGCCTGGAAGATACCAAGCGCACGCTGCGTCACACCGAATGGCTGTTGCCGCCGCTGATGGACGACGCAGTCGCGATCCATGATCTGCACCGCGAAGATCCGGTGTGAGGTTGCGATTGGGAACAATGGGTGCCGCCTGGCACCCGTTGGTGGTCACGTTCACCTCGCAAGGCTTGGGGTGTGGTGAAGTCTATCCAAGGCTACGCTATCAGCGAGCCTTATAGGTCACGGAAATCTTCGCGTTGGCCAGGGCAGTCTGCGCTAGCTGTGCAGGGTCAAGACCAAGCGAGCCAATCTGCAAAGGCTTGGAGAAGGCAAGATCGAGTGTGAAGAAGCCGGCGGGGTGGGGAATATCCTGCAGGAACTTTAGAAGCGCCTTCTTGGATTCCGCATCGATCTGGCTGTTCGGAACCATCTGCAGCGCCGTTGAGGCATTGTTACGCAATTGGTTGATACCCTGCGCAGGATCATCAGACCCGGTAATCTGCTGGAGGAACGAAGCAAGTGACGGCACCGCCATTCCCTCGAACAGTCCCTGATTGTCGAGCCGGAAACGCAGATGCGTCAAGCCGGCAGAGCCGCCTTCCGCGAAAGACTGCACATTCGTGTTTTTGGGCAGGATAAATTCGGCCGACAGCGCTGCCTTGCCGAGACGCAGATTGGTCAGTTGCACGTCCTGAATATCGAGATAGCCATCCTTGGCATCGAAGTGAAACGAGCCGGAAATATCCATCGGCCACTGCTGGACAGAAGCAATGTAGTTCGCAAAGGCATTGTCCATCATCGGGGCGAAGCGTATACCCTCGACGGAGAAACGTCCCCAGCTGGGCAAATGCTCGGGCTTGGCCGAAATGGATTTGAGGAAGGCGACGAGATCGTCACCCTTCAACTCGGCACGATCGAACGACCATCCCAGGCGGATGCCGGATTTGAAAAGCCCGTTCGTCACTGCACAGCCATCGTGGAGTTCGGATACGGCAAAGCCATCCATATGCTGAATGATGTCGCTGCCATTCACGAGATCGGCGCAAGGCGTTTCGGCCGCTGCGACAGAAAGAGGGGCGAGCGACAGCAGAAAGGGAAACAGGAGGAGGGGGCGCATTGTTCACGTCCATCTGTTTGAGGAGATCGGCAAATAGCCGCCTCATGTTTCTGCCGGGGCGGCATATGTCAAGCCACGATGCCTCGTCCTCAGTCTTTCTCGCCTTGGTTGACGTTGTGGATGGGCGGAGGTCAGGCCGAGAGCTTCAACTGATCGGATTTTGTCCGTTCGCCGCGACCGCTGTAGGGCAGGACGCGACGTAGAACCTCTTGTGCAAGCGCCTGGGCATTCTGTTGCGCCTTGTCGAGATTGCTGACGCTATCCGTGTCGATCGTATAGAGGGTCTGGCCATAGCCGAAGACTTCACGATAGGCGGCGCGTTCAATGATCGGCGTGGAGAGAACATGGACGCGACGGCTGTACAGCAGCTCCTTCACCGATTGCAGCGCGCGCGTCGTCACCATCGGATTGACGCGTGTGAGTACGACCGAATGGGGAATGCGGATGTCGGCGCGATCTTCGAGATATTGCAGCAGCTCGATGACATTGGTGGCGCCTTCCGCATCCATGGCGGAGCCCTGCACGGGAATGAGCACGTAGTTGGAATAGCCGAGTGCCTGGGCCAGCAATGGGCTGCGCGCGCCCGGCAGGTCGATGAGCAGGAAATCCACTTCGTCGCGCAGCTTGCGTGCATGCTGGCCGAGATTGGCTGCAGTTACATAGGGAACGACGGAGAGAGAGGCTGGTGCCCTTTCGCCCAGCCGCTCATGCCATTTGGAGATCCAGAGCTGCGGGTCCGCATCGAGAACGGCCACGGAAAAGCCCATTCTGGCAAGCTCGCAGGCAACGATGACGACGGCGGTGGTCTTGCCGGCGCCACCTTTGGTGTTGGCAAAGGTCAGAACGGCCATAGGTGCTTCCTGGGCTGGTCGGTGTGGCAACTCAATAGGGTAGGCGAAGGGCTGTCATGGCTCGCGGAGATGGTTACGCATTTATGGTTAACAAACCATTTTAGGTGGGGCTGCGGGGGGGCCAGCCTGCACCTTGGTCGTCGGTCAATGCCGCTTGTCGGCGGCCAGGATTTCGCGGGCGATATGATCCAGCGACACCGTCCGGTCGACGCCGCCATGGGCGATCGCTTCTTTGGGCATGCCGAAGACGACGGATGTTTCCTCGTCCTGGGCGACAGTGAAGGCGCCTGCGTCATGCATCTCTTTCATGCCGCGTGCGCCATCGTCGCCCATGCCGGTCATAATGACGCCCATGGCGTTCCCGGCCGCAGATCGTGCGGCAGAACGGAAGAGCACGTCCACAGAGGGCCGATGCCGGGAAACGAGGGGACCGTCCTTGATCGCGACGACATAGCGCGCGCCCTGCCGCTCGAGCAGCATATGCTTGCCGCCGGGAGCGATGAGCACATGGCCGCGCAGCACGGGATCGCCGTGTTCGGCTTCCTTGACCTCCACTTCGCACAGGCTATTCAGGCGCTTTGCGAAAGCCGCGGTGAATTTTTCCGGCATGTGCTGCACGATGACCATTCCGGGCGTGTTGGCCGGCAGGGCAGTAAGCAATTCGCGAAGCGCTTCCGTGCCGCCCGTGGAGGCCCCCACACAGACAACCATTTCAGTGGTTTTCGCCATGGCCCGGCCGGTGGGCGGGGGAAGTACGACATCGGCCGTCAGCTTGGCCGTCGGCTCAGTCGACGCGATCACGCGTTTACGTGCCGTTCCCAGCCGGGCTGCGGCAGCACCTTTCACCGCTTCCCGGATCATTGCCCCCGTCTCCGCCAGATGGTCGGCGGCGGCGATCTTGGGCTTCAGGATGATATCGACGGCGCCGGCTTCCAAAGCCTGCATCAGCGTCTCCGAACCGGCCTCGGTCAAGGAGGAGCACATGACGACCGGAATAGGGCGCTGCGTCATCAGCTTTCGGAGGAAGGTAATGCCATCCATGCGCGGCATTTCGACATCGAGCGTGATGACGTCGGGAATTTCTTCCTGAATCTTCTTCGCAGCCATAAAGGGATCGGCCGCGGCACCCATCACCTCGATATCCGGATCTGCCGACAATACCTGTGTCATGACCTGACGCACGCTGGCGGAATCGTCGACGATGAGTACGCGGATCTTCTTGGCCATGGCCTCACACCTTCCTGAACACGGTGTTGGCAACCTGTTTCACCGGCAGGTTCAGCCCGCTGATCGTCTCGGAATGGCCGACATAAAGGAAGCCCCCGGTCACCAGCTTGTCGCAGAGCCGCGCCAGCACTTTTTCCTGGGTCGGCTTGTCGAAATAGATCAGGACGTTGCGGCAGAAGACGATATGAACCTTGTCGCCGATCTCGTAGGCGCGGTCCATCAGGTTGAGACGGCCAAAGCCGATCTTCGCGCGCAGCTTGGGATGGATGCGAACTTCGCCGCGCTGCGGATCGCGCGACTCCATGACGTAGCGGGTACGCTTCTGATGATCGACCGGATCGATCATCCCGACTGGATAGATGCCCTTGCGCGCTGCCTTAAGAACGTCGGTGGACAGGTCTGTGGCGAGGATGCTGTAGTCCGGAGCACCGCGAGCCTCGCGATAATCCTCCAGCACCATGGCGATTGTATAGGGTTCGGCACCGACGGAGCAGGCGGCGCTCCAGATGCGCAGGCGATTGTGGCCAGCCGCCATGAGTTCGGGCAATGCGGACCGTTCGAGGTGTTCGAAGTGCTTCGGCTCGCGGAAGAAATCCGTCTTGTTGGTGGTAACGGCATCGATGAGGTGAATGGCCTCTCGGTCGATGCCGCCGTGCTTGAAGAGATAGTCGCAGTAGTCGTCGAGGTCGACGATGCCGGTCGCCCTCAGCCGCCGTCTCAAGCGGCCCTCCAGCATAGTGCGCTTGGCCGGGGGCATCTTGATGCCGCTGTAATCATAGATATAGCGGGCGAGCTGGTCGAAGTTCCGCCGGCTCAGCCCGTTGTCCATGTAGTCTCTTGCATCCTGCGCTGGCACGTTACGTCTCACTCAAACGGCGGCAAATTCTGAAGCGTTTCGACCCACGCCAACACCCATCAGCGACACCTTGTCGGAGGACGAGAACAGCTTGGCGAGGTCGATGATGACGACGAAATCGTTTTCACGGCGCACCACGCCTGCAATATATTCGGAAGACCAGCGCACCCCGATATCGGGGGCGCTTTCGATCGCCTGATGCTTGAACGAGGTCACCTCGAAAACACGATCGGCGACCAGACCGAGCGTCAGCACCTTCTCCGCAATCGGAATGTCGATCACGAGAATGCGCGTATGTGGCGTCTTGGCTGTGGCCGACATGCCAAGCCGAAGGCGTAGGTCGATGACCGGCACGCCCTGACCTCGCACATCGCGCAGGCCGAGGAGATAATCCGGCCCATGCGGAATGCGAAAGGCATCCTGGTGATCCAGGATCTCCCGGACCACCTCGACCGGAACGGCGAAGCATTCTTCGCTGAGGCCGAACGTCACATATTGAGCTTCCGTGCTGGTCGCAACCATTTATGCGCTCTCCTTGAAGTCGTTGTCGTCGGCGTCCGGTCCGCCCATGGACATGTCGAGGGTGAAGCCCTTGAGGCGGGCCTGCTGGGCGGCGACACTGTTGTCGGCACGCGCGGCAGGTGCCTTGGCAACCGGCGCCCTGGCGGCTGGCTTGGCCTTGGCCGCACCCAGCGCATGATGGATGGGATTGTGCGCCGGCTGGGTCTTGCGGGCATTGGCCTGATCGACCTTGAAGAAGGCGATGGAGGCCTGCAGCTCTTCGGCTTGAGCGGCGAGTTCTTCCGAGGTTGCCGACATCTCTTCGGAAGCGCCGGCGTTCTGCTGCGTCACCTTGTCGAGCTGCTGGATCGCCTCGTTGATCTCGTTGATC